>JBBQIR010000011.1:0-45759 GCA_038325105.1 Coriobacteriia bacterium
GACCCTATCCCCAGGCCAGTCTCCACGCCACCGACCGAGAATCGGATGCCCGGAAGCCACGTGTCGGTGGCATGACGCCACCGCATGATCGCGGAACTGCCGCCGCCGGCTGTATAAAACGCCACATCGTGCACGGCGTCCCAGTCAGCGTCGGACCCGATGCCGATCGACGACGGTGTCGGAGAAGCGGCGACCAGCACACCCGCACCGCTGCCGGAGGGAGGTGTGTACTCCCAGCGCGTCGTGGTCCCGGTCCCGCCGGAAACACCTCGCGTGATGTAGAGCCTGCCCGCAACGTTGAGCGAGGTGGAGCCCGAGCCGGTCTCAGGCGGATCCGGGGGGTCAAAGCCCTTCGAGTCGAACGATGCGCTCTCGAATGTGTGAAGCCCCGCTGCGCCGTACCCTACTACCATCCCACTGATGTAGCCCAGGTTCAGCGGCGGGTAGTCGTGCAACACCGCGGACTCCCAGACGAGAGCGGCATAGTCAGGGAGACCGGTGCTTTCAGTATCAGTCCAGGTCACGACGTTGACGAGCGCTGCCGCGTCGAATTCATCCTTGGAATCCAGCATCATCGCCGTATCGGTCTTGACCGAAAGCGAGCCACCCGTCGACAGATACGGATGCCTCGATGTGGCCGTGAACTCGCTCCAGATGTCCCGCCCGTTCCACGCGTAGGGCTTCCCTGCGCCACGATCTGCTTCCACGCCCTTGTACGTCTGAGCCGAGTGACACTTGAAGCACAGTCCGCTCTCCGCGTTGCCGGTGCCCTCGGTGCTGCTGCCCCGGTAGTCGATCAACGCCGCAACCGGCGAGGCATGCTCGGCGTGACACACCTGACACTGTGTGGTCGCACCCGGTGTTGCCGGGACGTCCGCTGGAGAGTGCGCTGAGTTCGCGTATCCGCTGCCATGGTCACCGCCGCTCGCATCGCTGGCGCCGCCTCCGCCCACCGCAGCCATAAGCGAAGTGCTCGCTCCATGACAGCCGAGACAGAAGTCGTTGCCAAGCGGAGAAGCCGCGGTTCCATACGCCCAACCGCCGACCGCTCCTGTGCCCGTGCGCAGCAGCTTCGGAAATCCAAGCTCAGGCAACGCCGAGAACGGCCGCCTGTGCGGCGTGTGGCAGCCGGTACACTCTTGCTGGCTCGAAGCCATCGCAGCGTTACGATGCTGGGACCCGTTAGGCGGCAACGGGCTGGCGGTCTCATCGTAGAACGCAGCCTGGACGTCTGCGGCTGCACCCAGCCCGTAGGCCCGAGTCTCCGTTGTCGACCCGTGACAGGAGTAGCACACACCTGTACCGCCGGCGCCAAGGGCGGAGCTCTTGCTGACCGGTGCATGCGGGTCGTGACATACGTCGCATGAACTGACGCCGTTGCCAGCAGCCGCACCGTGTGGGTTCGGAGTCACGTTTGGAGAGATAAACCGCTGTCCGCCAGTCGACCAGACAACCGCGTAGTAGTACTCGAATGCGGATTCGGCTTCGTCCGGCGCCGGCGCTACCAGCACCGATCTTGTGCCTGAAGCGGTTGACGTGACAAGCGTCGATGCGATCGCATCCTCAAGCTTCAGAGGGTTGGCGGAACGGTACACCTCGAATGAGTCGGGTTCATCGCCACCGCACTCCCACAACAATCGCACGCTTGAGCCTTCGTGCTCCCGCGCAGTGACATCGTAGACGCCAGATCGTGATGAGCCAGCGGTAGAGGCCTGAAGCACACCGACAGCCAGGGCACTAAGGGCAAGCGTCAGGATGACGCCACTGAAGACGATTTGTCTGCCGCGCACAACACCGGAGACGTGCACGCGACTCCACCCAATCAAGGATTGTCAGCAATACGAATCATGCAGCCTGCTGTCAAATCATAGCATCAATTCGTTCGCGCACGCACGAAGAATCTTAGAACGCATTGCGGGGACGTTCATGCGTTCAGTACGATTCAGCGCGCTAAGGGCTGCAATCGTTAGCAGCTGCACTTTCCGGCCGCATCCGCGCAAGCCATCTTTATGACCTCGGAGACAGTCGGGTGCGCATGGACCATCTCGGCAACTTGGCGCACGGTGATGCCGTGCTTCATCGCCAGGGCGACCTCGTGGATGGTCTCGACCGCGTGCGGACCGACGATCTGGCAGCCGACGATGCGGCCGGTGCCTTTCTCGGCCACGATCTGCACGAAGCCTTCCGACTCGCCCTCGCCAAGTGCCTTGCCGTTGGCGGCGAACTTCGCAACCGCCTGGATCGCGTCGATCCCGGACTCTTTCGCGCTGTCGCGTGAGCTTCCGACGACAGCGACGTTGGGGAACGTGTAGACGCACGCGGGGATGCAGTCGTACCGCAGGGTTTCGAGATGCGGTGCGGTGCCACCCGTCGCGCTCAACTCGGCGACAGCGTTGCGTGCAGCCACGATACCTTCTTCGTCGGCCACGTGAGCGAGCATCATGCCGCCGATGAGGTCGCCGATCGCATAGACACCGGCGAGGTTCGTGCGCAGGTGCTCGTCGACCTTGACCGCCCGACGATCCATCTCAACACCCTCCGTCTCGAAGCCGAAGCCGGCTCCGTTGGGCACCCGGCCCACGGCCGACATCACGATGCCACTCTCGATGACCGCGCCGCTACGCAGCGTGGAGCGCATGCGATCGCCAGCCCGCTCGATCTGCTCGACAGCATCGCCGAGACGGAACTCGACGCCCATTTCCTCGAGCGCCGCCTGCGTGGCCTTGACGACGCGCTTGTCGTTGCCGGGGAGCACCTGGTCCATGAGTTCGACAACCGTCACCGTGCTGCCGAACGCCGCGTACGCGCAGGCGAACTCCAGACCAATGACCCCGCCACCGATGATTACGATGTCCTTGGGGATCTCCCGTACGGACACGGCATCGTCGCTTGTCCAGACACCGGGCATGTCGTGATCGATGTTCGGAAGCTTGAATACGACCGAGCCGGTCGCCAGGATAACCGCGTCACCCTCGAGTGTCTCGGTGCCGCCGTCCGCGAGCGCCACCGAGAGCGAATGCAGGCCCGCCATGCGGCCTTCACCCTTGACCACGCGCACCTTGAGGCGCTTCGCGCTGCTCTCGACTTGCGAGACGAGCTCGTCGACCACGCCCTCCTTGCGTGCACGGAGGCCATCGACGTCGACCGTTGCAACCGTCGCGTTGATGCCGAACTTCGCCGCGTTCGCGGTATCGGCAACGATGTGCGCCGAACGCAAGATGGTCTTCGTGGGGATGCATCCCCAATTCAGGCAGGTGCCGCCGAGACGCTCTCTCTCAACGAGCACGACTTCTGCCCCGAGGCGAGCCGCTTCGAATGCGGCGGAGTAACCGCCGGGTCCCCCGCCGAGTATGAGGATGCGCATGAAGAACCTCCCTGATACCGTCCGCGTGTCCGACGATTGTACCATCGGCCCGCCACATGCAATCCCGTCCTCGGCACTGGCTCATCTTGTCTCAAGAGGCGCTCTCAGCATGCCGATATCGTTACAGGATGACCGAAGCGTGCATGAACGAACGTCACAGCGAAGAAGGCGCATCCATGAACCGTGCCCCGCGGAGCACGACTCGACGTAGACCGAGGCTCTTTCAGGCCGCGCTCGTTGGGGTTCTCATCTTCTGGGTCATCTCGGCCCTCATCCACCTGAACGGTCCCGATTCTGGCCTCGCGCTGGGAGTATTCGGTCCTGGCCCGCTCTCCCTCATCCTTCGCATCGTCGCCGGCGTGATGATCATTGGCGGGTCCTGGTACACCCAGCGCCTCTTCGACGAACACGCGGATACGGTCTCCCAGCTCAAGCACGAGCGCTATAAGCTCGAACTCGTGTACGACAACAGCCCGGACTCTATCCTCATCATCGACAGCGACTTCACCGTCCAGTACGCCAACCGGATGGCGGAGGAGATCACCGGCGTTCAGGCCACGGATATGCTCGGTAAGCGGTGCCACGAGGCGATTCTCGGATCGACGGTGGTCTGTGACGCATGTCGTGTCGGCCAGGTGCTGCGCACCGGGCTGCCGACCTTCGCCGTCAAGCACGATACCAACGCGACCGGTGCAGAGCACTGGGTCGAGACCATGTGGTATCCGGTCTTCAACGGCGACGAGACGATCGAGTCCGTCGTCGAGATCGCCAAAGATGTCACCGACGTCAAACACGCCGAGTTCGCGCTCCAGGAGTACAACGAGCGCCTCGAGGAAAGCGTCCATGCACGCACGACGGAGCTCGAGAAGACGAATGCGGACCTTGAGGAAGAGGTTGCCGAGCGCCGACGCGCGGAAAAGGCGCTCAGAGAGTCCGAGGAACGCTTCCGGAGTCTGGTGGAGCTGGCACCCGATCTGATTCTCGTGCACATCGAGGGCATCATCTCGTTCATGAACCCGTACGGAGCCACCCTCCTCGGCTATGACAACCCCCAGGAGCTGCTCGGTATGCACGTGCTGCAGCTCGTTGACGCTGGAAGCGTTGAGGTCGCGACCGAACGAATGCGAACGACCGTACACGATCGCAAGCCTTCCGACCCCGCCGAGGTGTGCTTCGTTCGCAAGGACGGCACCCGCATCGACCTGCAGATCGCCGCGACGCCGCTCATGTATCACGGTCGGCCGGCAGTGCAGGCCGTGGCGCACGACATCACTGAACGCAAGCGCGCCGAGGAAACGATTCGCAAAATGGCGTACTACGACATGCTGACGGGGCTTCCCAACCGCGCACTGTTCGACGATCGCCTCGCGGTGGTCATCAACCACGCCGAGCGCAACAACGAGACGTTCGCGGTCATGTTCATGGATATGAACGACTTCAAGCTCGTGAACGACCGGCTCGGCCACGCGGTTGGCGATCAGTTGCTTGCCGAGGTCGCGCGCCGACTCCAGTCCGTGGTGCGGCGCAGCGACACGGTCGCGCGGCTTGGCGGGGACGAGTTCACGGTGCTGCTGCCCCGCGTGACGTCCAGAAATGCGGCCGCACAGATCGCACGCAAGATGACAGAGGCTATGCAGACTCTCGTTGTGACTGCGAAGGGGTCGGTGCCCATCGACATCAGCATCGGAATCGCGTTCTATCCAACCGACGGGCGTACGTTCGGCGAACTCATGCACGCGGCAGACATGGCGATGTACGCCTCAAAGAACGAGGGGAGCCCGTTCCGGTTCGTCAACTCGAGCGCTTCCATGCCGTAGGGCAGCACAGACACCCACGCAACCCGGCTAAGGACGCAACTCCTCCTCGGTGACGACCTCGGTCTTGATCATGCGGACGAACGCGCCGAGGGCCTCGAAGACGTGGTCGCGAATGTCGCCTGCGACGAGCACGTACATGATGTCGTCGCCGACGCTCAGCATCCCCTCATTCACCCACGCACGCACGTGCGTGACACCTTCCATGAGCCTGGCGCTCTCCGTGAGTTCCGCGAGCAGATCGCGATCAACGTTGAGAATCATCCCAGTCACGGGACGGCCGTCGCGAGAGAACCCGCGAACAACGCCGTTGTGCACGAGGTACATCCCGGTGCCGTCAATGTCCCCACCCGCCTTGATCTCTGCGAGCCAGGCATCAAGCGAGGGTTTCGGAGTGGGAGCGGACATTTCGGCCTCCTGGAAGTCGCCACGCGTGTTGCGGCGATTATACCCCGAGGCACGGCGCCGTCAGAAATCCTAGTCGACGAACGCCCGCTGGACGCACAGCGACGGCAGGCTCTGGCGGAACGTCACGGCCTCGCACGCGATGAACTTGTCGAGCGCGAACGACGCGTACCGCAAACCCGGATGCGTCGACTTGTCCCGAAGGACGACCGCGAACAGGATGCCCCACTCGCGCAAGTGGCTACCGAAGAAGTCGCGCGCAAGCGCAACGAACCGCTCGTCGCCCCAGGCGACGTGTTCAAGACAGTGCCGCATGAAATCGAGTTCGACTCCGATGTGACCGGGGTGATCGATTCCGGCCGCGCAGTGGGGTGGCCTGTAGTCAGCCATGGCGTAGACGCCGGTCAGGGCCCTGTTGAGCGCCTCGCGATCGAACGCGAGGTACGTGGACTCGGTGGGCGACATGCCGTTGAGGAAGGGGTCGAACTCCCCGTCGCCGAAAAGCCATATCCGCTCCTCGGCAAACGCACGCTGCCCGTTCTCGGTCGACAGCGCCGTTAGCGCAAGCGCCGCAGCCCTGTCGACCTCTTTCTCGTCGAGGTAATCGAACCGCTTGCACGTGATAGTGGCCGTGGTCAGCCGCTTGACTGCAGCATGCGCACCACCGGGGGACCCGATAAGGAGCGCCGAGAGGTTCGAGTACGCAGCACCGCGATCGCCGATGTGACACACGCACGCATCGGACGCCTCTTGAACGACGGTTTGGTTGGCGAGTTCCAAGACCCCTCCGCACACCCTGTCTTGCGCTTGCTTCATTGGCATTAACGACAGTGTACGGCGTGAAGGTACTGCAGTACCGAGTGCACGCGGACGACCGGCGGTGTGGCAGACGCGAGCTGCATCCGGAGTACTAGCAGAGTCCTAGCCTCTTGCGTACATCGGTGACGAGGGTGCGGCTCACGGGAACCTCCGAGCCATCGGATAAGGTCACGACGAACGCCGACTTTGTGGCCCAGCGGCAGCCGCGCACCGCGTTCAGGTTAACGATATGCGAGCGATGGATACGCATGAGGTTGGAGCCGACCTTCTTCTCGATGTCGGCGAGACTCATCCTGCTGTTGTGAGCTCCCTCCCCGGTGACAACGCGGCTGTGGTTGCGCATGCCTTCGATGTGCAGAATCGCATCAACGTCGACGAATGCGTGCCCTTCCGCGGCAATCACGGGCATCCGGCGAATGCCCCCGGGCTGACCGCTCATACCGCCCCGCCGCAGGAGCGCCTTGACCCTCGCGCGGAACTCCCGGAGCGCAAACGGCTTCGTGAGGTAGTCATCGGCACCCGAGAGCAGTCCGAACACTCGGTCTTCTACGGCCGACTTCGCGGTGAGCATCATGACCGGCGTTGTCGCGAGAGCGGAGCTGGTGCGGATGCGCCGGAGAACTTCCCACCCGTCTGCCCCCGGCATCATGACGTCGAGTACGATCAAATCGGGCTGTTCGCGCAGCGCGACCGGCAGCGCGTGCATGGATGCCGTCACCGGCACGAAGTCGTAGCCGTCGGACGTGAGCAATCGTCCGAGCCCCCGAACGAGTTCCGCGTCGTCTTCAACGAGCATGATCTTCTCTTTGCTGTCCGACACGGTGCCCTCATTCCATGCTGACGTGGTCAGGTAACCCGTCCGTCGTTGCGTCACTCTCTGCAGGTAGTTCGAGAACAAAGATGCTGCCCTTCTCGGGCACACTGCTCTCTATGTAGATTCTGCCACCATGCGCCTCTGCTATGCGAGAACTGATTGTCAAACCGAGTCCAAGGCCGGCAACTTCACGATCGTCGCGGTAGTCCATCCTGCCGAAAAGGTCGAAGACCTGCGATCGACCCTCCTCGGGAATACCGCGACCGGTGTCCTCGATGCGCACAAGTACGAGATCGGGCCTCGATTCGATGCTCACCTCGACCGACCGGCTCTCGTAAGAGTACTTCACTGCATTCGAGAGCAGGTTGTCGAGTACCTGCCGGATACGCATCTCATCGCCGAACACGGTACACGGCTCCCCCGCGTCTGCATGCATGTTCACGACCACGCCGCGCGCGGAAGCGAGGAGCGTTGCGTCCGCTGCCGCCCTGCTCACGAGTGTCGTCAAGTCGACCTGCGCCGCGTTGAGTGGCATCAGCCCCCGCTCGAGCAACGCCGCGTCCATGAGATCCGAGGTGATCGACGTGAGGCGGGTCATAGCAGAGACCATCGAATCCACAGCCTGGCGGCTCTCGGGACCAAGATCACCGTAGACGCCGCTTTCGAGCATCTCGGCGTAAAGCCGTGCAACTGCGAGCGGGCTCCGTAGTTCGTGGGAGGCGACGGCGACGAAGTCGGACTTCAGACGCATGAGTTCCTCGACCTCGCGCTTCATGAGCAACTCCGTCGCATACGCGCTCTCAAGCGAGCGAAACGACGCCATGAGCGCGCCCTCCTGAGCATCGAGCTCGTCCGACATCCAGTCGAGGGTGAGAGCGAGCTCGCCGATCTCATCGCTCCTGCGGCTGGCCAGCCGGGGCGAGTGTTTACCCCGGGCTATGCCTACTGCGCTGTTCCTGAGTGCGGTCACGGGCTCGATGATCTCATGCAACACGAGCCACGCACTCCAAGGCGCCGAGATAAGCCCCACGGCGACGACAACGATTGCGGCAGCGAGCAGAGGAGTCGTCATTGCCGGGCCGAGACCGACCGGGGCAAATGTGACCGTGACGAGTGCTACCTCAATCCCGTCGACGACAACCGGGTGCGCGATTGTCCGGGCACCCGCGATAGTGTCCCAGATGGTGCCATCAACACCCGGAGTGACTTCCTCGGCCGTGCCCACTTCTGCGAGCACGATGCCCGTGCCGTCCTGGATTCGGATGTTCTCGATTTCGAACGTCTGACCGAGGGATGTGATGCTTCCCAACTGCGCTTCGAGGGCCCGCTGGTCCTGATCGGCAACGACCGGCATGAGCGACGCAGCGATGACGCCGCTGATGTCCTCAAGAGCCTGCACGCGTTGCTCGGCAACAAGGCCCACGCTGATGCCACCGACGATGAGCGCGAGCGCCACGCCAAATGCGACCTCACCGACGATCATCAGTGCGATGAACCGGACGCTGAGCGAATCCCGAAGCCGCCGCTTCTTGCCGGCTGCCCCGGGTGCCGGGGCGTGCCCTACCACTTCTCGATCCCGGGCGGGACGTAGTCGAGGAGCTTAAAGGTGAAAACGTAGTCGTTCTCGGTGGTTGGCACGAATCCATCGAGTTCGCTGTTCTCGGGCAGACTCGCCTCGGCGTCGAAGTCGAGCAGGGCCTCCCGCAGAGCGGCCACAGTCTCTTCGTCGAGCGACGTCCTCACCACAAAGGGCGGGAGCGCATACTCCGGCGAGACCGCGACGGCTCTGAAGGTCCCCGGCGGGTACGCCTTCACCTCGGTCGAGCAACCGACCGCTGCATCCACCGTTCCCTTCGCGAGTCGGCGGAGGCATTCCTCCTGCGTCGCCGAGATGTCGAGCGGCCCGAAGTGATCATCAACGGTGTCGTTGCGCTCGTGTGCCAGCCAGTAGAGGTATGCCGCCCCGCTGACCGACGTTCGCGATGAGATCGCGACCGTACGATTGGCGAGATCCTCGTACGAGTAATACTCACTGTCGGCCCTAACGAGGAGCATTGCCGTCTCGGTGGACGCGCCACTCGTGACGGGCACGGCAAGCGCCCGGGCGATACCCTCGGTTGCCAAAACCAGATACGACCGAGTGCATACGAATCCAGCGTCCGCCTCGCCCCTCTTGAAGCTTTCGACCGCTTCTTCCCGGTCGCTCAGGTAGCGCAACTGGACGGGTCGTCCAAGCCGGTCCTGGAGGTGTCGCATGAGCACGACATAACTCTCCCACTCTGCCTGACCGCCGGGCGTACGACCAACTGCGATGATGAGCGGCTCGACGGTGGCCGTCGGAGTCGCCGCCGTCATCGTCCCGAGCTCCGATGTGGTGTCCCGCAGCGTTACGAAGAGGAAGCGTGCGAAGAACGTCCCGACGAAAAGCGTGCTCACGACCGCGATGATGAGCCACTTCCGGGATGCCGGGGCAGCGCCTCGCCCGTCGTCGTCGCCGGTCGACCCGTCGGTGATCTCGTGTACTTCGTCCACGGCAACCCTCTCGAAGGTCCTCGTCACCAGCGTACACCCGATAGGGTACCCGACGATCATGAATGTGCCGCAGACTACGCTCCGTCGGAGCTCATGAAACGCGGTGGCCACTCATGCGGTGAGTCTCACAGAGCATGAACTGCTCGAGCACCAGACCCGCGAAGCGGAGGACAGGGTGATCGGCGGTGGAGGCGAGGGCCGTGCCGAACACCATCGCCCAGGGCTCGAGGTGCCTCGCAAAGAAGCGATCGGCCGTGTCCTGAAGCGCCGGAACGCCGATGTCGACCAACAACAGGCAGTGCGCCATGAACCCCAGTTGGTTGCTGATGTGCCCCGGACACAGTGACTGTGGCCGGACATCGTGCGTCCAGTAACCGGCAGCGCGGTACTCGCTCGTAATCGCCTCCACGTGCCGCGACAGATCACCGGAGCAGTACGAGGCTTCATTCGCGAACGTGCATCCGGCTACGTGCGACGCATTTGGTGCACCGATCAGGTGGGCGTGCGCGGCTGCAAGACTACCTCCGCAGCGCACGTTCTGAGCCCACGAAAGGGCAAGCTGCCCGGCATCATTGATCGCGCGGTCGTGCGGCGAACCGTGATAGGAACATCTCGGACATGCGGTGAGGAGATACTCGATCGCCGCAACCGGAATGCATTCAGGGTAGCGGAGCAAATCAGCGAGAGCATCGTATCTGAGGGCGCGCTGATCTCCGAAGGGTACGTCGGCGACTACCGATGGCAGACAGTAGAGTCCGTCTTGGTATGTTGTGAGCGCTTCGCCCATACCGCCTCCCGCCAGCAACCACCGCGGGTCTTGACCGGGCCCCTCCCCGACGCCTCGCGCGCCGGCCCCTGAACCGCATGTGCATAGACGGATTGTACCGGCGGACACCGCCTTGCGCGCCGACACGCGGCACGCGCGGTGACAGAACGCTGAAAACGGAATCCCAACTGAATCAGTCTGAAGGCTCGTGACGCAAACTGCCCGAAATCTCAGCCGAGAAGCCCTGCGCCGCCCAGAATCTCGGGTACAGCAGCGTCAAGACCGAGAGTCATGATGTGGACTCCGTCGGCTACCTCACGAAATGCTCGCACCTGTTCGGTCGCGAGTGCGACCGCCTCGGTGGCGGCGTCGGCCGCGCCTTTGATGCGTGCGCCGATCTCCTCGGGCACCATGAGTCCGGCGAGCCGGTCGTTGATGAAGTCGACCGCACGGGCGCTCCGGAGCACGAGAACGCCGGCGATGACCTTCACGCCGAGCGGCCGCATGACCGCGACGGCCCGCTCGAGCTTCTCGATATCGAAGATCGCCTGCGTCTGAAAGAACCGCGCACCCGCCTCGACCTTGCGCTCGGCACGAAGCATCTGGATATCCCAGGGCTCGGCTTCCGGGAACATCGCAGCGCCGAGCAGGAAGTCAGTACCGCCCTTAAGCGGCCGGCCGAGCATGTCCGTTCCACTGTTCATTGCCGAGGCGACCTCGAGCAGCTGCGTCGAATCAAGATCGAACACGCCCTTGGCCTGCGGATGATCGCCTGAACGGGGGTCATCACCGGTCACCATGAGGACGTTCTCGAGACCGAGCGTCCACGCAGCGAGCAGGTCCGACTGCAGAGCGAGGCGGTTCCGGTCGCGGCACGTCTGTTGGAAGATGGGTTCGTGTCCCATGTCGAGCGCTACACGCGATGCCGCAAGGCTCGACAGGTGCAGCGACGCACCCTGGTTATCGGTGATGTTGATCGCGTGGCAGTAGGGACCGATGGTCTCAATCGACTTCCGCATCGCCGTCATATCCGTCCCGAGGGGCGGCGCGATCTCGCCGGTGACCACAAACTCCCCACGCTCGAGCGCATCGCGCAGGCGGCTCATCGGGAACCAGCCTTCCGGTCACGCAGATTGACCGAGCCGGGTTTGAGCTTCTTCGAGTAATCCTTGGGTGGCAGCAACTCCTGTGCGTGGCGGCCCTGCTCGGCAAGCCGGCGCTGGATGAGGACGTGCGCACATTCGCGGTCGGCGACGACCTCGCACTTGCCGTCCCACATGCCGCCGCACGGACCGTTGAGCAACCCCTTGGGGCATGTGGTGACCGGACAGATGCCGGCGGTCTTGTCGAGGACGCACTCCCCGCACATCTGACAGCGCTCCTCGAAGACGCCGTGGCGCACGACATTGCCGAGGAAGACCGACTCGAGGCCCGGGAAGACCGGCTTCGCGATTGCATCGGCGACTGTCTGTACGCCGGCCCCGCACGCCAGCACGAGGACGGCATCCGCCCCGGCGATGTCGCCGGAATGCTTGCGGGTATCAAGCTTCGTGCCGCCGGAGTGGCAGGTGACTTCACCGATCGTCCAGCCGGAGACGGTGCGGCCCGACGCCTCGAGTCTCGCCGTAGCCTCCAGGACCTCCGGCTCCCCGCCCGTGTTAGCAACGGTCGCGCACTGTCCGCACCCCATGATGAACACGCTCGTCGCGCCGATCTCGTCGAGATCCGCTTCGATACGTGCCCAGTCGCGTGGTTGTGTGATGATCATGACTCGTTCCTCCGAACGGGTTCTAGCTACCGGCTATCGCTTCTCTGACCGCATGCACGCAACCTGGCGCGTCCGAGGAGTACCCGGCGCCGATTGAAACGGCGTAATCCGCTGTCACGACGGCACCCCCGATGAGCACCGGAATGCCAACGCGTTCGGTCACGAGACGCACGGCTGCTTCCATACCCGGCAGCGTCGTGGTCATGAGCGCCGAAAGGCAGACCACGTCCGCATCGGCTGCTGCCTCGGCGAAGCGCTCGGCCGGGACATCCACACCGAGGTCGACGACAGTGAAGCCCTGGCTCTCAAGCATCGAGATGCAGATGTCCTTGCCGATGCTGTGGATGTCGCCCTTCACGGTGCCGAACACGACCGCACCCTCGCTCGTACGCTCTCCCTCGGGGAGATGTGCTTTTGCGGCGGTGACTGCGGCCTTCATTGCCTCGGCTGCGGCGATGAGCTGCGGCAGGAATGCCTCGCCGCGTCCGTACGCATCGCCGAGCCGCTGGATCGCGGGCGTGAGGACGCCGCCGATGACGTCGCCGGGGGATTCCCCGCCGCCGACGAGCTCGTCGACCAGACCGGGCGCGCTGTCGGCGTCTCCCCGCTCGACGGCGAGTGCCAGCCGCTCCGCCGGCGAAAGCACGGCAGCGGACATATCTGCGGCACCAGGTGCGGCAGGCGCAGTGGATGCTCCGGTTGCAGTGATCGCGGCGTGCTCGGCCTGTGCGCGGGTAATCCAGCGAGCAGCCTGCGGGTCGAGGCCGAGAAGCGCATCGGTCGCTGCCACGGCGCGCATCGCGTCGACATCAGCGGGGTTGATGATAGCCGCATCAAGGCCTTCGGCTACGCCCATCGCGAGGTACGTCGCGTTGAGCGCCGGACGACCGGGGAGGCCGTGACTCACGTTGCTCACGCCGAGAACGGTTGCCAGGCCACGGTCGCGGGACACGACGCGCACGGCGTCGAGCGTCGTTCGCGCGGCGGTCGGATCCGATGCCGCCGTTAACACGAGACAGTCGACGATGAGGTCGCGGTCGGTCAGTCCCTCGGCATGAGCGCGTGCACGCACCCGGTCGACGATCGCCACTCTGCCATCAGCAGTGTCGGGGATACCGTCGTCGTCGAGCGCAAGCACCACGACAGCCGCGCCGTAGCGCTTCGCAAGCGGGAGCACCGCCGCCATCGATTCTTCGCTGCCGTTCACGGAGTTGATGAGCGCACGGCCGGGGTAGAGCTTGAGCGCGGGCTCGAGCGCTGCGGGGTCTGTGTTGTCGAGCACGAGCGGCAGGTCGGACAGGCCGATGAGCGCCTTCACGGCCTCGGGGAACACGGCGACCGCATTCACGCCGGCCGCGCCAACGTTCACGTCGAGCAGGTGCGCACCGGCAAGCTGCTGCTCGGTCGCGTACTGGCGCACGATCGCCATCGACCCCTCGCGGAGCGACTCAGCAAGCGCCTTCTTGCCCGTCGGGTTGATGCGTTCTCCGATGAGCGCGAGCGGCTGCCCGCTTCCTATGCGTGCGATGCCGCGCGGACCGGCGAGCGTGAGGCCCGCAAGCCCCTCGCGGTCGGTACGCACCGCCTTCCCGCGCGTGTAGTCGCTGATCGCGCCCGTGAACGCCGGCGTCGACCCACAGCACGACCCGAGAACCGACGCACCCGCATCCACAAACCGCGCGGCGTACTCGCCCATCTCCTCGGCGGTGCCGGGGAAGACGGTTGTGCCGTCCACGAGCTTCGGCAGCCCGGCGTTCGGCTGCACGATGAGCGGGAGCGCGGTGACCGCCGCCATCTGCCGCACGAGCGGGAGCATCTGCTCAGGCCCGAGGCCGCAGTTCATGCCGATCGCGCTCGCGCCTGCCGCCTCCAGGACAACGACCGCCGTTGCGGCGTCTGTGCCCGAGAGCTCCATGCGACCGGAGAGGCCGAACGACACGGTCACGAGCACGGGCAGGTCGCACGCCGCTCGGGCGGCGAGAACCGCGCACCGGGCCTCGGCGATGTCGGTCATGGTCTCGATGAGGATCGCGTCGGGCTGCTCGGCGACAAGCGCCGTGACCTGCTCGAAGAACGCGTCGTACACGTCGTCGAACGTCGCCTTGCCGAGCGGCTCCAAGACAAGCCCGGTCGGCCCGACGTCCGCGAGCACGTGCAGCGCCCCGCTCCTGCGTGCGATGCGGACGGCGGCGCGGTTGTACTCGGCGACCTCTGCCTCGAGGCCGTACTCGGCTAGCTTGGGACGGCTGCCGCCGAAGGTGTTCGTGGTGACGCACTCCGCGCCCGCGAGGACGTAGTTGCGGTGGATGTCCTCCACGATTTCGGGCGCCGTGAGATTGAGCTGCTCGTGGCACTGCTCCGGCGGGATATTCGCGCGCTGGAGCATCGTGCCCATCGCACCATCCACGACGAGCACTTCTAGGCCGAGTCTGCGTTCGATATCAGGCACGAAAGTCGGTCTCCTTCTCGGATACGTAGTCAGGAAACGTCAGAACGAAAGGGTTACGGCTCTCCTCGGACAGGCTATCACGCAGGCCTCGCAGTACACGCACTTGTCCTTGTCGAAGACGAGCTCCCCGGAGGTGTCCATTGTGAGGGCCTCGGGGCGACAGACGGCTGTGCACAGGCCGCACAGCACGCACGCGTCCTCGTCGAGACAGATGTCGGTCGCGGCCGGCAAGACCGTGATGCCCTCAGCCTCGAGGAACGCGATCCCCGCGTCGAACGTATCCTTGGGACCGGTGATCTCGAGGAGCATCCGCCCCTCCTGTCCCGGCTGGATCTGGGCGCGCAGGATGTTGGGTGTAAGGTCGAAATCCTTCACGAGGTGATACGTGATCGGCTTCGTCGCCTGGTTCGGCGGGAATGTGAGGTCGAATCGCTTGCGTGGCATCCTAGATCGCCTCCTCGGTGCGTATCTCAAGCGGCTTGACGCCCTGCGAGCCGATCTGCGGAAGCAGCTGCAGCGGCTCCTGGATCGTGAAGCCCTTCTCGGTGATCCATGTCTTCAGTTCTGACGCGATACGACGCGCCTTCGAGAGCGAAGAGATCGGACCGGTCGGGACCAACGTGCCTTCGACCTCGATCTCGCCGCTCCTGAGCTGCGCGTACGTGACCCGCCCGAGCGAAGGGCGGCTCCTGCGCGCAACGCCGTAGTCGATCACGGTCGCCGAGATGTCAGCGTCTGTGAGCGCGAGCGTGGCCGCGATCTCCTCGTCGAGCACCGGGATAGGAACGCCGATCCCCACGAACGCGGAGGTGCCGTAGCCCGTGAATGCCGCTGCCGAGAAGAACTCGGGACTCGCCTGCTTGAGGTCCGCGATGACCGCGAGCGTACCCGCAGGCGCGACCGGCACGCCGTTGTCGTCCCGCGTCTGGTTCGGGTTGTGCTGCGTACCTTCCCAGGCGACATACCCGGGTGCGCCGGCCACGAAGATGCGGCTGCCGACGCCGATGGTGCGGTACGTGGGATCGTTCAGGAGCGGTGAGAGTGCTCCCGCCGAGCAGTATGTGGCATTGCCGAGCCGCGGCAACAGCGTACCGAGGTACGTGTGGATCGCCCGGTCGCCGGTGTTCACCGCTACCGCATAGTTCTGGTACGCGTTGCGGGGGTTGAAAAGGTACGCCTGGTTGAGGTCATCGAGTGTCACCCACGTGTCGATCTCCGTGCGCGGATAGCAGTCCGTGCCGGCGCTCGAAGCCCGCAGGCGCACCGACTTCCCGCGCAGCAGGTCCTCGATGACGTGCGCGCCGCCGTACTCGATGCCTTTCGTACGGCTTGGCTGCGTGACTCCCAGGTACGTGTCGACTGCAGCGAGGCCGCCGTACGCCTCCACGTCGTTCAAGGTGATCTCGCCCATCCGGATCGGCGGGTCGGAGTGGCCGAAGTTGAGCATCACGCCCGAGGAACACATCGGACCGAACGTCCCGGTCGTCACGACGTCGACACGTTTCGCCGCCTTCGAGATACCTTCGTCCGCAGCAACCGCCGAGAACTCCTCGGCGGTCATCACGACCGCCTCTCCCGATGCGATGCGCGCGTTGATCTCGTCCCAGGTCTTCGCCATCCCTAACCACCTCCAGCATATGAAAAAACGCCCCCGCCCCGGACTGTTGTGTCAGGGCGAAAGACGTGTGCCTTCGCGGTACCACCCGACTTCGTCGCGCGTGATGTGCGACCTCATCTCGAGCACGGGACCGGTGGTGGTTTCCGCTCGGCGGGCGGGTTCTTCGCCGAGGGGGTCCGATGCTCATCAACCTGCGGTAACGGGGGCTTCCGTCCGGCATTACTCCGCGTACTGCGTTTCCTCCGGATACCTCAGGGGCCATGTTCAGCGGATTTTCGGTCGCCGGTTCTCAGCTGTTCCCGGCTCTCTGGAAGACCTACTCGTCGCGCGTACTCATCCCCATCAAGGGCTTATCTATGAAGTTGTCGGCATACGATACGGGCCCCGGCTGCGCATGTCAACCACCAGGCAACCAGAAGAGCGGGCAGAAGAGCGGGCAGACGGTCGTCAGGTGTTTCAAACTCAGGGACTCAGTATCCAGAGATCAGCAGGCGACGGGCTGCAGAAGGTCTCGCAGATGCCCGCCACGACTTCCTCGCCCGGCTGGCCGTCAACGTTCGCGACCACAACCCTGCCGCCCATGCCGCCCAGACGAGTGACCGCCGGCAGCCCGACCTCTGGGGGCGCTTCGTTCGCCGCAGGATTCTGCGCGCATCCGGTGAGCGCCAGCACAGCGCCGACGACACAGATGATTGTCATGAGTCGATGATTCACGCGACCTCCCCTCTCTGGTTGACCACGCTTTCACATCCCGGTGGCAGGTGGCAGGAACGGCTCGTACATCATGAATGCACTGTTGACCGCCACCCGCGTTTCGCGCACCGAATCCTCGCCAGAGGTCAACTCCAGCCGCCACAGCTCATTGTGCCGTACGTATGCACCCGGTCCGTCATGGGTGATTCGGTGGCCCCGTTCCTCGATCGCGTATCGCACAGGAAGCGGTTCGGTCGAACGCCACTCCCCCTCAAGGTGGGTATCCGTGACCTTGACCGAGAGTCGGTACGGCTCGAGCGTGGTGTTCTCGATCTGCAGGTCAAGGGACGGCCACGCGCAGGTGGCGCCGCTGCCGAATGGTTGCGTCCGACCCGCGTCGGGGAAGGCGTCGTAACTGTGGCGCCACCGCTCGACGACCGTGAGCGGAGTGTGGAGCGTCATCCAGTACAGCAGGTTGGTCATCTGGCAGAGCCCGCCGCCGACACCGACGCTCAGCCGACCGTGGTCGAGCACGAGGCCATCGATGAACCCGCGTCGTCGTGTGGGCATACCTACGAGCCGCCAGAACGACAGGCGTTGGCCGGGCTCGATCACGATGCCGTCGAGCCGCGAGGCGGCGATACGAAGGTTCGTGATCTTGTTGTGCTGCAGTTGCGGGTCAAGACCCACGAGCGGCCGAATAAGCGGCGTTGCGTGGTCGGCGATGTTGCAGGGGAACCTTTCCCCGGAGCCCCGAGTGACAGTGAAATCGGCGCCCGGGCTGCGCCATTGAAGCTCACGGCGGGTCCGGCGCACCAGCGGACCGATCGCGGTGCGGGCTGCTGAGCGTGCGATAGTGCGAACGTCAGGTGACATGCGAAACCCCATCGTCTCGACATGTCGAGGTTACCCGGGCGAGAACGCCCGGTCGCCGTGAGGTAATGGTTCTGTTGCCGAGCGTTACCGATCCGACGTCTACCGCACCAATCGGAACTCGCTGCTCAGATCGGAGCCCTCAGTATCGGAGAACGTGAAACTCAGACCGTTGATGAACTCGTCGTCTGCAGCGTCGGAGCGTTCGTCGTATTCGAAGGCGACCGCAAAGTAGTCGCTGATCGGAAGACCGTAGCGCCCTGAGAGGTCGACTCCCTCGACACGCAGTGTCGTTGCGCCAGCGTGATTCGAACCCCAGACGACGATCGTCGGCACCTCCCTCTCACGGGAATTCGTCGACGTCATTATCCCGAGTAGGGATCCAGACCGCGGTGGCGGCGAGAAGAACGGGGGGCGATGTCTAGGCGCATACCGACCACAGCATCCCCCGATCAGTGTGGCGTGAGCAACGCAGTCAGCGACTTCGTGACCGCAGATGAGACCGCCCGAGTGGAACCGTACACCCTGCACCAGCGAACGTCGGCGTTGTGCGTGCCGAGGAATGCCGACGTGGAGGTCGACAACATGTCCGGCCGCGTGAGTAGCAATACACCCCCCTCGGCACCTGACGCGATGCCACCCCCGAGCGCGTCGGGGAAGTTGAGGCCTGTCGCGACGCCGACATACTCAAGGCTGCTAATGCCGGCGTTCACGCCCCAGGCCGCCACCTGAACGGCCGTGGCATACCGGTCTCCGCCCGAGACGCGAACCGCGCTGCCGACGATTCCCGCGATTTGCAGGCGAACCGGCTCGCTCACCGCAGGTGTTCCGCCCACAACGACGGCACTGTCGGCACCAATCTCATCGAGCACCGCCGCCGTTGCATCCGGCAGCGAAGTTGGGCGCGTTAGCACAACCGGACGGCGCGACTGCCACGCGAGCGGCGCTACCGCAAGCGCATCGGGGAACGTGTCCCCGCGCGCCACGAAGACGCCACCGTCATAGTCGTCGCCGAGCCGGTCGACGACCCTTCGCGCTACCTCGGCTGCGGTCGCATATCGGTCGGCACCGGCGATCCGGACGACACCCGGGCCGCCGTGAGCACCGAGCGCCGTCTCGACACCGTGTGAGACGGCAGGGGTGCCACCCACGATGAAGCAGCGGGTCGCACCGAGGCGCTCGATCTCCGCTTTGACCGAGGCGGACAGAGATGTGGGTGCCGTCAGCAGGAGCGGCGCATCGTACGCTCCCGCGAGCCCGGCCGCCGCGAGAGCGTCGGGGAAGTTCGCCCCGCTCGCCACGATCACGACGTCGGAGCCGTCGGGGAACGCCGCTTGCGATGCGCGAATAGCGGTCAGGTAGCGGTCAGAACCCTCCAGCCGGGTCGCGGCCCGCGCGACGGACCAGTCAAGTCGCACGGAACCCGCCACGAACGGCGTCAGCTCGAGATAGTAGATCCCTTCGGCATCCGCCGGCACGGCGTAGGAGTAGGTCTTAGGGTCCGTGCTGCCCGCGTCCTCCCAGGCGACCTGGTAGTTGTCGGGGCCGAGCGACCCCGGCTTGAAAATCCGCGCGCCGACCTGAACACCCGGGGCCGCATCGATCGTGCCCTTGAACGTGTCGCCATATCGAAGCGGGATGTTGTAGACGGTGGTCGTGGTGAGCGCGCTGTCCGCAGGCGCATCGGCGAGCGGCGCGCCGGGAATCAGACCCGGCACTGCCGACCACGAAAGGTGATAGCCCGTGCTCCCGCTCGGCGCAGAGACATCGATGTAGTAGTCGCCGGCTCTCTCCGCATCATTGACAGGGACGTTGAGCGTCACCGACGTGCCCTCACCGAAGACCGTGTCGCCCGTGTGCCAGACATCGAGCGACGGCTCGAGCGTCCCGGCGTTGTCCCAGACCGGCGGGAACACGGCGAGTCCGATCGGGTCGCCGAACACATCGGCGCTGACACTGACGGTGAGAACCTGGCCGACGTCGACCGCCAGCCGGTACACGTCATCCGCATCGGTCACGATATCGACCGAGCCGGTCACCGTGTGGCTTTCGAGACGAATCCCGGGGATGTTGCCGTCGGAGCGACCGGCAATCTTCCAGGTGAGCGCGTACTCTCCCTCGGCATTGTCCGTGCGTACGACGATGAAGTAGCGACCGGCGCCGAACAAGTCGGCCGCGGTGTAACAGATCGCCTCGGCGGAACCGGGTTCGGTCGACGTGACGACGTACTGCGGCGCGTGCACCGACACGGTGCCCGGAGCGAGGACTTCAAGGTCGAAGTTGCCCGCCGGGCCACTCAGGCCGAGCAGCAGTTGCTCTCCCGGGGCGAGATACACCGAGTAGACGTCGAACTGGTCCTCCGGCGGCAGCGAGATGGGGTTCGCGTCGAGCGTGCCGGTCACGACCCGCGAGAGGATCGGATACGTGTCGAGCGATACGCCAGGGACGTCGTCATCGACTCCGGCCGGAAGAAGACTCGCCAGGCTCGAGAGTGTCCGTTCGGGCTGCGCGCCCGAACGGTTCCACGTTGTTCCGGATGCGACGGCTCCCGGAACTATGAGCGCGAACGTAACAACTAACGCGAGCACTTTCCGCACATGGGAGCAAGCCATCGACGTCCCTTTCTGCTATCCTCGGTCACCCCAACACCACGAGCGCGTCCTGAACGATGCGGTCGTGGTCGAACGCGAGCGGAGGGAGTTCGTCAACGGCGAACCACCGCGCATCGGCGGCGTCATCGCCTGCCGTGAGCTGCGGGGCATCGTGCTTGAGAAAGACGGCGTAGGCCGCGGACACGGTCCACCCACGGGGGTCGCGACCGGGTTCGCCGTACACGCCCACGAGCGCGAACGGCGCGTGCAGCCGCAGACCTGCTTCCTCGGCCAGCTCGCGCCGCGCCGCGTCCTCCGGGCGTTCGAACGGCTCCACAAAGCCGCCCGGAAGTGCCCAGGCCCCCGCGAACGGCTCGCACCCGCGCCGGATGAGCAACACCTCGCGCGCGCGGCCGTGGTGGCGCACGACGACCGTGTCGCCACTCAGTGCAGGTTTGGGATACTCGTTCTCGGCCATGGTCACAATCTACCCGATTCACGGGTGTTCGCGCAGGGGGCTCGCAGGTGTATTCTCTTTCGACACCACGAGAGCCGAGATTGGAGGACGCCGATGAACCCGCTGCGCTGGTCGCACAAGGTCAAACTCATCGTCGCATTCGCCGTCCTCTACGTCGTATGGGGCTCGACCTACCTCGGTATCCGGATCGGACTCGAGGCGGCTCTGCCACCGGCGCTGTTCGCCGGGATTCGCCTCTTCTCGGCCGCTCTCATCTTGCTCGCCTTCGCCCGTGCCCGCGGCACAGCGATACGCATCCCGTGGGACCAATACCGCATCGTGGGCACGGTCGGCCTCTTCCTGCTCGTGGGCGGCATGTACTTCACCTTCCTGGCCGAGCGGAGCATTCCCTCGGGACTTGCCGCCCTCATCGTCGCACTCCTGCCACTCTGGATGGCGCTCGCCGAATCGTTCCTGCCAGGCATGGAACGACCGTCGGTCCGCGGAATCATCGGACTCGTTATCGGCTTCTCGGGGCTCGTCGTGCTCATGGTGCCGAGGATGGCCGGGCTCCACGGCACCCCCGAAGAGCTCATCGGCATCGGCATCCAGGTGCTTGGGACGTGGCTCTGGACGACCGGCTCCATCTACTCGAAGCGTCACCCGGTGAAGACCGACGCGCTCGTCGCCACCGGCTACGAGATGCTGACCGCCGGCGTAGTGCTCCTCGGAATCGGCACGGTCGCGGGAGAGTGGTCGCAGTTCGTCCTGACGACGAAGGGTTTCTGGACGATCGCGTACCTGAGCGTGATGGGTTCGTGCGTCGCGTTCACCGCATTCGTGTGGCTGCTTCGCAACGCCCCCGCATCGAAGGTGATGACGTACGCGTACGTGAACCCGGTGATCGCGGTGTTCCTCGGCTGGCTCGTGCTGCGGGAACCGGTCGACATCTGGGTCCTCGCCGGTATGGCGGTCATCGTGGTCGGCGTCGCGCTCACCACGAGCGCACCCACGCGTCCCTCGACAGGTACCACCGTCACTGAGATCGACGCTGAGAGCATCCCGATCGAGGCATAGTAGGCTCGTGCTCATGCACGGGTCAGGCCATGCCAGGAGGTTCTCCACGGCTTCTTCACATCCCGCGCACGCTCCGTGCACACGCACGGGAGATACTCCTTTCAGCAGCAAGCGCATTCACTCCCTGAAAGGAGTCCAGCATGATGGGTTACGGACGTCTCGGTGCCGGTGTCGGCCATATGGCTGATGGCAGCATCTTCGGTTTCGGAAGCATCATCTTCATGTTCATCGCGGCAGCGCTCGTCACGGGTCTCATCATCTGGCTCATCGCCAGCCGGAAGCACCCGTCGACACAAGGCGCCGGATACCCGGCGTATCAGGGACAGGCAGCCATGCCGGTGGCTGGCGGTGCCGAGGATGAGGCCTTGCGAATCACCCGAGAGCGCCTGGCAAAAGGCGAGATCGATGCCGAGCAGTACACCACTATCGTCAACGCCCTGAAGGGCTGAGACCACATACCCCCTCCCCCCTGGTTCCCGGCGCGGGCCCACCCCCGCGGGGCCCCTCCACAGCTCTCGCGAACGCCCGGAGCATCCCCCCGCTCCGGGCGTTCGCACGTTCGGTGATCGGCGCGGTGAGGTATCCTGTGAGGGCCCCCTCCGGAAGAGCTGACGCTTGAACACCGACCTCCTGAGATCGCTCCGTTTCATGCGACGCTATCGCCTTGTCGCGGCGGGAGCCGTCCTGGCGGTCCTCATTGGCTCTGCCGCGGAACTCATTGCGCCGCAGATCCTGCGCGACATCATCGACAACGGCATCACCGGCAAAGACAGCGCGCTCATCGCCCGCGGATCGGTGCTGCTCATCGCAGTCGCGATTCTCGGCGGCATCGCATCATTCCTCCAGGGGTACCTCTCGGGACGCGCGAGCCACGGCGCTGCATTCGAGATGCGTGATGAGATCTTCTCCCGGCTGCAGATGTTGTCGTTCTCGTATCACGACCGCACCCAGACCGGGCAGCTCATCACACGCGTCACATCCGATGTCGACCAGGTGCGCGACTTCGTCGGCGGTGGTCTCGTACAGGCGGTCGCTGCCGCGATACTGCTCGTCGGGGCAATCGTCGTGCTCATCACCATGAACTGGCAGCTCGCCATCGTTGCACTGCTCGCAATCCCCGGCACGATCTTCGTGCTCGTTAAGTTCGTTGGCGGGTTGGGCCCCATGTTTCGCGGGTTCCAGCAGCGACTGGCCGCACTCAACTCGGTGCTGCAGGAAAACGTTGCAGGCGTCCGCGTGGTGAAGGCGTTCGCGCGCGAACCCTTCGAGGCCGGACGCTACCGGGCAGCCAACGAGGCGCTCCTCGAGCAGGGTCTCAAGGTGCGGCGGACGGTCGCCAACGCATTCCCGCTCCTGTTCAGCGTCGGCAACGCCGGTGTCGCGCTCGTGGTGTGGGTGGGCGCCGTGCAACTCGCCCACGGACGGCTCACCGTCGGCGAACTCGTCGCCTTCACGAGCTACCTCTTCCTGCTGCTCCAGCCGCTCTTCATCATCGGTTTCGGCGCCCAGACCATCGCACGTGCCGGCGCCTCGGCTCAGCGGCTTTTCGAGGTGCTCGACGCCGAGTCAGACGTGCCCGAGAAGCCGGATGCGGTCGCGCTCGAGTCCGGTGCGGGTCGTGTGGAGTTCCGCGATGTGCACCTGCGCTATCCCGGCGCATCCGAGGAAACACTCGCCGGCATCACGCTCACCGTGGAGCCGGGCACCGCAGTCGCACTCGTCGGCGCCACAGGCTCCGGCAAGTCCTCGGTCGTCAACCTCATCCCGCGCTTCTACGACGTCGCTTCCGGCGCAGTTCTCGTGGACGGCCGCGACGTGCGCAACGTCACCCTCCAGTCGCTCCGTGAGCGCATCGGCATCGTTATGCAAGACAGCGTGCTGTTCTCGGGCACGGTCGCCGAGAACATCGCGTACGGACGGCCCGAGGCTTCGGCCGAGGAGATCCGGGCGGCGGCAACGGCTGCGCAGGCGCACGAGTTCATCGAGCGGCTTGCCGACGGCTACGAGACCCGCGTCGGCGAGCGAGGCGTGAAACTGTCAGGCGGGCAGCGACAGCGCATCGCCATCGCCCGCGCGCTCTTGATCGACCCGCGCATCCTTATTATGGACGACTCGACTTCCTCGGTTGATGCCGAGACCGAGGCCGCGTTGCGCGGTCGCCTCGACGCGCTCATGGAGGGCCGCACGACGTTCGTGATCGCTCAGCGGCTCTCAACGGTGAAGCGCGCCGACGTGATCGTGCTCATCGATGACGGCCGAATAGTGGCGCGTGGCACGCACAACGAGTTGCTTGCCACCAACTGCCTCTACGCCGAGATAGCCGCCAGCCAGCTCGTCGGCGGCGACCGCACCGAGGAACCCGGCACGTGCGACCTGGAGGTTGAGTAACCGTGGCGCGCGGTCAGGGCTCCCTCAAGTCGCTTGCCAAGCGAGACCACGCGAAGGACGCGCGCGCCTCGGCAGCGCGTCTCCTCGGCTACCTGCGCCCGCACAAGGCGCAGGTCATATTCGCGTTCGGCTGGCTCGTGCTGTCGTCACTCAACACCGCAGCATCGCCCGCGATAACCGGCTGGATCGTGGACACCGCGCTCGCAGGCCAGAGAGCCGGCGGGGAAACCGGCGGCCTCGTACTGCCCGTCATCATCTTGTTCGTGTCAACGGTCGCCGGCTGGTACTCGCAGCGCATGCAGATCCTCGTGCTTGGCACCGTCGGCCAGAAAGCGCTCTTCGCCCTCCGCGAGGAGGTCTTCGCGAAGATCCAGGACCTCTCGGTCGCGTTCTTTGAGCGGACCGAGTCCGGGGATCTCATGAGCCGCCTCATCAACGACATCGAACAGGTGAACTCGTTCCTCGCTCAGGGGTTCCGCCGCGTGCTCGGTGCTGCGCTCGGGTTCACGGCGACGCTCGTGGGCATGTTGCTCGTGAGCTGGCGACTCGCACTCGTGACGCTGCTGGTCGTGCCGCTCATGGTCGTCGCAAGCTCTCTGTTCGGCACCCTCGCACGCCGCGTCTTCCGCCGCCGCCAGGAGGCGATCGGCGACGTTTCGGCGTCGCTTGCTGAGGAACTCGCGGGCGTGAAGGTCGCGCAGGCGTTCGTGCGAACGGATCGCAACCTCAGTGACTTCTCGGGACGCAACGCGGTTAACCGCGACGCGAACATCAGCGCCTCGGCGGTCTCCTCGGCATTCCCGCCCGTGCTCGCTGTGATCTCCGCAGCCTCGACGGCGCTCGTAGCGGGATACGGCGGCTGGCTTGCGACGAGCGGAATCGTGAGCATCGGCGTGGTGGTGGCGTTCTTCGGCTACTCGCGCTCGTTCTTCAACGCCGTCAGCCAGCTTTCGAGCCTCTGGGCCGAGACGCAGTCCGCCCTCGCCGGCGGTGAGCGCGTGTTCGACCTGCTCGACACGGTGTCCGAGGTGTGTGACGCCCCCGATGCGACCGACATCGGCCGGGCCGGCGGCGACGTGATCTTCGAGAACGTTTCGTTCTCGTACGGAACCGGCCCCGAGGTGCTGCACGGCCTCGACCTGCACGTGGAGGCCGGGACAACACTCGCCATCGTCGGCCCGACCGGCGCTGGAAAAACGACGGTCGTGAACCTGCTGGCGCGCTTCTACGATCCGACAGCCGGGCGCGTGCTCGTGGGCGGCAACGACGTGCGCTCGGTCACGCTCGCATCGCTGCGCCGCAACCTCGGCGTGGTACTGCAGGAGCCGTTCCTGTTTGCAGGCACGATCGCCGACAACATCCGCTACGGACGGCTCGACGCGACCGACAGCGAGGTACGCGCCGCAGCAGAAGGCTCACGCGCGACGGACTTCATCGACCGGCTCCCCGACGGCATCGACACCCCCGTCGGCGAACGCGGCGCGCTGCTCTCGACCGGCCAACGTCAGCTCGTCGCATTCGCGCGGGCGGTCCTCGCAAACCCGTCGATCCTCATCCTCGACGAGGCCACGTCCTCGGTCGACACCCGCACCGAACTCCTCATCCAAGACGCCCTGCGCACGATCTCAGAAGGTCGCACCGCGTTCGTGATCGCACACCGGCTGTCCACGGTTCGCGATGCCGACCGCATCATCGTCATCGAGAACGGTTCGATCGCCGAGGAGGGAACCTACGCTCACCTTCTCGCGGCTGGTGGCCTTTTCTCGCGCCTTCATGAGGCGCAGTTCGCCGACGAGTGAATACCCGGTATGGGATTCGCTCTGGGACGAGTGTCCGAAGTCCCTACGGCCGGAGCCCGCATGCACCGCATCAACCTCGCGCTTGTCGCCCTCATGCTGATGCTGCTGCTCGCTGCGCCGACTGTGGCGCTCGCGGCTCCCGGGGCTGCTCGCGATCTAGCTGACGGCAAGCCGCCGATGATGTTCGCATCAACGTCCGAACCCGATGGCACAGTCGCCGATCAACTCGCATTCGCGTTGGTGGCAACGATTGCCGGTGTCGTCCTCGTTTCGCTCGTCTTTGCTGCGCGCCGCAAAGAATCCTGACGTCAGAGCAGTCCGAGCGCGTTTCGAACTCGCTCACTGAGTGGTCGCCGCGACGTCTCGTACGTCGCCCACGGATCCTCCCGCAGCGCTGCAATCCTCCTCGGCACGCTTCTGATGTCGTAGCGGTCGGATCGCACACCGGCCTCGATTTCGTCCCAGCGCACCGGCACCGACACGGTCGCGCCCGGTTTCGCGCGTGAAGAGTACGCGGCGACCGCCGTCGCACCGCGAGAGTTGCGGATGTAGTCGATGAAGACGCGCCCTTGCCGGTGCGACTTGAGCGGATTCATCGTGAAGCGGGTCGGATCTGCAGCGGCGACTGCCGTGCAGAACGCATGCGCGACCTCCTTCACAGAGCCCCAATCGCCCTCACGCTCGATCGGCGTCACGATGTGGAGCCCCTTGCTGCCGGTCGTCTTCGCAAACGCCGCCAGCCCGATTCCCTCAAGGCCGTCTTTGATCAGCAGCGCGGCGGACAAGACATCGCTCCACACGACACCCGGACCGGGGTCGAGATCGATCACGATGCGGTCCGGTCGCTCAACGTCGTCGGCGAGCGAACCCCAGGTGTGGATCTCGAGCACGCCCAGCTGAACGAGTCCGATCACGTCGGCGATGTCGTCGGCGAGAGCGTAGTTCACAATGCCGTCTTCGTGCTGCACGGCGACCGTTCGCATGCCCGAAGGGAAGCCGACCGACGCCTCCTTCTGGTAGAAGCACGCCTTCTCGGTGCCGTGGGGGCACCTGACCAGCACGAGCGGTCGGTTCGCCAACTCGGGAAGCAGTAACCCTGCAATCTGCTCGTAGTACTGCGCGAGCTCCCTCTTCGTGACGCCGACCTCGTGGAAGAGCACCTTGTCGGGGTGCGTGAGCGACACTCCGGCAACCGCGAGCGAACTATCGACCGGTTGCTCCTTGCGCACCTCGGCCGCAGGCTTGTCGTCGCGTATGCCGATGAACGACGCCTGCCGGAGCACGCCGGTCGCGGTCCACTCGGCGAACTCCACCTCGACGACGATCTCCGGGCGCGCCCACCGAACGCCGGCGGCCTCTTTCACAGGGATTCCCGCGACCGGTGGCTCGAGCATGACGAGCGCGTCGAGCTGCTTGCGTAAAGACGCGGCCTCGCGCACCGAGAAGCCGGTACCCGCACGCCCCGCGTATGCGAGATCGCCCGAGGGACCCTTCGCGGCGAGCACGAGCGCGCCGATGCCGACCTCACCGGTCGCAGGCATCGTGTAGCCGGCCACCACAAACTCCTGCCGGTTGCGGCACTTGTGTTTGCGCCAGTCGCGTCCCCGCCCCGCGCGGTACGCAGCCGAGGCCAGCTTACTCACCGCCCCCTCAAGTGCGAACGCGCACGTCTGCCGGTGGAAATCGGAGCCTCCGCCGGCCACGTGATCGAGATAGCGCACCCGGGTGTTAGGCGCTCGTACGAGCGCTCCGAGTAGCGTCTTGCGCGCGAGGACCGCCGCCGCCCGCAGGTCGAATCCGCGCAGGTAGAGCAGGTCGAAGACGACGTACGAGATGTCTGCGGCACCCCCGCGCTTGAGTTCGGCCTGCAGCGCGCCGAACCCCGAGCGACCGTCGGGCAAGAACGTCACCACTTCCCCGTCGAGCCACGCATCGCCAAGCCCGAGCTCCCGCACCGCCGCAACGAGCGCCGAGAACCGTGTCGTCCAGTCCGCACCGTTGCGGGTGAAGAAGCGGACATCGTCACCGCGGACGCGACACAGCACGCGGTAGCCGTCGAGCTTGATCTCGTGAAGCCACTCCTCGCCTTCCGGCGGCGCTTGAACCGCCGTCGCGAGCATCGGTTCGATCGTGTCGGGCGAGGGGGCGGCGACCGCCCCCGGTAACACAGACGGGTCGTCACCGGTTCCCGAGGGGGCGGCAGGTGGTGCGGCGGCGGCGATCTCGTCCATGGACCGGCCGGTCGCAACGGAGCGGTCGGCATCGAGGACATCGCCCTCGGCGAGCGGCCTCGTGTTCCCGTCGCGCTCCTTGATGAGCAGCCAGTTGTCGCGCTTCTCACCCTCCCGACGCTTCATGCGCACGAGCGCGAAGCCGCCATGCAACTTCTCTCCCGAGAGGCGCACCTTGAGGTCGCCCTTCGCGTACCCCTCGGCAGGGTCGTTGATCGGCTCCCAGGTGCCGCAGTCCCAAAGCATCACGGTGCCGCCGCCGTACTCGCCCTCCGGGATGGTGCCTTCGAAGTCGCCGTACTCGAGCGGGTGGTCCTCGACCTCGACCGCGAGGCGCTTCTGCGACGTGTCGAGGCTTGGTCCCTTTGGCACGGCCCACGAGCGCAGCACACCGTCCATCTCGAGCCTGAAGTCGTAATGCAGCCGAGAGGCTCGGTGCTTCTGGATGACGAAGCGCGGCAGCGGTGCGTCGGACTCCGCGCCACCCGCAGGCTCCGGCGTGCGCTCGAAGTGTCGCTTTGCGCGGTACTCGTCAAGCGGCATCGGCTACGCTCCTCCAGCCGCCCGGCGCTCGTCGAGACTGCGCTTGAGCAGCGACATGATGTCCACGACCTCTCCCGCCGCCGGACGCTCCTCGACAGCCGGCGGCGCGAGCACCTCGCCGGTCTCCACCTTGCGTTTGATCAGGTCGAGTAGCGACTCGCGGTAGGTGTCGCGATATGCCGAGGGGTCCCAGGGGCCCTTCATGGCGTCCACCAGTTGCGAGGCGAGAGTCATCTCGGCATCGGTCACGCCGAGAGCGGCCAGATCGCTCCCCGGAAGTTCGAGGTCGTCCGCCGCGCGGATCTCGTAAGGGAAGCGGAGGATGTCGAGCACGAGCGTCTCCCCGACCGGGACGAGGGCCGCTAGGTGCTGCCGCGTTCTGATGACGATGCTCGCAACGGCGACCTGGCCCGAGCGCGCGAGCGTCTCCCGGAGGATCGCATAGGGCTTGCGGGCGGCCTTGCTCGAAGGAGCCAGGTAGTACGGGTGGTCGTAGAAGAGCATCGAGATCTCCTCGGCACGCACCATGGCGAGGACGTCGACCGTGCGGGTCGCCTCGACATCGGCCGCGCGGAAATCATCGTCGGTGATAATCACGTAGCTGCCGGGTTCGTACTCGTAGCCCTTCACGACATCTTCCCAGGGTACGGTCTCGCCCGTCGTGCCGTTCACGCGCTCCTGGCGTATCGGTGACATGTCGCGCCGGTCGAGCAAGTGGAACGCAAGGTCGTTGCGCTCCTCGGCGGCAAACAGGGATACCGGTATCGTCACGAGCCCGAAACTGATGTCGCCTCTCCAGATGCTGCGGGGCATGCGGACTCCTTGTCTTGGCAGCGGTACGCAACAAGAGATACCCGCCCTGCTGCCGCGGCAAGCAGCGCTAGCCGAGGAGCATGCTCATGACGCCGAATCCGGGGTCGATGCGGATGCCCGTCGCGGCCGCCTCGACTTCGTGGAAGCCGGTCGCCTTCGACGACGCAACGCCGGAACCGGCGAACACGAACGGCACGGCCTCACCCACATGGGTCTTGAGCGCGATCGGCGTGGGATGGTCGGGCATGCACAGGATCCGTAGTTCGCCGGAGTAATCGCGGACTCGCGCGATGACTTCGCGGTCGATGGCCTCAATCGCGGCGACCTTGCCTGCTACGTCGCCTGCGTGACCCTCCTCATCGGGTGATTCGACGTGGATGACGACGAGGTCATGATCGGCAAGCGCCGCAAGCCCGCCTTCAGCCTGTGCGGCGTAATCGTTGTCGGCACCGTCGGAGACGCCGGGGATGTCGAGCCGGTCGATGCCGAGAAGCACGGCGAGACCGTTCAGGAGGTCGACGCCTGATGTCATCGCCGCGGAGATCCCGTACGTCTCGGTGAACGGACGCAGACCCGCCGGGGCAACGCCCGGCCAAAACGGCCAGATCTCGGTCGCCGGCAGACCGCCCGATGCCACACGCGCCGCGTTGGCAGCCGACGATGCAAGCACTCCGCGGGCACGCGCCATGAGTTCCAGCAGGACCCCGCTACCTTCACCGCGAGGAAGCTGACCCGCGATCGGCTTGTCCGAGATGTCGTGGGGCGGCGTGAACCCCGCGTTCATGAGCTCGTTGTGGCCTTTGACGACCAGGATATGGCGGTACGCCACGCCGGGATAGAAGCGGAACGTGTCATCGCCGAGCGCCTCGGCCAATTCGGCCACGATCGCGCGCGATTCGGGAGTCGTGATGTGACCGCACGCGTAGGAGGTCATGGTGCCGTCACCGGTATTGACGAGGTTCATGCGCAGAGCGACCTCATCGGGCGCCAGCGTGATACCCATGCTCGCGGCCTCGATCGCGCCGCGTCCCACGAAACTGGCGATAGGGTCGTAGCCGAGAATCGCCGTGCATGCCGCCGCGGATGAGGGTTCCGCGCCGTCGGGCACCGTCTGCGCCAATCCCGTGCGCCCTGCATACGCGAGCGCGTCGAGGTTGGGCGTATTGGCTGCGGCGAGGGTCGTAAGACCGCCGAGTTCGGCGAGCGGCCACCCGGCCGCTCCGTCGAGGATGACGATCACGTGCTTCATCTAAGACCCCCCTGCCGCGCGGTTTGTAGAAAGAGGGTAGCACTCCATCGGTCGGTTGACTGTGACGCGCCTCTACCGGTCATCTGCGGCGACATCAACATCTGGTGATGCACCGACGTCCGCTACGTGCAAAGATTCGCTCAGGTCGCAGGGTTCGAACCGGGGAGGAACCGATGCCGTCAACAGCACCGATCCGCGTGCTCATCGTCGATGATGACTACTACGCGCGTGAGGCGCTTCGTGCGCTTGTCGCACGCGATGAGCGCACGAGGGTCCTCGACACAGTCGGCAGCGGGGACGAGGCTTCCTCGGCGCTTGCTTCCGCCTCGGCACGACACGAACCCTCTCCCGAGGTCATCTTGCTCGACGTTCGTCTGGGCGATCAGGCGACCGGCGGCATTGATGCGATCGCCACGCTCAAGGCAGCGTGCCCTGCGTGCCGCATCCTGATGACGTCGGTTTCCATGGAACCCGCCACGGTCGCCGCCGCGGTCCGGGCCGGTGCGGACGGCTACGTATGGAAAAACGAGTCGACCGGCGGTATCGCCGACGCGATCTGCCGTGTTGCCGAGGGCCGTTTCGTGCTCACGCGCTCGATCGCCGACGAGCTGCTCGGCACGCTGACCGACCTGGGCGACTACGTCACCGAGGTGCTGCCCGCCGAGCCCGAGCACCGCGATCTCACAGAAGCGATTCGCAAGACGCTCTACCTGTACTGCTTCTGTGGCATGTCCGCCAAGGAGATTGCCGACGAGCTCATGGTGAGCGTGAACACCGTCAACTCCCGCATCAAGACCGCGTACCAGGTTCTCGGCGCGGGAACGCGCCAGGAGGCGTACAAGCGACTTGCCGTGCGAACGAAGAGTTCGCGATGAAGATCGCTCCGCGTGCACGCTGGTACGTGCTGGTGCTCCAGTTCTCGCCGCTCGTGGCGGGTGCACTGCTGGCGTTCGTGTTGCTCGCCGTGCCTGCCGGCCTCCGTGCGCAGATCGACACGGCCCGGGAGCAGCAAGCGATCGCAGTGGCGACCGGAGCGGCGACGGCCGATGCGTACGACGAGGCGCTCTACGCGGAGCAGTGGCTCGTGGCGATGCGCAACTACGACCGGATGGGCGACTCACCCTTCGCGATGGCATGGCAGCAAGTGCAGGTGTTTCTCGCTCTACGGCAACAGGCGCTGCTCGGCAGCGCAGGTCTGTTGCTTGTCATGGCGATCGTCGCGTCGCCGGCCGCGTTCGTGGTGGAGCGCCGGCGCATCACACAGGCGCTCGTGCTTGAGGAGATGGAGCGCGTCCAGCAAGATGCGCACGACAAGGTTTACAACCGGCTTTCGGCGCTCTCTAAGCGCGTGGAACTCGCCAGCAAGTCGATCTCGGCGGAAGCCGACCGGTCACTCGACGGTGTTGCCGAGGACATCCGGGACACCGTGACGGACCTGCAGGAGATTCTCGGCGATGCGCGCCAGCGGACTGCGTCGATCACAGGCAAGGACCCGCTCCGCTCACAGTTGGAATCGGTCGCCCGCGAGCAGGCCGCCCGCCTCGGCATCACGGTCAATCTGACGGTTGTCGACTCGCTGCCACCGCTCTCAGGGCAGACCGGCTGGGACCTCCAATGCGTGCTCGAAGAGGCGATCAACAACGCGGTCGAGCATGGTGACTCCACGCACGTGGTAGCGTCGGTCACCGCCGATGGCGAAACACTCACGATGCGCGTCTCGGACAACGGGTCCGGCATGCCGGCCACGAACCTGGACGACCTACCCGAAGAGCACATCGGCCTCCGGAGCATGGCCAGCCGGGCGGAGCGTCACGGCGGCACCTTCGCGGCGCGCAGCGGTACGGGCGGCGCGACCGTCGAAGTACGAATCCCCTTCGACGGCGAGCCCCTGCTGTGACGCATCGCGATGTAAAGGGTACTCTGAGCATGTAAGACAAACCGGCTACGAGGGGGTAGGTCGTCGTGCCTGACGCTCTCGGTGGCGGTGCAGCGTGCGGCTTCTGGGGCAGTCCGATTCTGCTCACACAGAAGAGCGCCATGCCTCCTGCAACAACAGCCTTCTTCACAGCGCACGACAAGGATTTCGGAGGCCTCTGGGTTTTCGGCAGTGAGACCGTGATCGGTAGCGGCGTCATGAATACGCTTGTCACCGGAGTGAACTGAGCCGATTCGCTTTAGAGCGTCGCCATCTGGACATTACTGAAGTTGCGGCGATAGTGCGCAGCGTACTCGACTTTGCGTACGAGGGCGTTGAGTACGCCATTGGCGAAGTTGACCTTCTCGAAACTCTGAGCGCTGCCAAGTCCACCCGGAGAGAACACGTTGATTTCCATGAGTTTGTCGCCAACGATGTCGAGCCCGACGAGGAACATCCCGTCCGCAACGAGTTTGGGCCGCACGATCTCGGCGATGCGGAGGTGAGCATCCGTGATCTCCGCCTGAGCAACGCTCCCGCCCGCGTGCACGTTGCTCCGGATGTCGTCCCCCTGTCTGATACGCCGGAACGCAGCGTACTTGCCTTTGTAGCGGAACGGCTGACCGTTCATCATGAAGAGGCGTGTGTCACCGTCTTCGGCTGCCTCGAGATACTCCTGGCAGATTACGTAGCCATCCCGCGTGAGTGCCTCGACCATCTGGTTGAGGTTCTTGTTGGAAGCGTGGTCCACGAGGAAGACGCCCTGGCCACCCGAACCTTGGAGCGGCTTCAGCACCGCGCGGCCGCCCTCATCCTTCACGAATGACTTGATTTCGTCGCGATCGCGGGTAATCAGCGTCCTCGGGCGAACCTCCTCGGGAAACAGCTGGAAGTACATCTTGTTCATCGCCTTGGCTAGACCGTTCGGATCGTTGAGCACGATCACCCCGTTGCGCATCGCTACCCGGCCAAACTCGATGCCGGCACTTTGAGCCCACGGCCGACTGCCGACCTCCTCTGCGGGATTGCTACGAAGGACAAGCACGTCGAGGTCATCAATCGTGATGCGCTCGACTCTCGCTTTCGACCCACGGAGTCCTGCGAGATACGCTGACCCGGTGGCGTACTTCGCTCCGGGCGCGTGCAGGGCGCGCGCCTTGATCTTCTCGTCCGGGTCGTACGCGAAGTCTCCGGCCGCCATCACCCATGCCTCATGACCACGGTTGATCGCGGCGACCGCGAGCCGGGTCGTTGTGTAGCCCGCCTCTTCTGTGGCGATGTCGTTGACCATTAAGCCTATGCGCACGGAGTCCTCGCGTCTCCTCGCTGACAGCCGCCTAAGACTAGCCACCGACGGCAGACGATTCAAGCGATTTCACAGCATAGATACATCCCGTGCGAACACAGCTTCTACCCGAGGAACGACCACCCCGAGCGCCGTGGTGATCCTCGAGCATGCCTCGGGGTCGAGTTCGCCCGACCACTCGTCCATGAACGTCTTTTTGAACTCGATCGCGAGCACGCAGACATCCCCACCGAACGTGTCGGCGGCCCAGCGCGCAAGCTGCCCGCCTCTGAACTTCACGTTCTCGCGAACATCGACTCCCGGCATCTCGCGGCGGAACTCGTCCGTGAATGCGGCGGACACCGCGCTCCAGCGCGCGCGATCAAGGTAACCCGTCCCAAGATTCACGTCCGGGTTCTCGTCTTGGAGCGCCGAGGGCGCGTGCGCGCCGTCTCGGCGGTGATTGTACGAATGCAGGTCGAGCACAAGCGCTGCGCCGTGCCTCGCGATGACGCCTTCGAGAACGCCGTGCAAGCGGTCATAGAAAGCGTCGTAGAGACCGAGCGAAACGGCGGCCCATTCGTCGGGCAACGGGTCACGCCACAACGGCAGATCCCAGGCATGTTCCGGAACGCGATAGACCGCCCGGTCGCGAGGTCGGTTGCAGTCGACCTCGAACCGCGATCGATTCACAACCACGCACGTGGGCGCGCACACGGTCCATTCCGCCGTGAACGGATCCTCTTCGCGAAGGCGCCCGGCATCCGAGAGCGCCGATAGCCGCGCGATCTCGGGCCGCAGTTCGTGGCCTGAGTGCAGCGCGACCGCAAGGACATTGCCGGTTCCGAGCGTGAATGTAGCGAACTCCTGCATCTGGCTCCTCTCGATTCCTGGGTCGTTCGGATTCTCTCACAACCCCGCACGCGCTCTGCTACCATGCACGCATGGAAACCACACGCTATCGCGACACACGGGGACTCGATACCACTCGACCGACGTTCACCGAGGCGGTCGTGAAGGGCATCGCGCACGGGGGCGGCCTCTACGTGCCCGAGGTGCTTCCCGCGTTGTCGCTCGAAAGCATCCTCGATCTGGCCGACCTGCCGTACCCCGAGCGCGCCGCACGCGTCTTCGGGTGGTTCGGTGTCGACGTTGTGCCCGATCGGACCCGCGAGCTCATGCAGACCGCATACGGCGCTCAGTGGGACGACGGTCGGATCGCACCTGTCGAGGAAGTCGTCGCCGGAATGCACGTGCTCGAACTCTGGCACGGCCCTACCTCGGCATTCAAAGACATGGCGCTGCAGTGCATGCCGCTCTTCTTCTCGGAGGCCATCGCGGTGCAGCAGGCCGAGGGCACACTCGCCGACGACTACCTGGTGCTCGTAGCGACCTCAGGTGACACCGGAAAGGCCGCGCTCGAGGGCTTTGCCGACCGCGACCACACCCGCATCGTCGTCTTCTTCCCTGCCGAGGGCGTCTCGGACATCCAGCGCAAGCAGATGGTGACACAGCGCGGTGAGAACGTGAGCGTCTTCGGCGTGCGCGGGAACTTCGACGACTGCCAGAACGCGGTCAAAGCGGCGTTCAACGACACGGCGTTCAATACCGAGCTACATGAGACACACGCGCTGAAGCTCTCCTCGGCGAACTCCATCAACTGGGGCCGCCTGCTGCCGCAGATCGCCTACTACGTCAGCGCGTACGCGGACATGGTCGCAAGCGGCGGCGTGGTTGCAGGCGAGCGGATCGACGTGTGCGTACCGACAGGCAACTTCGGCAACATCCTCGGCGCTTACTACGCAAAAATGATGGGGGTTCCGCTCGGCAAGCTCCTCTGTGCGAGCAACGAGAACAGCGTGCTGGCTGACTTCATCGCCACTGGCACCTACGATATTTCGGCGCGGCGCTTCGTCACCACGCCAAGCCCGAGCATGGACATCCTCATCAGCTCGAATCTCGAGCGACTGCTCTTCGAGCTCGCCGACGCGGGGCGAGTGCGCGAGTGGATGGCGTCGCTCTCCGCCGAGGGCCGCTTCCAGGTCGATCGCGAGACCTTCCGCCGCATGCGCGAGCATTTCATCGGCGATTGGGTGAGCAACGACGAGTCGCTCGGCGTTATTTCGCGCGTGTTCGACGAGACCGGCTACCTCATGGACCCGCACACGGCGGTGGCCTGGGAAGTGGCGGAGCGCCTCAGAGATGTGAATCCGCTCCTCGTTGTCTCGACCGCCCACTGGGCGAAATTCGGCGCAGATGTGTACAAGGCACTCACCGGGCTCCTCTACGGTGACCCACTCCCGGCAGATGCGGCCGACCTCAGCGGCGTTGAGCTTCTCAGCCGCGTACAGGAGCTTGCCGTCGAGGCGCGGATCCCCGCAGCGCTTGCCACGCTCGACGCGGCAACGCAGCGGTTCACCGGCGTCGTCGATGCTGGCCGCGAGGGCGTGGAGTCAGCCGTGATGGAGTGGCTCGGCTAGCGGGTTCGCGGGTCGCGCGACAATCCACCACGTCAGACGGCGACGGTCTCCGATTCCTCGGGCAGGACCGGCTCTAGTTCCAGGACACCGGTGTGAGCAGCGCAACGCTTGCGAGCGCCCAGGTGGCAAACATCCAGGTAACCACGGTGTGGAGCCAGGTGGCGCGCTCGCTCTGCATCCGCCACAATGCCCGAATGCCATCTAAAGACGATCATGAGAGTCTGCAGCGCCTCATCGAGACGCTCTACCGCGATAACGGGCGCGTGTTGCGCCTTGACTTCATCGTGCGCGCGGAACTGACCGACATGACCGAGGACGTTCTGGATATCGTGAACCTCCTCCCTCCGGGTAACTACACAAGAGCGCGCCTCTGCGACCAGTTGAACTCCGCAATCACCGCACACGGCTGGGGACGGAGCCTTGGAACCGTAGAGTGATCGTGTCGCGCGTGCTCGTGAGCGTCATGATTGTCGCATCACATGATGACCGAGGGGACCACGATGCCAGAGAAAGCGAACCGCAGTTCGCGAGCCCGTTTGCTGATATGGGCGGCCGTGGGAGTCGTGCTTCTCGGTGTGCTCAGGGCCTCACCCACAGCGAACATGCGAAGGACCTCGCCTGCCAGCAGTGTCATGCTGCAACCGGTCACAAGGTAACGTTCGCCGCCCTCGATGCGGCAGGAATCCTCCGAGCTGGCATGCAGCCGGCGGGCGCCGTATACGTCGGAGTCTCGCTCCCCGCCACCGGAACGACGAGCGCGCTTCCGGGCCATGCTGCGGTCCGCTGCTCCAATTGTCACGACATGCTCGGCGCACAGTGCTCCGCGTGCCACAAGCCCCCTGCGAACCACTTCGGCGCCGACTGCCGCGCCTGTCACAGGCCGTCGGTTCCGTTCGAGAAGGCGACGTTTAATCATCCTCGGCTCGAAGAGCACTCATACCGCGACTTCACGTGTGGCGACTGCCATCCGAAGGGATTCGCGAGCGCAGACTGCACCAAGTGCCACGAGAACGGGGCGCCGCAAGACGACTAGTGCTGCGGCCCGACCCGCCACGGAACTCCTCTACCGGTGGACGCGACCGGTGGTGTGCGGTACGGTCAAAGCGTAGCCGCTTCGCAGCGAGTGTTTGTCGCCCACGCTCCCACCGAAGTCGTCTTCGCAATCTCGTTTCGGGTTGCGAAGCTGGAGAGGAATAGCCTGGCATGTCGGTTCTCACGGAATGGTTCCAACGTTTCAGTGCATCGGGCAGCGCAGCTTTGTCCCGCGACACAGATAAGGCTCGTCCCGAGGCCATCCTCACGAAGCACGCCGGACGGCTCATGCGCATGAAGGGCGTGTTGTCGGTGGGCATAGGGCGTACCGACGACGGACGTCCCGCGATCGTGCTCGGCATGGACACCAACGAGCCCGAAATTCTTGAGACGATCCCCAAGACGCTCGACGGCATTCCGGTCATCTACGACCGGGCTGGACGCAACTGTTCAATCTGAGAACGCAATACGACCCTGCGACGCGTGTGCTCGCAGGGCCACCCGGTCAAATCGACGTTGTCCTGCTCAGGAGGCAGCGCCGACCATCGCTTCGGTTATCACATCCAGCTGATTCGGAAGCAGCGTGGGAGGTACGTGCTCCCTGCCCACCGCATCGGCAAGCAGGTGACGTGCGCACTCGTCCCACCCGCCCCGGCAGTAGGTGCGACGATAGCGCAGCCCGATGTGCGGCAGAGGGCCGAGGGCAGTCGTGAAGACCGGACATCCGGTCGCGTACTTGCACAGAGTCGCCATCGCAGTACCCTCGTTTCGCTGCCGTCTGACATCATTCTGCTACCGTCTATCTCGGCATGAGCGACATGAGTCCTTACGTCGAAGCGACGAACGGTCGCCTTGCGTCGAGAGCGCGGTCGGGAGTGGCTCGGGTAGCACCGCACGGCGGACCCGCTGCGACAGCGTGCTGGGCAAGCGCCCCGTCAGTTACGAAAGTGAGAGCTGATCCTCGGCGGTGTCAGGCAAGACGCGCAAGATCGGCTCAAACCGCCAGGGAACCGGAGCGAGCAGGGCGGCTCCCGCAACAGGCAAAATCGCGAGAATCCATGCGCCTACGGGCTGCATCACTTGCGACTGCGAGAGCGCCCACGGTACGATCAGAATCGCCGCAGTAACAGCGACGAGCGCCAGTCGGAGCACCCGCGTCCACACGCGCCGATCGTGCCAGACGACCACAGCCAGCGCGACGAGGAACGCGAACATCGCGACGGGCGCGAAGACGATGAGCAGCAGGTCGTAGACGACAAAGAAGCTCGCCAACCCGACGAACGTCGCACCAACGGCTCCGACGAGCCCCCAAAGGAAGGGCGCCGGAGTGATAGGTCTCCCGGCAATCCAAAGCGCCGCAAGCGTACCTAGCATGGGTGTGACGAGCAGCACGATGCCGAGCCACACGAGCTGACTGAGGTCGGAGAATCCCACCTGCAACACAGAGCCTAGGACCGCAGCCACGAACCCTCCGCAGAAGAAAATGTCAACGCGGGCTATACGGTAATCGTTCATCACGAGCCTCCTGTCCGCCGTTCCACAGTGAGAGTGTACCGCCGCTCGCGGGGAGAATGGCTTGCGTTGTGCTCTCAATCCCGCAGTTCACCAGAAACTGGTGGCTGCAGAGGAAATGGCACGCTCAAGCAGAATATGCTACTACGCGTCCCTGCCACCTACTGCTGGCATGCGCTCGACATCGGGGGAGTCATGCACACTCACGCACCTGCTTTACGGCGAACGTTCTTCGCTGCCCTTTTCGCTGCAACGATCCTCTTCGCCTCGGCAGGATCGGCATACGCCCTGTCGACCTTGTCCGGAACCGTTCAGATATGGGGATCGGGAGGTACTGCGCTGCCCGGAGTACGCGTCGAGGTATTCGACGCTGATGCGCTGTGGGGCGACGCTTCGGTGCGAACGGTGCTCGGCACGGCCATCACCGACGTCAACGGTGACTACACGGTCTCGAACTTGCCGAACGACACGCTCATCGTCATCGCGTTCGAGGACTTGACCGGGGAGTACCGGGACTGGGTGTTCAATGCGAACGGCCTGCCTCTCGAACTCGGAGACGCGTACTGGACTCCGGTCGACGACGCAATGACAGATGTCAATGCCTGGCTGCTCACCCTCGAGGATCTTTCGGCCGCGCGGATCGCCCGTCCCGCCGGATCTGATCGCTACGGAACCTCCGCAGCGATATCGAAGTCCTACTTCGGTTCCGCTGACACGGTCATCATCGCGAGCGGCGCGGGTTTCGCGGACGCGCTCGCCGCCGCACCGCTCGCCGGAGCGTATGACGCGCCGATACTGCTCACAGCACCGAACTCGCTGCCCGATGTCATCGGCGACGAAATCGAGCGCCTTGGTGCGACCGACGCCTACATCATCGGTGGGACGAACGCAGTGTCGGACGCTGTGAAGTCGCAGCTGATATCACGCGGCATCACGAGCATCACTCGCCTTGGCGGCGCCAATCGGTATGCTACGGCCGAGAAGGTCATCTACGAACTGCCGCCAACATACTTCGAAGGTGGCGCCCTGCCCTTTGTCTGTCGAGGGGACAGCTTTGCCGACGCGCTGTCGGCATCGCCGTTAGCTACCTACTACGGCATGCCGATTCTGTTGACCACGCCGACCAAGCTGCCCGCGGAGACCGCGCGAGCGTGGAAGTACATGACAGACCGTGGAGCCGACACGGTCTTCGTCGTGGGCAGCACGGTCGCGGTAAGCGACAAGGTGCTGGAGCAGCTTGACGCCTCTTTCTCGACCGGTCTCTTTTTTCTGCGCTTCGCGGGCGCCAATCGCTACGCCACCGCTGCGGTCGTCGACGACTTCTTTGGTCCGTGGGACACACTCGGGCTTGCAAGCGGCGCGAACTTCCCTGACGCCCTCTCGGGTGGCGCCGCCGTCGGCCGCTGGGGCGGTGCACTCGTTCTGACCACTCCCACGAGTCTTCACCCGAGCGCGCGCGGCGTCATCCAGGCCAACGCTCTGTACTCCATCGACCTCGAGGCATTCGGCAGCACCAAAGCCATCTCAGCCGCGACGTTTACGAGCGCGATCAATGCGCTCGGAACCAAGTTCTACGACATCGACAATCCCGCGGGCATGATATCGCTCACCGGGATCTCGTCGCTCAGCACCTTCACCAAGCAGGCGAACGACATGAGGCCAGCGGGAGCACCAGCCCTGGGCCTCGGCCGGCGTACCCTCACCCGGAGCGATCTTCGTTCCTTCGCCACCGAGAGGTGGACGGCTAAGTAGACATGCTTGTCGCACGACGAAGGGCCGCCGGAGTATTCCGGCGGCCCTTTCGATTGCGTGCGGCGAGCCCCTACAGCAGCGGCAGATACTCGTCGATCTCGAACGGCGTCACGCGCTGGTGATAGGCGGACCATTCGGCCTTCTTGTTGAGCAGGAACCACTCGAAGACCTGGTCGCCAAGTGCCTCGCGGACGAGTTCGCTCTCCTCCATCGCGCGGATGGCTTCATCGAGGTCGCCCGGCAGCTGCTCGATGCCGACTGCCGCGCGTTCCTTCTCGGTCATCTCGTAGACGTCGTCGGTGACATCGGCCGGGAGCGTGAGCCCCTTCTCGATGCCGTCGAGGCCAGCGGCGAGCATGACCGAGAACGCCAGATACGGGTTGCACGCGGGATCCGGCGAACGTAGCTCGATGCGGGTCGCGTTCTCCTTGCCGGGCTTGTACATCGGCACGCGAACGAGCGCCGAGCGGTTGCGATGCGCCCAACAGATGTAGACCGGCGCCTCATAGCCTGAGACCAGGCGCTTGTAGCTGTTGACCCACTGGTTCGTCACTGCACAAATCTCGCGCGCGTGGGCAAGGATGCCGGCGATGTACGACTTCGCGGTCGCGGAGAGGTGATGCGGGTCGTCGGCGTCGTAAAACGCGTTGCGGCCGTCTTTGAAGAGCGACTGATGCACGTGCATGCCGCTTCCAGCCTCGCCGAAGAGCGGCTTCGGCATGAACGTGGCATAGACGCCGTTTTCCTGGGCGATCTCTTTCACCACGACGCGGTACGTCATCACGTTGTCGGCCATCTTGAGAGCCTCGCAGTAGCGCAGGTCGATCTCGTGCTGGCTCGGGCCGACCTCGTGGTGGCTGTACTCCACCTGGATGCCGAACCGCTTGAGCGCGCGAACAGTGTCCTTGCGCAGATCGATCGCGAGGTCGCGCGTCGTCTGGTCGAAGTACGTCGCGTGGTCGAGTACCTCGGGTTCCGTGTCGCTCTTGAGGTAGTAGTACTCAAGCTCGGGACCGATGAAGAAATCGAAGCCCAGCGCCTTCGCCTTCTCGAGGTTGCGTCGGAGCACGAAGCGCGGGTCGGCCTCATAGTAGCCGCCCTCGGGCCGCATGATGTCGCAGAACATCGTGGCAACGAGCGCACCCTTCTGGCGCCACGGGAGAATCTGCAGCGTCGTCGGGTCCGGCAGCGCGATCATGTCGGATTCCTGGATACGGGCAAAACCCTGGATTGACGAGCCGTCGAAGCCCATCCCCTCGGACATCGCCAGGTCGAGTTCCTCGACGTCGATCGTGAACGACTTCAGGAAGCCGAGAACGTCGGTGAACCACAGGTGGATGAACTCGATCTTCTGATCCTTGATCGCTTTCACGACCTCGGATCGCAGGTGTTGGGGCATAGCTCCTCCTCGAGTTGCGCTGTTTCGTATTGCACAGGCATTTCTCTCACGTTTCCGATACGTTACGATAGCCGAAATCGGTCGACCCCGTGAGGGGTCTTCATGAAAGTCGGGGGATTCCATGACTATGCAACGACCCAACGCCAACGACGCGACTCAAACGACGAACCGTTCGCGCGACGTCGCGCCCGCTTCAGGCATCTGCACGCGATGCATCGACGGATGCCGAGGGAACTGCGAAGTCTTCAAGGCCTCGTTCCGCGGACGCGAAGTCATCTATCCCGGCCCCTTCGGCGAAGTGACTGCCGGCGGCGACAAGGACTACCCGATCGACTATTCGCACCTGAACATCATGGGCTACGCCCTTGGTGCCGAGGGGCTTGAGGGCGGCGCGGTCGGGACTCCCGACAACACCCTGTTCCCGAACGTGGCTACCGAGACCGTCTTCGGCGATGTGAACAAGGTCAAGATGCGCATCCCGATCTTCACCGGTGCCCTCGGCTCGACCGAGATCGCCCGCAAGAACTGGGAGCACTTCGCTGTCGGCGCGGCGATCAGCGGCATCTCGCTCGTATGCGGCGAGAACGTGTGCGGCATCGATCCCGGCCTCGAGCGCAACGCGGCGGGGAAGGTCACGAAAGCTCCCGACATGGAGCGACGCGTCGAGAACTACCGCCGTTACCATGAGGGCTACGGCGACATCCTCGTGCAGATGAACGTCGAGGACACGCGGCTGGGCGTCGCGGAGTACGTCGTCGAGAAACTCGGTGTCGAGACCGTCGAGCTCAAGTGGGGCCAGGGCGCCAAGTGCATCGGAGGCGAGATCAAGGTCGACTCGCTTGAGCGCGCGCTCGAGCTTCAGAACCGTGGCTACCTCCTTACGCCCGATCCGAGCGACCCCGCGATCCAGGCGGCCTTCCACACGGGCGCCATCCGCCAGTTCGAGCGCCACTCCCGTCTCGGCTTCATCGATGAAGAGGGCTTCTACGCCGAGGTCGCCCGCCTGCGTGCACTCGGCGCGAAGCGCGTCACGCTCAAGACCGGTGCGTACGGTATGCGCGAGCTCGCCATGGCCATCAAGTGGTCGAGCAACGCCCGTATCGACCTGCTCACTATCGACGGCGCGCCCGGCGGTACCGGCATGAGCCCGTGGCGCATGATGGAGGAGTGGGGCACGCCCACGTTCTACCTGCAGTGCATGACGAACGAGCTCGTCGGTAAGCTGCGTGAGTGTGACGGGGCATACATCCCCGATATCGCCATCGCTGGTGGATTCTCCACCGAGGACCACATCTACAAGGTACTCGCGATGGGTGCGCCGCACACGAAGGCCGTTTGCATGGGCCGCGCGCTTATGATCCCGGGCTTCGTTGGCAAGAACATCGAGATATGGATGAAGGAGAAGAACCTTCCCAAGACCGTCTCGGAATTCGGCGGCTCGAAAGAGGAAATCTTTGTGTCGTACGAGACCCTCAAAGCCAAGTACGGCGCCGACATCGAGAACATCCCGCTCGGCGCGATTGCGCTCTATACGTTCAGCGATAAGCTCAAGGTCGGCCTGCAGCAGTTCATGAGCGGCAGCCGAAAGTTCGACCTCGCGTCGATCAACCGCAGCGATGTCTTCGCGCTCACCGAAGAAGCGTCGAAAGTCTCGGGAATCACCTACGTGATGGACGTCCAGCGCGATGAGGCCATGCGCATCATCTGCGGCTAAGTCGTATAATCTCTCAACACGTCTGTATGGTGCTGCCCCGGTCGTGGATCGGGGCAGCGCTCTTCTCCCAAGCGAACGAGGTCCGTTTCACATGACACGAACGCCCGGGCATGAGGATGACCGCTACCCGATCGTCGCTCCCGCTGACACCCCCACACTCGAAGCCGATACCGCAGGAGCGCCTCCGGGCGTACTCCGTCGCCTCGGTACATTCGAATCGTTCAGGCACCGGGACTTCACCCTCTTCTTCTCCGGAGCGCTGCTCTCAAATGTCGGCTCATGGATGCAGATGACCGCTCTCGGATGGCTCGTCTTCAGCCTCACGGGCAAGTCCAGCTCACTCGGCACGGTGAACTTCCTCTCGGGCGCTCCAATTTTCTTCCTCATCATCTTCACGGGCGCGTTGGCAGACCACGTCAACCGTCGCACGTTGCTCATCGCCACCCAGGTGGTGCTCATGGGCCAGGCCATCGCTTTCGGCGCGTTGGCGTCTCTCGGACAGGTCACGATGGCATGGGTCTACGGACTCAGCCTGCTTGGTGGCATCGCTTCGGCCTTCATGTCGCCTGCGTGGCAGGCGATGACCCCCGACCTTGTTCCCAAGGAGACGCTGATGAACGCCGTCGCGCTTTCCTCGGCGCAGTTCAACGCGGCGCGCCTCGTCGGTCCCATGGCCGCTGCAGGCATCATTGCGTTCTTTGGCCGCGGTCAGAGCGACGGCGTCACCGAAGTCTTCTACGTCAACGCGGCGAGCTTCCTGTTTGTCATCTGGGCGCTCGCTGTCATCAGGCCCCGCCAGCACGCTGCGCCGAAGAAGGGCAGCGAGACTCCGGTTCAGATGCTCTTCGCCGGTCTCAAGTACGCCGCAGCGCACCGCAGGGTGCGAATGCACCTTCTGACCGCCGTGTTCATCACCATCTTCGGGATGCCGTTCGCAACGCTCCTGCCTGCTATCGCCGTGAAGACACTCCACCTTTCGAGCACCGGCTACTCGATCCTTATGGCCACAAACGGCCTTGGTGCACTCGTGGGCGCACTCGGTGTCGCCAGCCTACCCAGGACGGTGCGCCGCGAATCGGTCGTGCGCATCGGCATCACCGCCCTCGCGATCGGCGGCTTCGCTCTGTCGATGTCGCGCTCGGCGCCATTGACTGCCGCGATCCTGGCCGTGATGGGCGTCGCGTTTCTGGCCTGCGTGTCGAGCATCAACACGAACCTGCAGACTGCCGTGCCGCCTCAGTTGCGCGCGCGTGTAATGTCCTTGTTCGTTCTCTCGTTCATGGGCATGATGCCGTTCGGCGCACTGCTCTTCGGCTGGCTCGGAGACGTGATCGGCCCCTCGTACGCCGTCGCAGCGGGGGCCGCTGTGCTTCTCGGCTACTCGCTTGTGCTGCTTGCGAAGCCGTCGCTCCTCTGCGAGGCCGGAGAGGCGCGCTGTTAGCACGATCAGGCGCCGGACTCGCTGCCCAACCCTTCGGCGATAATCTCATCGATCGCACGCATCGCCGACGCATCAAGTGAGAATCCTTCGACCCCGGCCATGTCGGCCAGATGAGACGGCTTTCGCGCGCCCCAGAGCGCGATGGTGAGCCCCGGCTGGTCGAGCA
>JBBQIR010000012.1:0-42391 GCA_038325105.1 Coriobacteriia bacterium
GACGGCGAGGGGCGGACGCATCTCGCGTCCGCCCCTGCAGAAACCAAAATCTCGCTCACAGAATCGAGCGAGTGAGAGACCTACATGTACTGCTTCACGAAGTTGTAGACGACCGGCATCTCGTAGTACTCGCCCTGGAACGCCTTAATGGCGGCCATGATGGCGAAGATGAAGACCGCGATCCCGCCCACGAAGGCTATGATCCAGCCGATGATCGGGATGACCGACACAAAACTGATGACGATTCCGACAACCCACAGTGCCAGCGCCTGAACGGCGTGGAACTTGACGAACTTCTCGTCCTTGTAGGGGTCGATGAGGATCGCGATGAGGGCGACCAGGCCGACGATGTAGCCGAAAGCCGCGAGCAACTTGCTCGTGTCACTTGCGGGACCGGGACGATCGCCAACGGGGGCGGCCATGGGCGGCGCCTGTGGTGCGGGAGGTGCTCCCTGGAAATCATCGGACATTCTGATCATCCTTCCTTCCCCTATGCGGCACGCTCCTCCGGCGGTACCTGATTTGCAGTATACCCCTAACGGAGGGTATCCTTTCCTGGATAGCGCCTTCCGGCGGAAGTGATTTTGGGCATTGAGCCGCCCCGGAGGAAACACACCATGAGACGTAGCAGCGCTGCCCGATCAATAATCCTTGTCGTGCTCTCGTTCGTACTGCTCGCCGCCCCCATGGCGCAGGCAGCAACGAAGAGCGACCTCGCGGCACACGAAAAGAAGGCCGCAGACGCACGCGCTGCTGCGAAGGCCGCAGAGGATGCTGCCGCAAAGCTTGCCGTGGACATCGAGGCGCTCGAAGAGCGCATGACTGCTATCGAGAACGATATCAGCGCCCTCGCCGACGATATCGAAGCCGCGACCACGCGCACGAGCCGCCTCGAGACCGAGGTCGACGGACTCCGCTCGGAAGTCGCCGCGAAACAGGCGCTGATCGACACGACGCAGGCCGAGTACGACAAAGAGCAGGCGCTCCTCGGCTCCCGCATCCAGGAGTCATACAAGCAAGGCGACAGCTTCTTCCTCGAGATGCTCCTCGGCAGTGAGGATATCAATGACCTCATCGCACGCACATCGCTCATGCAGCGAATCATGCGCCAGAACCAGGAGAATGCCGCGGCGCTCAAGAGCACGCGCCTGAGCCTTGAGCAGGTCAAGGCCGAACTCGACCGCACGCTCGAGGCAGTCAACACCAAGCGTGCAGAGGCCGAAGCCGAGCAGAACCGCCTTCTCGGCCTGCGGTCGAAGCACAAGTCTAAACTTGCCGATCAGCAGGCCGCTGAGAACGAAAAGTCCGCGCTCTTCGCGGCTAACAAGAAGGAAGCGGCGCGGCTGCGCACACTTGCAGAGGCCGAGGAAGCCGAATCCGACAAGATCGCGAAGGAACTCTACGGCAGCGGCTCCGGGTATTACTCGGGTGTCATGACGTGGCCGGTCCCCGGCTACTATCGCATCTCCTCACCATTCGGGCCGAGAATCTGCCCGTTCCACGGCAAGGAGAACCACAGCGGCATCGACATCGGCCGCAAGGCCGACGGCACCTCCATCAACGGCGCAGCGATTGTGGCTACCGGTGGCGGGAAGGTCATCTGGGCAGGCGCGCGCGGTGGGTACGGCAACACCGTCATGGTCGATCACGGTAACGGCGTCGTGACGCTCTACGCGCACCAGCAGTCCGGCGGCATCAAGGTATCTGTTGGCCAGAAGGTCAGCAAGGGCGACCGCATCGGCACCGTCGGTTCCACCGGCTACTCGACCGGGCCCCACCTCCACTTCGAGGTGCGCATCAACGGCACGCCGGTCAATCCGATGAAGTACCTCGACTAGCAGCGGGTCTGCTCGTAGCGCTCGCACACTCGGAAACCAGGCTCAGTCTGCGTTGTACTCCTGCATTGCCGATTCCGGGCCGTGCTCGAGCACGTGGAGGACGGCCTGAGCTGCCGTCGGAATCATCTCGTCGAGACGCTCGGCTGCCTCGCCGCGCACCGGCTCCAGCACGAAGTCGGCAGCATCCTTCCGGCCCGGCGGCCGACCGACGCCCACCCGCACACGGATGTAGTCGCCACTGCCTAGCTGCTCGTTGACCGAGCGGAGGCCGTTGTGGCCGCCGTGACCGCCACCCCGTTTTACACGGACGGAGCCCTCGGGCAGATCGATGTCGTCGTGAACGACAACGATCTCCGAGGGCTCCAGCCCGTTCTCGTCGGCTATCTTGCGAACAGCCTTGCCTGAAATGTTCATGAACGTCTGCGGCTTCGCGAGGACGAGGTCCTCGTCGCCGAAACGCGTATGCGCTACTTTCGCGCCCGCCTGGTCCTTCCAGTACGTGACACGCAGGTTCTCGGCGAGCAGATCGACGGCCATGAAGCCGGCGTTGTGCCTCGTCCGGGCGTACTCGGGACCCGGGTTTCCAAGCCCCACTACGAGCATCGTCATGCGAGAACCCTAGTCCTTGTCGTCGGAGTCTTCGCCGCCGATGAGCTCGGGCTCGGTGATCTCCTCGGCAACGACTTCTTCCTCTTCCTTGGCCGGAGCCATGACGGCACAGACGATCGCGTCGAGGTCATCGAGGATGGTAACGCCCTCAGGAGCCGTCAGATCGCGGACGTGCAGCGAATCGCCGACTTCAAGTGCGGTCACCTCGACGTCGATGTGCTCGGGGAGGTCCATCGGAAGGGCCTCGATGTTGACTTCGCGCATCTCGTGCACCATGACGCCACCGGTCTTCTCGCCCTCGGCTGAACCGATGAAGTTGATCGGCACCGCAACGGAAACGGTCGCCTTCATGTTAATGGCCCAGAAGTCGACGTGCTCGACGGTACCCTTCATGACGTCATGCTTCAGATCCTTGACCATGACGTTGACGGGCTTGTCCTCGTCGATAACGAGCTTGAAGATGGTCGAACCGATACCGCTGTGAACGAGTACCTGCTCGAAGGAGTGCTTATCGATTGAGAGCGCCTCGGACTGAACGCCCACGCCATAGATCACGGCGGGGAGCTTGCCCTCGCGTGCCAGTACCTTGCTGCTCTTGCCGACGAGCGCCCGGCGCTCGGCTGCGATCTTGATGGTCTCGGTCATGTGCTGTGTCCCTTCGTTTCTGCGCGGCCGGGTCATCCGGCCTGCATGATTGGTCTAGAGCTGGAAATCCGGGTCGAACAGTTCTGAGACTGACTCGTCGTTGTACACATTCTGAATCGCGTGCGCGATGAGCGGGGCAACAGACAAGACCTTGATCTTACCGTGCTGACGGTCCTCGGGCACCTCGAGAGTGTTCGTGATGACGACTTCGATGACCGGCGCGGCATCGATGCGGTCGAATGCCGGCGGTGAGAAGATACCGTGGGTCGCAGTGACGTAGACAGCCGTCGCGCCCTTGACCATGAGCGCCTTGGCGCCCTCGGTGATCGAACCGGCGGTATCGATCATGTCGTCCGCGATGATGCACGTCTTGCCGGCTACCTCACCGATGACGTGCGTGATCTCGGCAATGTTGTGCTCCGGACGGCCCTTGTGCATGATCGCGAGGCTTGCGCCGAGCATGTCGGCGAGCTTCTTGCAGACTTTCACGCGACCGACGTCAGGCGAAACGACTGCAAGGTTCTCGAGGTGAAGGCTCTCGAAGTAGTCGGCCAGGATCGGCAACGCGGTGAGATGGTTGACCGGGAGATTGAAGAAGCCCTGAATCTGGCCCTGGTGGAGGTCCATCGCAATAACCCTGTCCGCACCTGCGGTGGTGAGAAGGTCCGCGACGAGCTTGGCTGTGATCGGCTCGCGGGCGGCGGACTTCTTGTCCTGGCGAGCGTATGCGTAGTGCGGAATGACGGCCGTGATCGTCCGAGCGCTCGCACGCTTGGCGGCGTCGATCATGATGAGGAGCTCCATGATGGATGCATTGACCGGCTGCGTCATCGACTGCACGAGGAACACGTCGGCGCCACGAACACTCTCGAGATACCGCACGTAGATCTCGCCGTTGGCGAAGTGGCTCAGCTTGAGGTTCCCGAGCTCGATTCCCAGATGCCGTACGATGCCTTCCGACAGCTCGCGGTTGTGCGAGCCGGCGAACACCATAAGACGCTTTCCGCTCTCGGCCATGATCGCAGTCGCTCCCTTACCGCTCGTCAGTCTTCTTGGTCGCGCGTTTCCGCGTCGCCCATCCATCCACGTTCTTCTGCTCGCATCGCTCCACGCCGAGCGCCCCGTCCGGGACATCCTTAGCAATCGCGCTTCCCGCTCCGGTCGTTGCGCCAGCGCCAACCGTGACCGGCGCTACGAGCATCGTATCGGAGCCGACAAACGCGCCGTCACCGATGACGGTGCGGTGCTTGTGCTCACCGTCGTAGTTACAGGTTATCGTACCCGCGCCGATGTTGACGGCCTTTCCGACGGTCGCGTCGCCGATATACGACAGGTGGGGCACCTTCGAGCCTTCCCCGATGGTGGTGTTCTTGATCTCAACGCTCGTTCCGACCCGGGATCCGGCCTCAAGCACGGTACCCGCACGCAGATACGCACGAGGTCCCACGGATGCTCGGGTGCCCACAACCGCGCCCGTGACCACCGAGGAATCGAGCACCGCTCCCTCGGCGATACGCGAGTCGGTAATGCGCGAATCCGGGCCTACGACACAACCGTCCGCAATGCTCGTAGCACCCAGGAGGAACGTCATCGGCTCGAGGACTACATCGCGACCGATCGTCACGGTCGGTGCGATCCAGACGAGATTCGGGTCGGTCATCGTAACGCCCGCGAGCATGTGTGCGGTGTTGATTCTCGCCTGCATGACCTTGGTGGCCTCGGCGAGTTGCACGCGGCTGTTCACACCGAGCGTCTCGGCAGGTTCTCCGCTCGCGATATCGGCCACGTCGAAACCCTCCGCGCGAAGCACGGCGATCATGTCAGTCAGGTAGTACTCACCCTGCGAGTTGTCGTTGCCGAGGCGCTGCAGGTGCTCGAAGAGCACGACGGCATCGAAGCAGTACGTGCCGGTGTTGGTCTCGGTGCTTCCACGCTGTGTGGGCAGCAGGTCCTTGTCTTCGACGATCGCTTCGAGATGACCGGCGGCGTCTCGAACAATGCGCCCGTAGCCCGAAGGGTCGTCGAGCGTTGTGGTGAGGACTACGGCCGCGGCACCCGATGTCTCGCGGGCGTCGATGAGGCGCCGGATGGTTTCGGGCTTCAGGAGCGGCGAGTCACCGGAAAGAACGACGAGCGAACCGCCCGGGTCGGGCAGCGCACCACGTGCACACATGACTGCGTGCCCGGTGCCCAGTTGCTCCTCTTGCCGGACGCAGGTCTCACCGTCGACGAGGGTCTCGACCGTCTCGGCACCATGCCCGGTCACGACCACGATTCGTTCGCATCCCGCGGCGCGTGCGGCGTCGACGACATAGCGAACCAGCGGTACGCCGAGGATGCGGTGCGCGACCTTCGGAAGTGCGGATTTCATGCGGGTGCCCTCGCCCGCAGCGAGGATGAGTGCTGCCGCGCCCATTGGCACCTTTCGCGTCATACGGGGCGTCTCCCCGGTCTCTTCGTGGCTGGGGCGGTAGGATTCGAACCTACGAATGGAGGCTCCAAAGGCCCCTGCCTTGCCGCTTGGCTACGCCCCATCGTCGTGTGAATCATGCGTGCACGCGGCACAATGTAACGCGTGCGGGCGCAGGGGAGTATACCACAGCCAGCGCCGCGAGACGGTCGCCTCAGACCTGCTCGAGCGCCTCCGCAGCGGCCGAGAACGCGGTGAGACCGCCGTCTTCATCGAACTGCTTGAGTACAGCGTCCTGGATGATGTGGCGGGCGTCCGTGTTTATCGGGTGGCAGATGTCGCGAAACTCACCGCTTGGAAGCTTCCGCGAAGGCATCGCAACAAACAGTCCCTTGTCGCCATTGACGACCCTGAGGTCGTGCACGACGAACTCATCATCGATGACGATACTTGCGATCGCGCACACCTTGTTCATAGCAACGGGGCGCAATGTGACCTTTGTGATTTCCATCTTCGTCTCCCCCAATGGGCCGTGCTTCAGGCCTATCTTCGACATCCCCCCGGTGAATCCCTGCGAAGTTGCGTAGCGTAATCTTCTATCCTCCGTCTGTCACCCTGCTCCGCACCCCGAACGAAGATGTACCCGTCGCCGCGACCCACCAACCCGGATGCACGCTGGCATCACCGGCCACCCGACACGCGGCGCCATCGCTCTCGCAGACACCGAAGACGGTGGAGCCGCTCCCCGCTACAAGCGCGCCGAGAACACCCTCGGCACCGCGAAGGAACGCAAGCGCCTCGCTCATCGATGGCGCGATTTCTGCCGCAACCTTCCCGAGGTTGTTGCTGAGTGCTCCCGCGATCACGTCGCAATCACCCGATCGGAGTGCCGCAATCATGTCCGTGGTGCTGCGGGCGGCGGCGTGCAAGCGGCGATCGAACATCGCATACGCAGCGGCAGTGCTCACCGGCTCACCAGGGTTGATGAGCACGATGGGAAGCGCGGGCGTCGGAAGCCGCGACACAAGAACGTCGCCTCGCTCCGTACAGAGCGCTGTTCCACCCTCGATGAAGAACGGCACGTCGGCACCGAGAGAGCGGGCCACGTCCACGACTACAGCCGACGTCGGCTCGATGCCCCACAGTGTGCACGCACCGACGAGCGCGGCGGCGGCGTTGGAACTCGCACCTCCAAGGCCGCCGGCAGCCGGAATGCATTTGTGGACCGTGACCGCGAATGACGGCGTACGACCGACCGCCTCGCCAAGGCGCACGAGTGCGCGGGTCACGAGGTTGTCTTCCTGAGGCACGCCGATATCAGGTACGCACTCGACCGAAAGGTTGTTGACCACGATCATGTCGAGGGTGTCCGAGGCACGCTCGTCAAGCGCCTGGAGGACCGTGATGACATCGTGGTAGCCGTCGGCACGCCGATCTCCGACTTCGAGGAAGAGGTTCACCTTGGCCGGCGATAGGAGCGTCACGCGATCGGTAGACATCGGCCCTCCGGAATGAAACACGCGGGGAGCCTGAGGCATCCCCGCGTGAATGAATCGCGCATGGTGGGTTCTGCTAGTTGAGCCAGGGAAACACGCACTCGCCGGAATCGCAGTCCGTGAGCTCGACCGTTCCGGTGAGGATATCCACATAACTGTAGGAAACCCGCGCCGTACGACCGCGCTTCTCTTCAATCTTCAGAACGAACAGAGCCGGGTGGGTCTGTTCGAGAACACCTTCCCGCTCCATGATCTTCGAGCGACCCATGTTGGCGCGCAAACGCATCCTGCTGCCCATGAGGCTCTCGAGGTCCGTGCGAATGCGCCCGACAACCTCGGTCTGGTTCATACCATCCATACGATTCCTCCTAGAGAGACTGCGAGTATACCGCAAGAACTGGAAAAACTCAAGGTAGAAGGCCGTATTCATGCAATCGTGCGCCGAGGCCGAGGAATGCCTGTGGGGGTAATGTCTCCGCCCGGACACCAGGGTCGATACCCGCCGCAGCCAGCGCCTCTTCTACCACGGTAGGCGGTGCCGAGAGCGCACTGGAAAGTGAGTTCCTGAGCGTCTTGCGACGTTGGGCGAAAGCGGCGTCGGCTGCGCGAGCGGCTCGCACGATCTGGTCATGAGGTGCCGTCGCCTCATCGAGGCGCTCGAGGCGAAGCACGGCGGAGTCCACTCGCGGCGGCGGGAGGAAGCATGTCGGCGCGACCGGGAAGCGGCCCGCCCCGCGTGCTCGCAGCGCCAGTTTCACGGTGTAGGAACCGTACTGCTTCGTGCCGGGCACCGCGGTCATCCTGTCGGCAACCTCGGCCTGGACCATCACGGTTGCGGAGGTGAGCGACGGGAGGATCTCGAAGGAACGCAGCACGAGCGTCGCCGCGACCGCATACGGTAGGTTCGCGACGAGTGCTGTCGGCGGACCAGCGGGTCCGGTGAAATCTGCCGCCGTGACCTCGAGCGCATCGCCGTGGACTACCCTGAGGTTCCCGCACCGCTGGGCCATCTCGCCGAGGATGCCGATGAGTCTTCCGTCCTGCTCGACCGCCGTGACGTGGCCCGCTGCGGCGCACAGCGCCGAGGTGAGCGTGCCTATGCCCGGCCCGACTTCGAGAACGTGCTCATCACCCGTGAGCGCTGCGAGTGTGATGATGCGGCCCACGATGTTGTCGTCGACGAGGAAGTGCTGCCCGAGGGACTTCTTGGTCCAGAGGCCGTGACGTCGCAGAACAGCGACCGTGGCCGACGGCGTGGCCAGTTCGGAGTGGGCCATGGGGCCCCTTCTACTTGATGATGGTGATGGTGACGGTGCGGCGTCCCCAGTTGAACGCGGCACTGCGTGAGGCCGACTCGCCGCCCGCCCAGAAACACACGTCGATGCGGTTGCCCTTGATTGCGCCACCCGTATCGGCAGCGATCGCGTTGCCGTAGCCGCTCACGTAGACCTTGGAACCGAGTGGGATGACGCTCGGGTCGACAGCGATAATGCCCCAGCCGCTTGGCACGTCGTACGCCTTGAGTTTGCGCTCGATGACAGAGAGACCGCCGCAACCCGGGTCCCACGGCGTGTACGCCGTGGACGTGACGCTGAGCTTCTTGCCCGTGGTCGGCGCCGTAGAGGGCCGCGGCGCCACATGCGCGGACTTAGAGGCTACGAGGATCTGCTTGGCGGCCTTCTTCGTTCCAACCGCAACCACCTCGGCCACCGGTTCGCTGAGAATCTCCTCGGCTTTCGCGTAGCGCGTGCCTTCCACGCCGCCGGTTACGACGATTTCGTACACGCGCATGGCGCGCCCTACCTTGCCGGGCGAGATCACCTTGCTCTGACCGGCGAGAAGCGTTGCGTCGGGCTGCTCGATGACATCGAATGGGATTTCCACTTCCTCCTGGCTGATACGGAGGAAGACATCCTTGGCGACGATTGTCATGTCTTTGCGAAGCGGCGCCTCAACGGCGGGAACGACGTGGAGCCCCAGTGACGGATCGAGTCCCGCCGCTACCAGGGCGTCTGCGACCGTTGTACCGACGACCTCGAGTGAGAGGATGTCCCCGTTGCAGTCGATCTGCACGGGAATAGCGTGGCGCACGACGACTGTGGTGCCATCATCGACGGCCATGTCGAGCGCGGGGCTCACGACATCGTGAACGCCAACGACAACCGACGCCTCATCGAGGACATCGGCGACTGTATCGGCTTGTGTCTTGTAATAGGCTGTCGATCCGTCGACGACGACGGTGACGCCTTTCCTGGCCCAAACGAATCCGGATGCGCTTACTGGTACGACGAGGGCTGCGATGAGTACGAGGATGATGTAAGGGGTCTTCAGGAGACGGGCCGGATGTGCCGGCTTTCTCATAAAGCCCTTCCGCGTCGGGGACATGTCGGGTGGTGCACAACGCGTCCGATTATAGCCGAGCAACAACTCGGCAACAACGAAACCGGTGCTTCAGACAACCTCACCTGACGAACGGTGCCCCCCGGGTGGGGATTGTGCGCCGTTCATCGGGCGGATTTCACTCCCGAGGAGTACCAAGGGCTGCGGCGGCGACCTGTACGCCCAGCGTCCGGGCGCGCACCAGCTCCTCCGGGTAACGACCGATATCATTCGCCGAGTCCACACCGGTTACCTTGATCTCACCGACAAGATCGATGCCGAGAACCGCGAACACGCTCTTGACGGTGTACTCGGCAGCCACGAACCCGTACGGGTCACCGCCGCCTCGCACGAGCAGGAGCGCGCCGGGACGGCGGGCGGGGCGGGGCTGCTTGAGCACGTGCGTGCGCGCCCAGTACGGCTGCAGGCGATCGAACAGCACCTTGAGGACGCCCGGGACGGTCGCGAAGAAGACCGGGCTTGCCACCACGATTGCCTGCGCCGAATCGATAGCCGCGTACACGTCGCGCATCTGGTCGCGGATGACGCACACACCAGTGAGTGAGCACGAATTGCAGCCGCGGCAGGGTTCGATCGTGAAGTCGGTGACGACGAGCTTCTGAACGCGCGCTCCCCCTTCGGCCGCCCCCGTGAGGCATGCATCGAGCAGCTGCTCGCTGTTGCCGTTGCGTCGCGGGCTGCCTGTTATGCCGAGCACGAGCGGGGCGCTCACTGTCACTCCCCCCGCACAAAGAGGCGACGCGCGTTCTCGAACGCCGCAGTAGCGACGTCTTGCGGCGCGATGCCCTTCGCGGCTGCGACCGCCGCGGCGTTGAGCGTGGTGAACGCCGGCTCGTTCTTGCGGCCGCGGAACGGCTCCGGCGCCAGGAACGGGCAGTCGGTCTCCACGAGGATGCGGTCGAGCGGCGTGATGCGAGCAGCGTCGCGAATCGCCTCGGCCTTCTTGAAGGTCACGGGCCCGGCGAACGAAACGAAGCAGCCAAGCTCCAGGAATCGCTCGGCGGTCGGCGCGTCCTCGGTGAAGCAGTGCAGTACGCACCCTCCGGCAGGTACACCGACCTCGCGAAGGATCTCAAGTCCGTCGGCGTGCGCCTCGCGCAGGTGGACGATCACCGGGAATCCGACGGTCGTGGCGAGTTCGAGCTGCGCGCGAAATGCAAGGCGCTGCACCTCTCGTGGCGAGTTGTCGTAGTGGTAGTCGAGGCCGAGTTCACCGTACGCCGCTACGCGCGGCCACCCGGCAGCTTCGCGCATGCGCTCGGCGATCTGTGGCGTGAACGCGCTCGCGTTGTGCGGGTGCGCCCCCACCACGATGCGGACCTCGGGCGGCGTCAGATCGTGTCGTCCGGACGCGACCAGCAGGTCTCCCGCAGCCGCTATCCAGCCGTCGAGCTTGGTGAACGTGCGCTCGTCTTCGGTCAGATCGACGACCGTCGCCACAAGCGCGATGCCCGCAAGCGCGGCGTTCGCGAGCGCTGCTGCGGGGTCCTCAAGCATATCGAGATGCGCGTGCGAGTCCGCAGTAGGCGTCCCGAGGTCGGGCAGCTTCTTGAGGATGTCATGCATGGTACGGGCCGACGGCCCTTACGCCTCCTCGTATATGCGGGGGAAAAGCGCATCGCCCTTGGTGACCGTGAGCCCTGCAGGCAAGCGACCCCACGTCGCCTCGGTAGCGATGTCGGTCACTGCCGAGATGTCGCCGAGGCCGAGCCGGTGCCAGACTTCGGCAGACGTGTTCGGCATCACGGGCGCTGTGTAGAGCGCGGCGATGCGCACGGCTTCGAGTGCGTTGTAGAGCACGGCGGCAAGCCTGTCGTGCTCCCCCGCCTTCTCGAGGTTCCACGGCGCCTCGTTCTCGATGTAGCGGTTGGCGTCTTTGATGACGTCCCATGCCGCCTCGAGCGCCGAGACGTAGTCGAGCCGCTGCATCGCGGCCTCGTACTTCTCGGGCAGGAAGCCGGCGAGCGAACGGAGTGTACAGTCCGCGTCGGTCTCGCACGCAACCGAGGAGGGCTCGGGCGTGATGCCGCCGAGGTACTTCTCGGTCATGTTGAGCAGGCGGGAAACGAGGTTGCCCCAGTCGTTGGCGAGGTCGCCGTTGTAGCGCTGGACCATCGACTCGAGCGAGATCGAACCGTCGTGGCCGAACTGTACGTCGCGCAGGAAGTAGTAGCGGTATGCGTCGACCCCGAAGCGCTCGACGAGCGAGGCAGGCGTCTGCGCGTTACCCTTGGACTTGCTCATCTTCTCGCCCTTGGCCAGCAGGAAGCCATGCGCGAAGATGCTCTGCGGCGGCTCGATGCCGGCGGCCATGAGCATCGCGGGCCAGATGACGCAGTGGAACCGGATGATGTCCTTGCCCACGAAGTGGAAGTCGACCGGCCAGTAGCGGTCGAAGGCCGCGTGGTCATCGCTCCCGTAGCCGAGCGCCGTTATGTAGTTGAGGAGCGCGTCGATCCACACGTACGTGACGTGCTCGGGTGCGAACGGCAGCGGCACGCCCCACGAGAACGTGGTGCGCGATATCGAGAGATCCCGCAGGCCGCCTTTCACGAACGACATCACCTCGTTGCGACGCGTCTCCGGACGCACGAACGGACGCCCCTCGGCCTCACGCGCCTCGTAGAACTCGATGAGTCGGTCCTGGTATGCCGAGAGACGGAAGAACCAGTTGTCCTCACGAACGAACTCGACCGAACGGCCGCACTGCGGGCACATGCCGTCGACGAGGTCGTCTTGCGCCCAGTACGTCTCATCGGGGACGCAGTACCAGCCCTCGTAGGTGCCCTGGTAGATCTCGCCCCGGTCGTGGAGCTCCTGCCAGAATGCCTGGACGCCCTTCTTGTGACGCTCCTCGGTCGTGCGAATGAAGTCGTCGTTGCTGATGCCAAGCATCGACCACACCTCTTTGAACTTGGGTGCGATCGCATCGACCCACGCCTGCGGCTCCATGCCGTGTTCCTCGGCGGCCTGCGCGATCTTCTGGCCGTGCTCGTCGAGGCCGGTCAGGAACATGACGTCATGGCCGGTCATCCGCCGGTAGCGGGCAATAGCATCAGCCGCGACGGTCGTGTACGCCGTGCCCAGATGCGGCTCGGCATTCACGTAGTAGATCGGGGTCGTGACGTAGAAGGTTTTGTCGCTCATAGGTTCACTGGACTCCATCGACGGTTACACTATCTGCACGCGTGGGCATTTATGGAAGAGCAAGGTGTTCTCCGAATAACCAATGATAGCGCACGCAGGGGCGCACGGTGGCGGGCCAAGGAAAGGCAGGATGACATGGGAGACACAGGTATCGTCCGGCGTGTCGATGATCTCGGTCGCATCGTGATTCCCATGGAGTTGCGCCGTACCCTCGGCATCAACGTGAAGGACCCCATGTCCATCTCGGTCGAGGGCGAGCGGGTCATCCTCGAGAAGTTCCGCGACGCATGCATGTTCTGCGGCTCCAGAGACAACATCGAGGCAGTGAAGGACCATCCCGTGTGCACGTCGTGCATCGAGGACATCAAGAAGAGACGCTAGCCCGGTCCCCGCAGCTACTGGCTCGTGAGTGACACGCGATACACATCGTTGCGCGGCACCCCCAGGTCGCCCGCGACCTTCCGGACAGCGTCCTTGCGCGTGATCCCCTCCGAGACGAGAGCCTGAACCGCCGAGCGTATCGCGTCGTCGCTGATGACCACGGCCTCGTCCGCGACCGGCGGCCCCACAAGCAGCACGACCTCGCCCTTGAGTTCGCGCGCCGCGAGCGCGGATGCCAGTTCCTCGGTAGTTCCGCGGAGCACTTCCTCGTGTACCTTCGTGAGCTCCCGTGCCATTGCCGCTCGCCGCAACGGGTAGACCTCGGCGATCGCGGCGACCGATGCAACCGTGCGCCGCGGTGACTCGTAGAAGATGAGCGTCGCATCGAGCCCGGCGAGCCCGGAGAGCGTTCGGCGCAACTCCCCCGCCTTACGCGGGAGGAAACCGCCGAAGTAAAAGGCATGCGTCGGGAGCCCGCTGGCGACGAGCGCGGTCACGATCGCTGAAGCCCCGGGAAGGACGTCGACCGGAAGCCCGGCCGTGAGCGCAGCGTCGACGAGATGCGCACCGGGATCAGAGACGCCAGGCGTTCCCGCATCGCTCACGAGGGCGACGGTTGCGCCGGCCTCGATCCGCGCAACCACAGCAGGCGTCCGCGCCATCGCGGTAGCCTCGTCGTAGCGCTCGAGCGCCGTATGGATGTCGTAACGCGCGAGCAACTTGCGCGTGACCCGGGTGTCCTCGGCGAGGATGACGTCCGCCGAGCGGAGCACGTCGAGGACGCGAAGTGTCACGTCGCCGAGGTTGCCGATCGGCGTCGCGCACACAAGCAGACGGCCGGCGTCAGACATCGGCCGGCGGCTCCGGTGCCGGGGGTACGGGCGCATACGGCACGGGCGGCTCGGGTGCAGGCGGCACGGGCATGTACGGTGCGGGCGGCTCGGGCATGTACGGCACAGGCGGGGCCATCTCGCCGGAGTACGCAGGTGCGGGCTGGCGTACCGGGGTCGGCGTCCCGGTGCCGTTCATGCGCTGGAAGAAGATCGTCCATGCCGATGACACGAAGGTGCCATAGATCGCACCCGGAATCATGAGGATGAGTCCGGCCAACACGAGCACCGCCACGCCGGAGATGATCCTCTCGGACATGATCAAGAGTACCGCCGGTAGGGCGAAGATCACCCCGACGACGCCCGTGACAGCCGCGTAAGCAAAACCGGGGAGCAGCATCACGAGCCAGAACATGAGAGCGCCCCGCTTGCCCCACATGTCCTGCCAGCCCTTCTTGATGGCCTTACCAAAGGTGACCTCCTGCAAGACCCCGTATCGAATCGCGAGCGACGACACGATGCTGATGACGACGCCCGCACCCACGAGGAGGACGATGAAGATGGGGAGCCCGCAGCAGAGTCCGCCGATTCCACCTACCGCAGCGGCGCCCGCTGAGTCGCCTGAACCGGCCGCGATGAGGCCGACGATAGACGCCCCGAAGACGGCTGCCATCACAGCGAACAGCACCAGGAACGGGAGGAAGAGAACCAGCCCGATCATAAAGGTCCGACCCCAGTACTTGAAGCCGACGCGCCACGCGTCACGGAGACGGACGACGCGGTTATCCTCGGCCTCGTTGACGAGATGGACGAGACCACCCTGTGCGGCAATCGAAAGGACCCACATGACGAGGATGAAGACCGCGAGCAGTGCCGCGAGGGAGGCCACGAGAACGAGGTTGTCGGCAATCCACGTCTCGGGACGGCTGAAGAGGTCCGGGCTCGGTGACCCTGAACCCGAGCCGCTGCTGGACTGGTAACTACTGCCGCCCCCACTGCCGCCACCGCTACCGCCAACGAAGAAGCCGAGCACCCAGAGCGCCTTGTACTTCCACGTGACATTCCACGCGCGCTTGAGAATATCGAAGTAGTCCATGTGCGCCCCCTCGTGCTCCGGCTGCTGTTGCGTCTCTATTCTACCGTCACGAGCTCGTACTCGCACGAGCCGAGCCCCATCTGCTGCGCATACGCGATTGCATGCGTCCCGTCGACGCCGGTGATTGCCGTGAACTTGTCCGAACCTGCGGCCATTCCCTCACCGCGACTCCCCGGAAGACCGGTCGCGGCACTCACCAGATCATACGCAGCCTGGTCTATCGCAACGATATCGGTGGAAGCAAGCACCCCGATGTCGGGAACGACCGGCGCGTCCGAGAAGTTCCAGCAGTCGCAGTCGGGAGACACCGCCGTGACGAACGAGAGGTAGAGGACCTTGCCGTCCTTACCTGCTACGGCACCCGCGACGTGCTCGACGATTTTCTCCTGCAGCGCCTCGGGAGTGGTCTTCCACTGCGTGGCGATGGCACCGTATGGACAGGCGGCCACGCACTCTCCACATCCGTAGCAGACCTCGTAGTCCACGACGGCGACCTTGTCGGGTCCGATGGCGATGGCACCGACAGGACACCACTGAACGCAACGCTTGCAGGCGGTGCACGTCTTGGCACTCACCTCGGGACGGAAATCGGCGTGCATGCGCTGTTTTGCCGATCGGCAGCCGAGACCCATGCCCACGTTCTTGATGGCGCCGCCGAAGCCGGTCGCCTCGTGCCCCTTCACGTGCGTGACGACGACCATCGCGTCGGCATAGACCACCGCAGAGCCGATGCGAACGGTCTCGAAGTGCGTGGCGCCGGTAATGGGGACGTCGACGGCGTCACGCCCGTCGAGACCGTCGGCAATCACGAGCGGTGCCTCGATCGTGGCGTACGAGAACCCGTTGTGGAGCGCGCACTCGAGATGGTCGACCGCGTTGGCGCGCTGCCCGCGATAGAGCGTGTTGGCGTCGGTCAGGAATGGTCGGCCACCGGCCGCCTTGATGCGGCGCACGACCTCACGCACGTGGACGGGCTGCACGAACCCTGTGTTGCCCTCCTCGCCGAAGTGGAGCTTCACCGCGACGAGATCCTTGTCAAAGACGGCCTCCTTGAGGCCGGCGCGGTCGAGCAGTGCCCCGGCGCGAACGATCATGCTGCGCTTCATCTTCGATCGCACCGGCGCGAAGTAGACCTTCGATGGGGTACTCATCGGTGATGTCCCTCCCTGCTGTCGTGTTCGTCGAACGCGAGCGCTGCGGCGCCGAGCACGCCGGCGTCGTTACCCAGTTGCGCCTGTACGATCTTGACGTCTCGCCGACCCGCAAGCGCCTTGGCCGCGATGACCTCCCCCGCACGCGCGACGAGCATGTCGGCCGACTCGCCAATACCGCCGCCGACCACGATCAGCCGGGGATTGAGCAGGTTAACGATGCCCACGAGCGCCTCGCCGAGGATATCGCCGGCCTCGAGCAGGATGTCGCGGGCGATCTCATCGCCGGCGAGCGCGGCCTGCACGACGTGCTCGGCCGTGACGGTATCGGGATCGCCGCCTGCGCGGGCACGGATGACCTCACCGCTGTAGGCACGGGCAGCCTCTCTGCCGCGTGCAGCGATCGCCGGGCGGCCGAGATACGACTCTATGTGCCCGAACCCGCCACAGGGGCAGGGAGGGCCGTCAAGGCGTACGACCATGTGACCGATCTCGCCGCCGAGCCCGCGCGATCCGCGATACGGCTCCCCGTCGAGAAGGAGCGCGCCACCAACACCGGTACCGAGGGTGATCATCACGCAGTCGCGGACGCCCTTGGCGGCACCGAACCGGGCTTCACCGATCCCGGCGCAGTGACCGTCGTTGTCGAGCGTGACGTCCTGGCGGATGCGCGACATGATGAGCGATCGAACGTCAACGCCGGCAAGCGGCAGGTTCGTACAGAACTCCACCGTCTGCTTGAGGAAGTCGATCTGTGCCGGGAGGCCTACGCCGATACCGGCGATTTCCGATGGGTGTGTACCCGCGATTGTCTCGGCTATGAGCTCGATGACAGCGTCGATGACCGCGAAGGGTCCGTTCTTGGGAGTGAGGGCCTTCGTCTCTTTCACGAGGCGTCCCTTGCGCTCGACCAGGCCCACCGCGATGCGCGTGCCTCCGACATCCACTCCAACGGCGTACGTTGTTCGCATTGCCCCTCCACAACGAGATCGTCGGCGACCGTCTGCAACTCAGCGTGGTCGAATCGATAATAGCAGGAGGGCACGCTGCCGAACCGCCGTTAATAGTCCCACAGGAGGCCGCGATTCTTGAGAATGCCCAGGGCGTGCATCTTTTCGAGCATGCGCTTCTCGCTCACGCCGAATAGACGGGCGAGGTAACGGTAGTCGTTGAACCACTTCTGAGCCTGATCCGTCACCATGAAGCTCGGAATCTCGAGTTCATCGGAGACGAAATCGGCGTCACGGTGGTACGTAAGCCCGTCTTTGGGATACACAGCCTCAGAGTCGTCGAGCACGATGAGCAGGTGACCGAGGAGATGTGCGACACCGGCGCGCCGGGTCGGCTCTTCCTTCGACGCGTTCACGAGGATCGCCGGCATACCGTCCTCGTAGATGAGCGCGGAGGTGAACCACGACGGGAACGGCAGCTCGACGATGGGTACACCCATACCTGCCGCAATCGCCGTCGGCGAGACAGGCGGCTCCTCGATGTGCGCGTCGCGCACTGCGTGGGCCGCTAACTCCCGATAGTAGTTGTCGCTCCTGAGGGCCAACTTCACTCCCCGCCCGCACAGACTACCCACATTATAGGTACCATGTAGATATCGGTGCGTGCATTCGTCACAAACAGCACAAGTGTGACGCTCATCGCACAGAATGCACACCGCCCGCGCCGATACGCTAGTGAGACCCGGATGCTCGAAGGGAGAACCGTGGACGTCTCGGGCAGCAACAGCCCGTCTGCGCGCGCCGAGCAGCTCTTGCGACTGCTCGCTGTCGCCGCGAACGCCGTTCGCCTCTACCCTTCTTCGAGTCCGATGCGCGAAGATGCTATCAGGCGCTTCGCCGATGCGAGTACCGCCCTCACAGCCGCCGGTGCACTCCAGCTTCGGGTCGACCGCGAGCGCTTCTTGCTCGGCGATACCTCGGTCGGCGCCGGGCAAACGCAGGTAGCCGCTCTCGCAGAAGCGCTGCACGCGCTCCAGGTCGGCCAGCTCATCATCGCTCCCGGTGCCACGACCGGCGAGGTCGCGTCATTCCTCGACATCCTCGGAGCCGATGCGAAGACGGTGCGTGGCGAAGGTGGTGCGCGGGCGGCGCTCATTCAGGCAGGCGTCCGGAATATCGCGCTCATCGAGGTCTCGCTCCGGGTGTCGAGCGAATCGGGGATCCTCGGTATGGATCTCACGGCCACGCCGCTCGACGACATCGCGAACGAGGTGCAGTCCGCGGTCGAGCAGTGGTCTGAAAGCGGCCAAACGATCGACGACATCGCAGGCGCGATAGGCGGCTATGAGGCCGCTGCTCAGGAGCTTGCGGCGACACGTGTCGGTGAAGCGCTCTTGCGACTCGATGAAGAGACCCGCGTTCGGGTGCTGTCGATGGCGATGGTGCGAGACGGTGCCGGCAAGCCCATGCAGGGCATGCTCGACGCAGTCGCTCACATGAAGCCGGCGGCGCTCGCGCGGCTGCTCAAGCTCGTCGCCACGAACGCGGGGGAACCGCCCGATGCACTCCTCGGCATGATTGAGGTTCCGCCCGAGGTTGCAAAGGAGCTTGCTGCACTCCTGCGGCCCGCGCCACAGAGCGAGTCCGACTGCGGTGTACCCGCCGAGGCCGACGCACCGGGCATCGTGGCTGAGGTCGCGCGGTACGACGACAACGACCAGCTCCACGTCGAGACACTGGTGGCCGCGTCGACGCCCGCGCAACTAGCCGCGCGGGCGCTCGCCACGACGCTGCAGGTTGCGCGTGCCCGACCGACCACCGATTCGGTGCAGGCGATCGGTGACGCGGTGCGCGTAGCGCTCGGTAGGTACGTCTACGGCGATCTCGGCGCTGCCTTCACGCTGCTCGCGGAGTTGGCGTCCGACCCGGCACTCAGCGCGAGCGTCGCCGCTGTGCGCTCGTCACTGGCCGAAGAGGTGCTCGATGCGTACGTGAGCGCGCCCGCAGACGCCCGCGCGCCGCTGGCAGCCGAGATGGGACGCCTGTCCGAGGTCGTCGGTCCCGTCGCTGCGCGCATGCTGCGCACGGGTACACCGGAGCAGTCGGCGGTCATCGTGGAGCTTCTCGTGTCGCTGCGCGACAAGCGACTCACGCCGATCATCAGCCAGGCGCTCGACCATCTCGACAGCAACGTACGGTCGGCCGCCGTCACGGCGCTCGCAAACGTACCCGGCCCGGAGAGCGCGTCGATGCTGCAGCGCGCGCTCGCGCACTGGGACCCGGAAACCCGCCGCATCGCAGCCCGTGAAATCGGTCGTGTCGGCCGGACAGAGACGCTCCCCGCTCTCCTACATCTCCTCGAGGAGATGTACCTATTTGAGAGGAACTACGAGCTCAAGAAAGAAGTCTTAAAGAGCCTGGAGATTATGCGCCCTGAACAAGCCAGAGCCATACTGACGCGAATGGCGAACCGGCGCTTTGTGATTGGCAAGAAGAATCGTGAACTGCGCTACCTTGCACAGAGGACGCTCGCCCTGCTTGAGAGTCCCACAGCCTGACCCATCGAGGGGAGATGCCCACGTGAGTGACGAGAGTCGGAACAACGGAGAACGCCTGGAGTCCAACGAGGAGATCGCAGCGCTGGCCCAGCCGGCGAGCCGCACGCCGTTTGCCACGGCCAAACGGCTCGAGCGCGCACGCGAACTGGCGCGGGCTTTTGCAGTCGCTCAGACGAACGCATCGCTCTATCCGCCGTCGCACCCGCTGGTCATGCAGTCCATAGTCGACTTCGTCGCCGCTGTCACCGGCGTCATGGAACTCGGCTTCGAGGACGTCACGATCAATGTCTACAAGGGCACCCTCTTCATCGAGGACCACGTCCTCCCTGAAGAGAGCGTTACGTACCGCAAGCTCATCCAGGACCTGCTTGCCCGCGAAATCTCAGCCGTGACTCTCGATCTCAGCTTCGGCGAGAACGACGCTGTCGCGCTCGTCGGCCTGCTCAACGAGAACGGTATCTCGGAGGTCGAGCAAGCACGCGACTTCCTTGAGGCCAAGGGCGCAACCGGGGTCAAGATAGCCGAGACCACCGACCTTGACGACGCTGTCAAAGAGGCCGAGCAGCGCCAGAACAAACTCGAGGCTCGCCAGGACTACGATCAGGGTGTCGCGATGATGCGCGATGTCGAGACGCAGGTGAAGCTCGGTAAGGTCTTCGAGGTCGGCCCGCTCCAGAACCTCGTCGGCAACCTTCTCGACAACCTCTTCAAGGATCCTGCGGCGGTTCTCGGCCTGACCGCCATCAGGAGCCATGACGACTACACGCTCAACCACTCGATCAACGTGTGCATCCTGTCACTGTCACTTGGTGCGTCGCTAGGACTCGATTCGGAGTCGCTCAAGTCGCTCGGGCTTTCGGCACTGCTCTACGATCTCGGTAAGGTACGTATCCCTGAAGGCATCCTCAACAAAGAAGGCCCCCTTTCCGCAGACGAGTGGCAGATTGTGAAGAGCCACGCGAGCGAGGGCGCCGACTTACTGAAGCGCATCCAACTCGTCGATCAAATGCCGATGGTGGTTGCCTACGAGCACCACCAGCGCCACGACATGCAGGGCTACCCCGAGACGACCTCGCCCTCCGAGCAGCACCTGTTCAGCAAGGTCGTGGCATTGTGCGATGCGTACGACGCGATGACAACACGTCGCCCGTTCCGTCGCGAGATCCGTCCGGACAAGGCGCTCGCGGTGCTCATGCAGGGCCGCAACAAGGCGTACGACCCAAGTATCACGAAGGCGCTCGTGGCCATGCTAGGCATCTACCCGATGGGCGCTGTCGTGAAGATGAGCGACGGAGCCACCGGCGTCGTGTTCCGCGTGAACCGCGACGACCTGCTCCGCCCGCGTATCAGGCGCCTCATCGACGCGTCAGGACGTTGGCTGGAGCAGCCCGACACGATCGATCTACGTCTCATTTCCGAGGAGAGCGGCACGTTCTCGTTGTCGATCGAGGACTGCATCCCCGCCGCCGAAGCCGGCATCGAGGACGTCTGGCAGTACCTCTAGGGAAGGTCGCCCTCTATCGCGTTGAAGTCGGAGTCGTCCGGCATCGAGAGCGCCTCGAGCTCCTTCTCGATGGCGGCGAGCTCCTTCTCGATGGCCGAGGTGTCGACCTGCTTCTCGGTCGGAGCCACCGCATCGACCGCATCGCCCTCGGGGGCGGTCGTCGTCGCCTCTACAGTAAATGTCGAAACAGGGGTGCCCGCGGGCACCCCTGTCGTATCTGCGCTGTCGCTTCTGCCCTTGCACCCGGCGGCGCCGAAGAGCAGCACCGCAACGAGCAGGAGCGTTCCGGCGATTCGAGCCGTCACGACTCATCTCCCGCGCTCAGCTGCTCGGCGATCGCACGAAGCTCGCGCGCGGCCTCGCGGAGCTGCGTGCGGGACTGCTTGAGGAGTTCGACAGCCTTGCGGCCCTCGCCCTTGGCGGCACGGAAAGCTGCGCCCTTGTCGGTCGCTTCGGGTACTGCTTTGAAGGCGTCGACGCAGACCTGCTCCTGCGTGCGCGCCTGAATGAGTGCCTGCTCTGAGGCCTCGAGCATCGTGCGGAACTTCGAGACGTCGCCGCCGAGCGCCGCCACCTTGCTGGCGAGGGCCTCGACCCGCGCCTGGCGCTTGACGAGGTTCGCGGCTACGGCGTCGAAGCGCGCCTTGCGGGCACGCAGGACGTTCATAACCCGGTTCTGCAGGTTCTCGAGCCGCTGTGCCGCGTCGCCACCGGAAGGCGCTGCCGCCCGAACAACCGGCTGGTTCGAACGCTGTGCAGCGAATGCCGGTGTGGAAAGCGACAGCACTACGACCATAACCACCACGGCCGCTGCGATTGTCTTGGCTCTCGTCTTCACTTGTACCACCTCAGTCTCATCGTAGCCCGGTCGGACTCCCGCTCAAACCGGTGCTATGACCTTTATCGTCTCCGGAGGTTAGGCGGGCATGATGGCAGGGTTGAGTTCGGGTTGAGGCGAATCACGCGCAGGGCAGCTCGACTTCGAAGCGCGCACCGCCGAGAGGAGACTCCCGAACGCTGATGCGGCCGTCCATGAGTCCTACGAGACGTGCGCAGATCGCCAGTCCGAGTCCGGACCCGCCATCGGCCGATGCTCGGGAAGCGTCGAGCCGGACGAACCGCTCAAAGATGCGCTCCCGTTCCTCGGGAAGTATGCCTGGCCCCGAATCCTCCACGATGAGTCTCCACACACCACCGCCTGCTACGGCGCTGACACGGACGGTGCCGCCCTCAGGCGTGTAGCGCAGCGCGTTCGATATGAGCGCGGTGGCGACCTGCACCACACGGGCGTCATCCCCGAGGGGCTGCGTCGGACATACGCCCAGAGAGTCTGTGTCGAACTGAAGCGACTTCGCGGCCGCCGACTCGGCGTGGCGCGAGCGCAGTGTTTCGCTCAGTGCCGCCGTGTCGATCGGCGCGCGGGCGATCTCTACGCGGCCGGCGTCCAGGTCGGCGAGTGCGAGGAGCGTCTCGGTCAGGTTCCCGAGCCGCTCGGCCTCCTGCTTGATGACGCGCGCAAAACGGGCGGCCGTCTCAGCGTCTGCGGCGGTCCCGTCAAGAAGCGCACCCGCGAAACCCTGAATCGAGGTGATAGGCGTTCTCAATTCGTGGGACACGTCGCCGACGAAGTGCTTCTGCGCCGCGTACGCGTCAGCAACGCGCGAGGACATCTCGTTGAAGGTCGAGGCAAGTGCTGCTACCTCGATCGCACCTTCAACATCGACCTGGTGCCCCCACTCCCCGGCGGTGATCGCTTCAACCCCTGAACGAAGCCTGAGAAGCGGCGCAGTGAGTCGGTGGGCCAGGAAGGACCCAAGGATCCACGCGACGAAAATCGCTATCGTGGCGCTACCGAACAAGAGGAGCGCAACGCCCACTCTCACGTCGGCAACCTCCTGGACCGGCTGCATAGCGACGAGCCAACCGGCAGACGACCCACTGAGCGGTGCGGCGACCGCGAGCATCTGCACGCCTCCGGAAGCAGGCAGCACCGAGGTGAGGACGCCGTTAGCGTCGGGCTCTCCGAGGGCCTCGATGTCGACGCGCCTAGGAGTCTCCCCGCCCGCGATGGTCGTCAGAGTGACCTCACCCAACTCGTCAGTAATGAGCAGACGTGCACCGATGAGGCCCGCCTGAACGCGGAACAGCCGCTCGCGAAGGCCAATCTCCCCGTCAACGGGTTCGTCCAGCGGTCCGCCGGCAGACAGCCCCACCGCAAGCGCCGTGGTCTGCTGCGTGAGTTGCTCCGTGCGCACGTTGATGGTGAATTGCATCCAGGCGAAGAAGAACACCACGAACACAACCGCAACGGACAGCGCCGCGACCGCCACCATGGCGAGGCGGGTCTGGCCGACCACCGAGGAACGCTCGATCCGCTCGCGTCTCACGTGGCGTCCTTGCGGACGCGGTAGCCGACCCCCCGAACCGTCTCAACAAAGCGGGGATCGCCCGCGTCATCGCCCAACTTCTCCCGGATGTGCTTGATGTGCACGTCGATACCGCGCGCGTCGACGTAGTCGCTGAATCCCCACGCCGACTCGAGCAGACGTTCCCGGCTGAAGACGACGCCGGCGTCTCGCATCATGATCTCGAGAAGATCGAACTCCTTGGCGGTAAGATCGATCTGCACGCCGTCCACGGTGATCGACCTGGTTGCCGGATCGAGCGCGAGTCCGCCGATGGACATGCAACCCACGATCGGAGGCGGCGAAGAGGCCCGGCGAAGCACCGCTCGAGCGCGGGCCACGAGCTCAGGGGGGCTAAAGGGCTTGGTCAGGTAGTCGTCGGCACCGCTTTCGAGAAGCGCGACCTTGTCCAGATCCGTGTCGCGCGCCGTGAGCATTATCACGGGTACTGCGGACGTCTCGCGCAGACGCCGACACACCTCGGCACCGTCCATCCCCGGGAGCATGATATCCAGGATGATGATGTCGTAATCGCCGTGCACGGCCAGGTCGAGGCCGTCGCGACCGTCACCGGTCTGGTCGACGCTGAACCCGGACGCCGTCAGGTACACGCTCACCAGTTCCCGGATATTCGGCTCATCGTCGATTACCAGTGCCTTCGGCATCGCGCCCTCTCTCTTGCCTCTCAGTGTACAACGGTTGCGCGGGTGTTTCGGCTACTGCTGCACGTACCGGCCTACGAGAGCGGATCTCCGAAGTACCGCCAGTAGAGCATCCAGAACGATGTGGTCCCCCGGAGATGCGGTGTGTACTTGTAGAGCGAGTACGTCGCTTCATTCGTGGGCAGCACGACGCTGCCGTCGATGGTCATCTCGATGCCCGGATACCAGGGCTCGGCGTTCTTATCGAGCTTCTGAGCGCCCCACCAGATCTGGTTCCCAAAGCCCTGAAACTCGTAGTACGTGCGGCTGTCGGCCTTGCCGCAACCCATTGCCCAGTCGTACGCCTCCTGGGAGGGATGCGTCTTCGCCAGAAGCGACTGCTCCTTTTGCAGCTTCACGAGAATAACTTTCGGGGAGATCTTCCACTGCGCCGCTGCTTCAGCAATCATCTGGGCGGTCGTCTTCATCTTCCCCGCGTGATCGGGGGCGCTGTATGTTGCAAGCGTCCCCGGCTGCTCGTTCAGGAACTCCTGGATATCACCCACGGTCATTGACTCGACGTACCGGAAGTTCGTGTCGGAAATCACTGTGTCCGGCGTGAACTCACCCTCCGGGTCGCTGCCTGCGTGCAGACGCATGAGGCGCACGATGTCCTCGCCGATCTCGGTTGCTTTCGCTTGCTGAGCATCGATGGCGTTCTCGATCTCAAGCCGCCTGTCATCCGCCTCGGCCTGGAGCTGTGTCAGGCGATCCATGCGTGCGAAAAGTTCCTGCTGCTCCCACTCCGTCTGAAGGCGGGCAATGCGCGTCTCCTCGACTAGTCGGGTGTCGTGGCGACTCACGATCGCGAGGTAGCTGGCGCGATCCATCAGGTCCTGGATTGAGCCGGCAGTGAACAGAATCTCGACGAAACCGACCCGGCCGCCGCGGTAGAGTTGCACCACACGCTCCTCGAGCGCCGACTTTGCGCGCTTTAGGCGGACGTCGGCCTCGGCCACGCGAGTTGTCGCCTCTGAGAGCTCAAGGCGCGTCTCATCGATTCTTCGGCTGGTCTCGACGTAGGCGGACAGCTGCTCACTCAGGCGCGTTTCAAGGCCGTCGAGCTCGGCAAGTGCCGTGGCGCGCTCGGCTTCCTTAGTCTCGACCGCCGAGGGAGCGGCGCCGGCAATCCCGGGCATGGCGAGAACCGCGGCGAGAAGAATCGTCGTCGCGGTGTGCATTGAAGCGTGTCTCGCGTACCGAAGCACTGCACCTCCCGGTCGAGCGTGGGTCCAACACAACGTATCGGCATCCGGGACCTTCGATAATAGCAGCACGCCTCCAGAGCGTCCCCCCGGAGGTGTGGTGCCGGGCCTACTCGACTGCGGGCAGACGTACAGTAAACGTTGAACCAGCGCCGTGGACGCTCTCACCTTCTATGGAGCCGCCGAGCAGCTCGGCCAGCCTTCTCGACACCGTAAGCCCGAGACCGGTTCCCTGAGACTTCGCGATGTCGTAGCGCTCAACCTGGTAGAACTCATCGAATATGCGGGTCAGATCCGCCTCCGATATCCCCCGCCCGGTGTCGGTGAACGAGATGACGACCTCGTCGGCGACACATCTCACGTCTACGCGCACGGAGCCCGTATCCGTGAACTTGATAGCATTGCCGAGGAGGTTGTAGAGCACCTGCTCGAGCCGAACCCGGTCCGAGACAAGCGTGCCCACCGACGAATCGATCTCCACGTTCAGGTCGAGACCCTTCTCCGACGCGAGCGGCGCGAGCGACTCGACGACCGCCATGATGAGCGCCGGAACATCAAACGCTTTCTGCTCGATGCGCATCTGACCGGCCTCGATGGCGGACAGGTCGAGCACCTCGTTGATGAGTTCGAGCAGGTACTTGCCCGACGTGTTGATCATGCCGACTTGTTTGTGCTGCTCGGGCTCGAGTTCGCCCGCCATGCCCCGCACAAGAATGTCCGAGAATCCGATGATGGAGTTGAGCGGCGTGCGCAACTCGTGGCTCATCGAAGCGAGGAAGTCACTCTTCGCACGAGTCGCCTCGTCAAGGCGGATGTTGGACTCGATGAGTTCCTCGTTGGTAGCAGTGAGTTCCTCCGTGCGCTCCTGAACGCGACGCTCAAGATCGTCGTTGAGGCGAAGAATCTCGTCCTCGGCATGCTTGCGCTCGGTGATGTCCTGCACAGTGCCGCTCAGGAATGCGGGGGTGCCGTCGTCACCGAGCAGCATCTCCCCCGCTTCCCCCCACATGACACGGACCGAGCCGTCCGGCCGGACGACGCGATACGCCGTGGGAATCGGGCGACCATCGGTCATGACCGACCGGTTGGATTCCTCAACGGCATCGCGGTCCTCGGGATGGATCGCGTTCGCCATCACATCTGCAAGGTCACCTGTGAACGTGGCTGGATCCAAGCCGAAGAGGTGGAACATCTCGTCCGACCAGTCGAGGTGATTCGTCTTGATGTCCCACGTCCAGCTACCGATACTGGCGAAACTCTGCGCCCGTTTGAGTTTTGCCTCGCTCTCCCGCAGATCCATCTCCAGCATCTTGCGCTCGGTGATGTCCTGGATGATGCCGAACATCTCTTTCGGTTGGCCGTCGGAGCGATACTCGACCGTCCCTACTCCGTGCACCCAGCGCTCGACTCCGTCACAGGGTCTTGCAATGCGGTACTCGATGTCGAACGGCCGCTTATTGCCAAGCACCTCCTCGCGGAAGTACGCCGACATCCGCTCACGTTCCGCAGGATGCACGACCTCGAGCCACCCGCCGAAGTCGTCGCGACGCCCCTCGTCGGTTCCAAGGACGTCGTAGAGCGCCTGCGAGCCTTCCCACCGGTCGGCCCGAATGTCGTAGATGTAGTGCCCGAGGCGCGCGACACGCTGGGACTCATTCAGCCAGCGTTCGCTCTCGCGCAACGCCTTGTCCGCGTTTTGGCGCTCGGTTATGTCCTCGATGATCGTGACGAACTGCCCGGGCTGTGGAGAGTACGCCGTGATGCCGAAGTGCTTTCCCATCTCCGCCGAGTAGTCCTCGAACCTCGCCGCGACGCCCGTGGTCGCCACGGCTCCATACTGGTCGATCCAGGAACGCTCGAGGCGGGGCAGGATCTCGAGCACCGTTCGGCCGATGATGTCGCGCGCGTTGAGTCCGGTCATCTCCTCGAATGCGTGATTCACATCGAGGAATCGATAGTCACACGGCCTGCCTTGGGCATCGAGGATGATCTCGTGAACCGCAATCCCCTCGACCATGCTGCCGATGAGCAGCGCGCTGTTCTGTGCGCTCTCTGCCAGATCCCGTGCCCGGCGGATTCCGGCAAGTGCCGAGAAGCAGTGGCGCACGAACGACTCGATGATGTGCGTGGGCAGCTCGGCTGTCTGGCCCCTCGTGACAAAGTGCAGGTTACCGAGAACGTGCTCGCCATCGGTGATCCCGATTGTGAACACGTCCCGGATCCCGAACATCTTCACGATCGCCGTTGTCAGCGCGCGGGGCACCTCGCTCGCTGCGAGCTCTGGCAACCCGCCGGGGATTCTCGCGAGGACGCCCCCGAACAGCTGGTCATGGTAGCCGGGAAGAACCGCGTGTCGACTGCCGACGACGCTCATCCCGAGCAGACCGGCCGCCTTCACGAGAAGCGAATCGTCGAGACCTGCCACCCTACGGGTGACAAGCCACTCCAGGTCGGGAGTCGAGTCGTTCACGATGACGATCACGCCAGGCACGAGCCGCGTGAGGAAGTCGTCGATCACGGCGTAGACGTCGTCGTCGGTTTGGCTCTGAACCAACGCAAGGGCCGCGTCGGCCAACTGCGCGTCATGCAGTCCCACGTAGGGTGCATCGCTCATACGCGCATCCGTCGCCGGCGCGCCCGTCTTGTTCCTATGGCTCATCGGTACCTTCCGGTGACTTCGCGATCGGAAGCCGGATGGTGAAGACCCAGTACAAGGTCTTTAACTATTCTGCCCGTAACGGGGCATAACCACCAGAGCACGCCTCACCACACCGAGGGTCTTATGGACGAGCACCAGCTGGACAACGAACGGCCGATGAGCACGATCTACTGAGTCGGCCTAGTCATCGCCCGATTTACCGGGGGCCGCGTGGCTACGATGCTAAGGCGCAGGACTGCTCTGGGCATCCGGTGCGACGAAGCCGGTTGGCGCAAGAACCTCCCTGATGGCGGCTTCTGTGGTCTTCGATTCGCAGTAGCCGACAGACAGACTCGACGACTTCACATCATACGTTGCGGTGTTCAGCCCGCCGAGCGGCCCGAGGGCCGCAAATATCGCATCGGCCGCATCCTCAGGATTCGTCTCCCCGGACACCGACATCTGGATGGTTGCAATCTCGCACGGCTCACCCGGCGAGTATGTCTTACTTATGGTGCCCCCGGCCATCGTGGGTTTCGTCGTCTGTGCTCCGACGATAACAGCTGCCACGACGAGGAGGCCGATGACCGACCCGGTCAACAGAGTGCGCTTGCCGGAACCCGGATGCCCGCCGGTAGTCGGCGACCCGATCACGTCTCCAGCGGCGTCCTCGGCCACGTCTCCGACCGCGTCCTCGGCCCCGCCCGTCACCTCAGCGGGTATCGCTTCCGCTTCGTGTTCTCCCACATCTGACATGACACTGTGTGATGCCGTCCGCTTCGAACGGCTGACCACCACGACAAGGGCGATGAGCGCAGCGACTGCGAGCGCAATCAGCAGCGCCAACGACACCGTCTGGCTGCCTGATGCACCCGACCCCGCCCCCTCGGTCGCGACGACCGGCAGCGTGTATCCGACCGCAAGGTCGAGCCGCTGCCCTGCCTGCGCATCCGTGAACGTCTTCGTGAAATAGTTGTACTCCGTGTCACCCGGCTGAAGCGATCCCTCCGGAGACGACGTCACAACCTGCGCTCCCCGCGGAACGCGGGCGATCAGCCGCACCTCCGACACGTCCTGCGACGGTGTCCACGTGAGCGACATGCTGTAGAGCGACCCGTCGAAGGCAATGCCGTCCGTCAACACCTCGATCTGCGCGTTGCGCGACTTCGTCAGCGTGAACCGGTATGTGTCAGTCCCGTTGGCAGTTGACTTCGTGTGCGTCAACTCCGGATCGGCAGCGGGGTCTCCGCCGAGGATCTCCCCGATCCACTGGATGTTCGAGCCGGTCGGAACCGAGAATTCCGCCTCGGCCGGAAGCGGTACCGTCTCGGGAAGCTCGCCCGAGATGAGTATCACGCTTCCGGATTGCTCGGCGTGAAGCGTCACATCGACGCCTCGCCAGGGGATCGGCGCCGCGACAGCGACACTCGTTGTCGCGGCTATGAATACAAGCACCATGGCGGCGATGAAGCGGGTTAGCGAACGATGCATGGTAGTCTCCTGCTCTGGAATCGGACGACGGTGTGGGAAGCTGACCAGTCCGTTCTAGATTCGGAGCGCGGCAACTCGCGCAAGCGGAGGGACAGGCGCGAACGAGGCACATGCCGCCGCGATACTACTGGAGGCGGGTGCAAGTGCCGTCAGTGCGAACGCCGAGACGGAGGCGGCAAACCCGCGGAGCTTTCGGACAAGGCGCAGCATCGGCTTTGACCGACCGGCGCTATTGTCGAACGCATGCGAGCACGCCGAGCAGAGACCGTCGGCGCACACGGCAAGCACGAAGAGACTGGCGACCAGCACCAGTGCTATCACGAGGAATCTAACTGCGTTGTTCATCGGCTGCACTGTAGCAAGCAACGTACCGCCCACGCCAGGGTACGCACTGAGGCCGCCCCGGCGGGACGGCCTCAGTGACACGCGACAGACTCGGTTTAGGCTATCGTGCCGCGGTAGAATCATCCTCTGAAACGACTTGCTCCACTGTCTCGGCGTGCTCGCGCGGACCGACGGCGTGGATAAGAGACGCGATACCCCAGGCAACCAGCGCGTAGATGGCAATCGCAACGAGCGCGCTCCACTCGAAGACAGCTCCGCCTGATACCTTGTCCGTGCTGAATATCGCGATGAACGGCGCCATGAAGATGCCGGACACTCCGTAGATCATCTTCACGAATCCCGCTTCGGCGTTGGCGCCCAGAAGCATGAGAACGAAGCGGATGGCGATGAGTACCTCGATGACGCCGAAGACGAACCAAACGACGCGCGTCATCACGGCTTCGATAGGGACACGTACTTCTGTGTGAACCTGACTGCGACGATCAGTCGAAGTCGCATTGATGTTTGGCATAGAACTCCACTCCCTGTGTTTTTTGAACCCACCCGTCTGGCACATAGCCAGACGGGCGCCTCTTTACTGCTCCGGGGCTGATTGCGTCCTTGCCCTGAGTCGTTCAGTTACGTCTAGTGCTCGTGGCGCGGCCTTCGGGATTCCGCTACCCGCGTCGGCTGGTCACCAGGTTGTAGATGAACACGATCAGCGCGATGACCAGCAGCGCATGAATCAGACCGCCGCCGATGTTGAGGGTGAAGCCCAGAAGCCAAAGCACGACCAATATGACGATGATGGTCCACAACATGTCTATCTCCTCCTTGAGATGGGCGACCGGTTAGCCGATCGACCTCGCGAACCCGGACCGTACTGTGCTGTTTGCTCTTACGCGCCGCCCCCGGCTTGCGCCGTGAGCGTCTCGATCACTTCCGCCGTCACCGACGGCATCGAATACTTAAAACTACCCACATCGACGAACTCTCTAGCCTCAAATGGCCAGCAACTCATGGCGTACCGCCCGCGAACGCGCTTCTCGAACGGGCCGAACGATGCAACGACTTGTCGGACTGTCAGTCCGGACGCATCCGCAATGTCCTTAGTGGTAACCCACGCAGGCGACGCATTGGCTATGGCGGCCAGGATTCGCCGCATCGGTTCGGAAGACTCAAGGAACATCCGCTCGACCAGCGCCCGGTTCCAACCATCCGAGTAGCCATCCTCGGTCGTCTTGTGGACCGACCGTCTGCGCGGCTGTCGCGCGAGCAACTCGTAGACTTCCTGAACGCGTTCCAATGGAACGGGAACGCTCACAAATTCGTTCATTTCTTCCGTCCCTCCTTTGCTATCTATAGTTATACCCCCGTTATCTGTTGGTAAACCACTGTTTCACTGATTTCGGCCGAAGTGGTGACGTAATGTCGACTCTCGGGCAGAACGCTCGGTTCACTGGCACGACAGGACGGTCGATGCGCCATGAGTGCTACCATCTGAAGGAACCTTTAAGCTACATGGTCGATAGGAGACACACTCGGCATGAGCAAAATCCTCTTCGTGACACCGCCCTACAAGTGCTGGGGCGTTCAGGTCATTGGCAACTGGCCGCCTCTGCAGCTGGCGTACCTGGCCGGAGCGGCTCTCAGGGCCGGACACGATGCCCGAATCTACGACGCGATGAACAAGGACACGACGTTCGATGATATCCGCGTCGTGATTGAGGAGTACCGCCCCGACTTCGTCATGTCACTCGACTACCTGCCGGTGACCGGCGCGATCAGCACGTGCACGGTGCCTGCGGCTATCCAGGCGCTGGGTGTCGCCAAGGAGGTCGACCCCGCGATCGTGACGATGATCGGCGGTCCGCACCCGACGTTTATGTACGACGAGATACTCCGCGGTGACGGCGAGAAGGTAGATGTCGTGATTCGGGGAGAGTCCGAGGCGACCCTCGTTGACCTCCTGAATGCCCTCTCGAACGAGCGATCGCTCGACGAGGTCGAGGGCATCGCATTCATGACTGACGACACGGTCGTCGCAACGCCGCAGCGCACGCATATCGAAGACCTCGATTCTCTCGAAGTCGCCTGGCATCTGCTCGACTGGGAGGACTACCACTACAACATCGAACCATATGGCCGACTGGCATCGATCCTCACCTCCCGGGGCTGCATGATGAGCTGCTCGTTCTGCGCTCAGCGCCTCTTTTGGCGGGGTCAGTGGCGGGCACGCAGCGCCGAGAACGTTCTTGTCGAGATACGGCATCTGATCGACACCTATCAGGTGGAGTTCATCACTCTGATTGACGCCTATCCGACCCACGACCGCGACCGATGGGTCCAGATCCTCGATCTGCTCATCGAAGCCGACCTCGGCGTGCACTTCCTTATCGAGACGCGGGTGGAGGACATTCTTCGTGATGAGGATATCCTCTACAAGTACCATGACGCGGGCGTCATCCACGTCTATCTGGGTGCCGAGAGCAGTACCGACGAACTACTCGAGAGCCTGAACAAGGGTACGACTGTCAACCAGAACCAGCGTGCTCTGGCGCTCTGTCGCGAACACGACATCATGACCGAGGCCTCGCTGATGGTCGGGTTTCCCGGCGAGACATGGGACTCGATCAAGAAGACCACCGAGGTGGCCATCCGGCTCAACCCGGACATCGCGGTCTTCCCCGTCCTCACCCCGATGCCCTTCACGCCACTTTGGGAGGAGATGCGCGACAGAATCCGCGTCTTCGACTACTCGCAGTACAATCTCACGACGCCAATCATCGAGCCCTACGCGATGTCGATGCAGGATATCACCATCGCTTTGGGACGCTGCTACATGACGTTTTATGCGAACAAGATGACCGACATACTCGCGCTTCCTGACGGCTTCAAGCGTCGTTACATGCTGAGTGCGATGAAGACGATGATGAGGGACTACGGCGAGCACTTCGACTTCCTCGGCATCGGGATGGCCAAGATGGCTGAGGTGCCGAAGAAGATGGCTGACGCAATGAAGACCATGGGGGGCCCCGGAGACAAAGCGGAGTAGGTGGCGGAGCCGCTAGCTGCGCGACATTACCCGTCGGCTCTGCCGATGTAGCCCCCGTGAATCGAGTTGAACACGATTGGCGTGCCGAGCAGAGCAAAGAGTGAGATCGGCATCGCAGCAATTGCGAACCACGCAAGACGTTCACCCTTCCAGCCGAGGGTGAACCGCACGTGCAGGTAGACGGCGTAGATGACCCATACGATCAGACTCCACGTCTCGATCGGGTCCCATCCCCAGTACCGACCCCACGCCTGGTTGGCCCAAATGGCGCCTGATGCGATCATCGCTCCCCAAAACAGGAACCCTGCAAGAACAAACCGCGTGGTCAGCTCCTCGACAACGTCTTGCGCAGGAAGCTTCTGAAGCCGCTGCGCCCACTTCCCGCTCGTCGACCGCTTTCTGAGGACGTAGGCGACACCGAGACCGAACGAGGCGACGAAGGCAGCAAATGCCAGGTTAGCGAAAGCGACATGGATGAAGAGCCAGTAGCTTGCGAGATTAGGTGTGAGCGGCAGACTGTCCTTCGACGCGAGCATCGCACCGCCGAGAAGGAGTACGGCCACAGGCATGATGGCGATGCCGGCGGCGCTGAGCCGGGGATTGCGCCAGGCCGCGATGACAAAGAACGCCACGACAAACAACGTGAGCCCGTTGGCGACCTCGTAGTAGCCGATGTAAGGTCCGTGTCCCACCCGGGCCCATCGCACGCCGAGGGCCATGATCTGGGGGACGAGGCCGAGCGAAGCTGCGATGACCGCAATGCGGACGAACCGCTCCTTCGCAAACGTGACGCCAAAGACGAACATCGCGGTTGCGACCACAAAGCCAGTGAGCGCAACCCACATCAACACGATCTCGGTCGTCACGATACACGCTCCCCTTCGTCGGTCTGGAACGCTTCGGCAAGTTCGCGCTCGATTTCCGTGCGATTCGTCGGAACGTTGCGCCACAAGCGCAGCTTCGCCACAAGCATAGGACCGTCGACCGACTCGGCCACGGTGACGAGAACCAGCTGTTGGCGGGCAGCGACGACGAGCGTCAGCCCCATGCCCGCCACAGCCAGCGCTGCATACAGGAACGGAATCGCCGGGTCGTCGACCACGGAGAGGCGCGCGTAGTAGCCGAGTTCATCGAGGCGCAGCGTGCTGCCGGTCGGCAGGACGATCTCCCCGGCAGGAGCGATCACTTCATCCAGCACCGGTGTGCCGTCGGCTGCGAACACCTCCACCCGTGCGACGCGCTCTTGCGGCACGCTCAACTCCCCGCCACGCCGTTCCATCGGCACAGTGACGGCGACCACCAGCCGGTTGCCCTTATCGTCGGCCAGACTAAGCGGCTCGACCGGCACGGTTCCGCCGGAGGTCTCCTCGGAGATATCGATGAGTTGGATCGCGCGCCCTCGCTCCACCCCGCCTTTGTCCAGCACCGCGAGCGTCGCCGCGAAGCCGAACTCGGTCGCGTGGACTGTCAGTGAACCTGTCTGCAGGGGATTGTTGGGGTAGACGCGCTGCGACTTGATGACGTTTCCGGCACCATCGAGCACCGACACGGTGGGGACGGGACCGCGGTCGATGCTGCCGGTGCGGTACTCGGTGTCAAACGCATCAACCCGTATGCTGCGCTGCACATTCTGCCAATCGCGAAGCACCCCGGACTCGAGCACCCCGTATGACTCGGGCGCGTCGGGCACGGTGTCTCCGACTGCCACGCCCATCAAGCCCTCGGAGCGCAGGAATCCGCTGAGGAGCAGAACAAGAATGAGGGCGACGAGGCCCCCGTGGAACACGGGACTTCCCCACACCGTCCAACCGGGTGACACCGAAAAGAGCAGGGTTCCACGCTGCCTGGTCCTGATGCCGACAGCTGCGAGCACACCGGCTGCCTTCGACAGTGCGTCCGCATCGCTGAGTGACGGGCGGATTGTCATCTCGAGATCGTGTTCGGCCGTGAGCGACTCAGCGTCTGCACCTGCGGCTGTGCGAAGCGTACGCATCCGGACGATGGCGACCTTCGTGCGACGCCATGCGCAGGTCGCGGTGGCAGCCGCAAGGGCGACCACAGCGACTCTGAAGAGGAGCGTGCTGAACGCCGCGTGTAGCCCAAGCAGACGCACGGCGGACTCGATGACAGGGTGCGCGACGGCCCACGCCGCGACCTCGGGCAACGAGGAATCCCCCTGGGGGACGAACGTGGCCAGCATGGACCACGCGCCGACAAACATCAGAAGCCAGATTGCGAGTCTCGCCGATCCCAGGACAGTAGCGATCTTGCGAGGCACGCTCCGAATCACTTGACCTCACCCAACGCCGTGGTCACAGCAGAATCGACCTGCCAAACGCCTTTGACGGACTCGACCACAGTGTACGTGGAATCGTAACTCGCGGAGTATGGCCCGCCTATCGTCTCGCCTGCTTTCTCGATTGAGACGTAGCGGTAGCTCCAGGTTTCCTTGACCGGGACGAGAGTACTCGTGGTACCCACGCTCGGCTTGCCGAACGTGATGCTTTCGAGGGTCTGGTCGATGATGCGACTCTTCTGGATGTTGTACTGAACATACGAGTCGACGCGGACTTCCTCGTAGGGCGTCATCGTCGGAGTGGCAACGTCAGACCGTGCGATGCGATACGCATACGCGGTCCAGTCGAGGTAGGAGCGCACGGCTGACTCGGGTGTGTCGAGCACCCATGGCTCGGGCTTGTTCTGCAACGCGTCCTCGCTGATCCGCACCTCCACGGCAGCTCCGCCATGGGGGATGACGCCCCCGCTGGTCTCGGTGCTTCCGGGATTCGAAGCCGCACCGCCGCCAGAACAGCCGGCGAGCACCAACATGAGCAAGCAGACGAACACCGCCACAATCGCGGATCCTGCTATGGACGCGACCGAGGCCCGCGTGCTCCGGGTGTCTTTCGTCGCACTCACCATCCTTGGAGTCGATCATCGGGTGTCTTCGATGTGCCCGAAACTCACCAGACACTGGCCTACATCATACCGCTTGGCGAACCGTCAGCTCAGCGGACCCAGCAGGTCATCGAGGTTCTCGACTGCCGTGATGCGCCAAAGATCTCCGTCCCGTTCCATCCTGAGAGTGATGACTTGCGTGTCACCGGCCGCCGCGGGCACCTCGACTGTCACACGAGTCACGTCTGCGCTCTCGTAGTCCACATCTTTCGGTCTCTTACCGAGGAGAACGCTCGCGATGCCGCCGGCGTCGGATTTAAACGAGCCGGACTCCACACCCTTGCGCAGCGAGTCCCTGAAGCGTTGGAGGAACACCGGGTTCATATCCGCTACGGCCTTACCGCCACCCATGCCGTCGTCGTTGTCCTTCACGCCCTCACGGCCCAGCGTGGCCGTCGCCTCAGCGGCAGCGTCTCCCTGCGCAGTCGTAAGAAGGGCTTCCATGTAGTTCGATGCCACAGCATCGACATCCATGTACCTCTCCACGCCGGCCCAATCCTTGCTCGTGACCGCGACCGTAAGCTGGGCGAGCGAATACCGCGGCGATTCCTTGTATCGTGCCGACGCAACCACGGCGCCGACACCGATGGCCACGGCGAGGACAAGCGCCGCGACCAGTACCATGTAGCGTCGCAACCTCCCGGGAACGGGCGTGTCGCTCATGCTCACCCCTTGGTCTCTCGATAGTCCCTGCCCAAAGTCAGGGGGCGGGCATCACTGCCCGCCCCCTCCCTACACTGACTCCCGATCGGAGGGCATATCTTCAATCTGACCGATTGCGAGTCTCCACCTATCCATCCTACTGGTGGCAGGAATCCGTGCACTTCATCTTGCCGTTGACGGGTCTGGCCGCAGTTGCGGGAGTCGCGCCGTTGTGGCAGCTGCTGTTCATGCAGCCGGCCGCCGTGGCGCTCGGATCGAGGGCGCCGGTAGGCAGCGTGCCTGCCTTCCAGTCGTTGATAAGTTCACACAGCTTCTTGACACAGTCATACACAAGCTTCGAGCAACGGTCGCCACCCGCGCCTGCGATACCACCGTTTGCCGCCGGAGCGGTCTGGAACCAGTTGCCGTAATACCCGCCTGCGGCCTCTTCCCATCGGGCATGCGATGCATGACACAACAGGGAGTTGGGCTTGGCTTGCGGTGCGCCCGTGCGCGGAGGAACGAGCATGTTTGAGGCCGTGCCCCATCCGCCCGTTGCGCTGCCGCCCGGCGTCCACGTGCCGCCGGCAAAGTCATCATATGCGCCGTTGCTGGGGAAGAGATTCCGCTCATACCACGCGTTGAACTCGTCCTTAACCGCCGTCGGCGCACCAAGCTGTGCGAGGAGGGCGGATCCGCCGTTCGGACCTCCGCAAATGCTGCGCCAGGAGTTGACGCCGCCCGCGCCGTAGTTGAACGATCCCTTCGGGACGCTGTCCCAGGTGCTGCCAGGGAAGTTTGCTGCGAGCTGACCAATCACGGGCCAGTAAGTACCCTCGCATCAACCACTCTGGAACGGAGCATGCTTGCCGCGATAGATCTCGTAACCCTGACGTGCGGCAGCAGTCACGTTCAGGGGAACCCATGGAGTCAACACGCCGGGGAAGCCGGTCGCCGGAGTTGCGACGGCCGATGCGATGTTGGTGATTCCCGGAAGCGCTGCAGCCCCTGCGACGACGGCTGCTCCTGTGAGGAACTGCCTTCGCGATAGTCTCTTGCTATCCATGCTTTACCTTCCTCTCGGTATCCCTCTCGGTCGACTCGCGTCCTCGAGGGCCCGTCCCGTGGGGTGGGCCGCTAGTGCCCACCCCCGGGTCGAGTCTGCGACTACTCCCATGCACCTGCCGATAGATTGGTGCCGGAGTGGTGGCCGCATGCGTTGCACTGGCTACTGCTCCATTTGTTGGACCCCGGGAGACCCGTGAGCCAACTCGCGCTTGTGTAGTTCTGGGGTCCGATCACCGAGCTCAGACCGTTCATCTGACCAGAGCCGATGTCGGTGCCGGTCACCGGTTCGCCTTCGTAGACCGAAGGTCCGATGTTGTACGGAGCCGGATCGTCGTAGTAGACGATCAGGCGCGGACGCTTCCAGCCATGCGGGATAGCCACATGACAGTCGCGGCATGCGCCGGCGCCTTCGCGACCGATCGACCGGGCGGCGAGCGTGGTATCAGTGGATTCTGCCCTGACAGCGGCAGTGTACGTCGTGCCGTTGGTGCGCTGGTAGAGAGCCAGGTACTGGACCGGAGCGGTGTCATGGTGCTCGTGACCGTAGTTGCTCCAGCCGACCATGCCCGTACCGTCGTTGTAGAGGTCGTGGCACTTAGCACAGATGACATCGTTGCCGCTCACGATCGTGGCGGGGCCAGGGATCGTTGTCGTGGCGCTCGTGTACACCTGCAGGGCCCAGTTCGCAAGTTCCTCTTGCTGGAACTTGTTCGCTCCGCCAGGGATATACCGAGCGATGCCGGAGGTGATGGTCGTACCGCCACTCGGCAGAGGACCGGCCCACAGATAGCTTTCCTCGAACGAACCGGGGAAGGCCGGGTCGATACCCGCGTTGGCGATGACGTTCGCACCGTGCGGTCCTGCGACCTCATAGGCCTCGAGACCCGTGTGACAGTCCTCGCATGTGATTATGGAGTCCTTGGTCAGGCCGGTGACCGCGCCCGCCACAGGATTGGGATCGACGCCATCCCAGAACACATCCACCGTCGGGAACGGCCACGTCGTGGTGTCGATGGCCGCGCCGTTGCTGTCTGTGATGGGCATGGCAGAGAAGTCCTCGTACACACCACGCTTGCCGTACGTCGTGGTGCTGTGGCCCGAGGCCGCGATCCAGCCACTGCCCGTGTGCGAGATTCCATCCTCGAACCCGTGCGGTGCAGCGGACTCCTTGTGGCAATCCGCGCACTCGGTGGTTGCGGGTGTGACCGCATCCTGGGCGTGGCACGAGCAGCCGGCGTGAGCGTCAGCAACGTGCATGCTGACATCGCCGACTCCGGTTATGGAGGTTCCGTGACACGCGGTGCACGCAGCACTGACGTCGCCTGAGATGCTGGCTTCGACGGTGGTGTGTACTCCGACGTGGTACGGATGCGCTGCTGCCGGATCCATGGGATTGGTATGGCAGTCTTCGCAGGCCATCTGATTGTTCACAAGGCCGTAGGCGTGGCAGGAGCACCCATCGTGCTCGCTCACACCGGTCACGGGATTGCCGGCAGGCAGCACGGTCATGAGATCGCTGCCGTGGCACGACACGCACCCTGCGCTGTTCGCAGCCATCATGGACTCGGTGGTGTCGTGCACGCCCACGTGATACGGGTGCTCGGCGGCCGGGTCGATGGGATCGGCATGGCACGACACGCACTCTGTCGCACCACGGGCGATCGCATACGCGTGACAGGTGCAACCGATGTGCTCACCAGGTGCGACAGCCATGAGATCGCTGCCGTGACACGAAACGCACCCTGCGCTCAGGTCACCCGACATGCCGGCCTGCACAGACGCGTGCGCGGCGGCTTCGTCGTGCTTGCTCGCGAGGTTCGCGTGACACGCCACGCAGTTCGTCGAAGGCGTTACGCCCGCGCCGTGGCATACGATGCAACCGGGAGGCGGGTTACCGGTGCCTCTGAAGTCGATCGTGTGCATCCTGGCAACGTCGGTGCCGTGGCACGTCGAGGTGAAGCAGTCTTCTCCGGAGATGGCGTGCCCCGCGCTCCCGCCTGTGTGGACGGTCGCAAATGCGTGGCAGCTCTCACAGGTCGCATTGCCGTTTGCGATAGCGGCCTTGACAGCGCTTACCGGCGAGTTGTGACAGACCGCACAGCCATTGTGGAGCGCTATCGCGCCCGCGGTTCCGTGGCAGGTGGCCTGCGTGCAACTCTCTGCGGGCGCTACAGGGACACTGATGATGTCCTCGTGGATCGTGACCGCGTTGTGGACGGCGCCACCGTGGCAATCGATGCAGTCATCCGACGGCGTCACGCCAGTGCCATGGCACATGTAGCAGCCCTCGTGGATGTGGATCGACGCGAGGTCCGTGTAGTGGCACCCGGCGGTGGTGCACGTCTGGTCCGGTAGCGCGTGGCTACCTGCCGGAGGCGGCGATGAACCAGCGAGGATATCGGCGATCTGCGCACGCACGTTGTAAGACAACGCGGGCGCGCCGCCGAAGAGGTAGTACTCGTAGATGTCGGCCTTGTGCGCTTCAAGAGCGCTCGCAGCGTTGTTGGCGAGAGTCGCCGTGGTCGTGAGTAGAAGAACGGCGTTCTTCGACCCGACGAGCGGACCCGCGCACAAGGCATCAGGGAAGTTCTCGCCCGTGGCGATTCCGACGTCGTTCCATGACATCCCAAGCGACACGCCGTACGCGGCGACCGTGGCGGCGGTGGCGTAACGATTGCCGCCGGCGAGCCGACCGTCGTACTTGGAGCCAAGAGCTGCATCAACCGATGCGGGAACGACGCTCGTGGAACCAAGGATCTTGACCTTCGTCACGCCGGCCGGCACCGAGAACGCGCCCGTTGGCTTGACGAGGATCAGCGGCATCCCCTCGTGGAACATGATCGGCGCAGCGGCCAAAGCGTCCGGGAAGTTGGCACCCGTAGCCATGAACGAGCCGCCAGTGTAGCCGCCACCGAGAAGGTCGATTGTCTCAGCGGCCACAAGGGCTGCGGTGTCATAGCGATTGGCGCCGCCGAGGCGGACGACCGTGCCGAAGGCCGCATCGAGCTGGCTGAAAGCTGCGGCCGAGACAGCCGAGGTGCTGCCAAGGACGTAGACCTTGGTCGCACCGAGACGCCCGATCTCCGCGATAACCTCTGCGGGGACGGTCGCGCGGGGGCTCAGAAGCAGCGGGCCGTCAACTGCGCCCGCGAGCGCCGCTCCGCCGAGCGCGTCAGGGAAGGACTCTCCGGTCGCGACAACGACCGTTGCAGCAGACGCGAACTGCTTGGAGGCCTCAACTGCCGTGAGGTACCTGTTGGCACCCTGGATGGGGATCGCTACCGGATTAGCGGCAGTGAATCCCATGAGCAGCGTCGTTGCTGAATAGGGTCTGGGAACCTCCCCCGCGAACGCGAGTCCAGGTGCGCTCAGAGCGAGCACCAGACCCATTGCAAGTACGCCGAGCACACCGGCGCGCCGAAACGGTCCATGCCTGTTCCTCATGCCGTTCCCCCTTAGATCGTCGGACACTGGGCTGCGGACACACCGCCGGTGTGACCGCCAACAGCTACGAATGTATACCCAAGGTCGGAGTTTGTGAATATGCTCACGTACTTCATCCGCCGAGCGGTAGACTTTTATGACACCGCATTTCAGATTGCATAACCCTTCGTACAGCCCTTGAACTGCGGCGTTGCACGGTATTCAGGGGACGCAAGAACTCGGTTCCGTCAACAGGGAGGCACCGCGACGCACAATGACCGCCCCTGAAGGACCGGTCATTACTGCGGATGAAGTCGGCTGAACGCTCCCGCGTGAATGCTGCGCTTGGAAATCGAGTCACAAACGCATGCCTGATCGCGCGTGCGACCATGAGAATCAACTCGCTTCTTGATGCTCATTTTGCCCTCCCCAATGAAAAAGGCACCCGCAATAGCGAGTGCCAGCAGTCCGACGTGCCCCCCAGTGGCCGGGCACAGATTCTGTTCCTATAGGCAACTACCGTCTAAGGCACAAATGGGTCGATTGACTCACCGTTCAGTCTCTCCTACGGCAGAGTCGCGGGAGCGTGACTCGAGGGGTGGCAATCGGTACAGTAACCGGGAGTCGCGGGCACAACAGCCGCCGACGAGTGGCAGAACGCGCAGCCGTCTTCATAGCCAGTGAAATCCACGCCCCAAGCGGAACCCCAGTAGGTGGGCTCCTCGTGCAGCGCAGCAAGATCATGCTGCCACTGGGATGCATGACAACCGTGAGAGCCGTCCCCACAACGCGACCATGACGTGCCACCCGAATACGACCACGCATGCTTGCTCGCCATCTCGGTGTGATACGTCGCGTGACATCCCGCCTGCTGGCAGGTCTTGCCCCACGAAACGAACGTATCACGTGGAGACGGATGGCAGGCTGCGCAGGCGTCCCCCGCACTCGCTGACGACGGTTTCATGTGCTCGGTCAACAAGTCCATCGCATGGCACTGCCCGCACGTCTGGCCGCTGTAGTCCTGCACGGTGCCGTTGCTACGGGTGTAGGGCACCCCCGACGTGTCCGTGATGATGCCAAAGATGGTGAGCGCCGAGACGCTCGCGGTATGCATCGGCACATCATACGGGTGTGTTGCAAGGTCGTGGCACGCCGTGCAGGCGAGGTTGCCGGCGAGGATCGCGGCCACGACGGCGGCATCGGTGCTCTCGTGGCACGTGGCGCAGGGTAGCGGGGCGTGCTCGTCGATGAGGTTCGGCTCGTGGCACGCTGCGCACGCCGGGTCGAGGACCGAGTCGTGGAGCGAGACGTGGTCGCCGGCGGCGGGTCCGTGGCACGCCGTGCAGGCGAGGTTGCCGGCGAGGATCGCGGCCACGACGGCGGCATCGGTGCTCTCGTGGCACGTGGCGCAGGGTAGCGGGGCGTGCTCGTCGATGAGGTTCGGCTCGTGGCACGCTGCGCACGCC
>JBBQIR010000013.1:0-39261 GCA_038325105.1 Coriobacteriia bacterium
CTCGCAGTGATAGTCGCGGGCACTGTCGGCGCGCTCTTGTCGATGCGGATGGTGGCGGTCTTGGTGGCCTCAACGTTGCCCGCAGCGTCTGCCGACCTGAAGAGCAGCGTCGACGTTCCCTCGGTGGTTACCGGAATCGGCGCAGCGTAGGCGGTATTGGCACCGCCGTTGAGCTTCCAGGTCGTTGAGGTGATTTGCCCCGCGTCGGTCGGTGTGAGCGTCACGTTCACGTTCGCGTTCTGCCACGGAACCGGAGCGTTGCTCGTGGTGACCGGCGGGTTGCGGTCGACCAGGATCGGTCCCAGGCTCCGCGTCGCGGTCCAGTTACCGGCACGGTCGACGGTGCGCAGGTTGAAGTACCAGCGCCCGTCCGCAAGCGAGGTGGACGTGCTCACGGTACTCGTCGTGTTCGAGAGCGTGGTCGTGGTCGCACGTATGCCGGTTATCGAGATATCGTCCCAATCACAGTACTCGTTCGTCCGGTCCACCGACCCGCTGAATCGGACCCGGATGGTTCCCCCTCCCGGGAGCGCGAACGAGCGCGGAGCCCAGCCGGCGTTCGGTGGCGCACTCCGCAGCAACGTCCAGTTGCCGCCCCCGTTGAGAGAGTATTCGAGGCGCGCGTAATCGGACCCCGTGTCCAGTCCGGTCGTGTAGTCGAAATACGACAAGACGACCGAGCTCATACCGGTGAGGTCGAAGTCCTTGTAGAAGCCCATCGTACGGCGTGTGCCATTGGCGTTTGTCCACAGTTCCGCCGCATAGCCACTATTGGCCCGCATGTTCTGGCTCCGCACGTAAGTCGTCGGTTCACCTGTGTCCGCCGTCAGCACGCGCGTCCAATCTGACGGCCAGGTGGCGTCCGGGAACGACTGCACCTCGAGAGTAGCGTTGGCCGTAGTCGTGACACTCATCGTGACCGTGGCGATCGTCGATTGGTCGAGCGTGGTATCGGGCGTCCCGACTGCGTTCAGACTCCAGGAGTACGAAGCGCCCGCGACGCCGGTGCACGTGTCGGTCGAGGTGGTCGAGTTCACGGTGACCGTGCTGACAGTCGACCATACGCCGACCGAGTGCGTCGTGCTCGCGAGCGCGGGGAGGCTCGGGGCAACGGAGTCCGACACGGTCACCGCCTGTGTTCGAGTCGTGATGCCGCCCCGGTTATCGGTGGCCGTCCAGTTCACGGTCGTCGTGCCCACCGGGAGTATCCCGGTGAGGTCGCTCGTCAGGCTTACAATGGTCCCGTCGGGGTCGCTCGCGGTGACATCCCCCACTCCAGCGTAGCCGACGTACGCGTTCGGACGGTTTCCCTCGAGAACGCGGTCAGTGACGGACATCAGGGGTGGGATGTTCGGCGCGACCCCGGCCCGTACCTCCCAGACGTACCGGCCGAGCTGAGCCTCATCGTTGATGTAGTTCTGAATCAGCGACGTGGCCGACACCGACGTGTCCAGGAGGGTGCTCGTGCTGCCCTGGGCCGTACCGGATCCGGGAAGCTCGAAACCACTGCCATCCGAACGGCCCCACCCGACCCGGGCACGAGTGCTCGAGCTCGCGGTGGCCATGTCCCAGGTGACCGCGTCGTAGTTGAACGTGAAATCGAAGTTGCCGGCTCCGGTGTCGGAGCGGTCGATGATGACGAGCTGGAAGGAGTTCTTCTGGGTGTTTCCCGCGGTCGCGTAGTTGTAGCGTCCGACGTCGATCCAGTTCACGAAGAAGGCCGCGTGCCCGTCGACGGTCGGCACACTACCCGGAGTGATATTGCTGTAGGTAACCTGGCCCATCGATGTGTTTCGCGTGTCGACGTCCGCCCAGAACGGCGCCATCATGTTCTGCCCGAGCGAGCTCAGGGCTACGTTCGGGTTGTACCCGGTGTAGCCCGTCCCGAACGTACAGTTGCCGTTCATGTTGATGTAGATCTGGTTGTAGAGCGTACCGTTCCAGTTCATCGTGAACGGCAGCCCCACGACCTGGTTCGCGGTGTCGTCAGCACGCGGGACCAGGTTCGTATTGAAACCGGCAGGTGTCATGATCGCATCAGGACCCGCAGCGCGTGCTCCCGCCGGGAAGACCAACAGACCTACGACGAGAACCGCGCACGCCAGAGCCACCCGGCCGATGAGCGGCCACGCCTGCATACTGCCGACACTCCGGCAGGCTCTGTCTTGCACGACTCGCTGCTCCATAGAGCTATCCCGTCCGGCGCCACTCTCGGCACGACAACTCAGTACCCTGCGGCTCTGGCACCAAAGACAGTGCGCCCAAGAATACCCCGCCCGTCAACCTGCGAACAACTCCCGCCAACCGCTATTCCTCGCGGCCCTCGGCCGACAGGTTCACATCTGGAAGAATGGGACGATTCAGGCGAGCGAGCAGGGTCTCCGGGTGTGCTTTCAGCACATCATCCTTAAAATCGGTAAATTCTTCGATTTCCTCAAGCCCTTCCGCGTATCTGACCGATGACGTGAGGTCGAGTCGTACCTCTGGCGCCGGAAGCAACCTCAACCTTCGATAGGCGCCCGTGCCCTCGGATTCGACGAGACCAAGCTCCCGGAAGACCCCCACTGCGGCCGAAACCCCTTTGTCGACAAGCGCCGTACCGGGCCGCATCGCCTTCACGCGGGCGGCGAGGTCGACGTTCGTGACCTCGAAAGCGTCCTCGCCCTGCGCGGATTGCTCCTTGAGAACGAGGTACAGGGCAGCCATGTCATCGCGGGTAGGTGCAAGGGACCCCAGGATCATCTGGTTGATCTTCGCATCCTTCTCACCGAAAAGGAGATGGATACGAGCCGGTGCACCGTCGCGCCCCGCCCTGCCGCACATCTGATTGAACTCAACGGCGTTGAACGGCAGGTGGTAGAGCACAACGTGCCGGATGTCTGGGATGTTGACTCCCTCTCCGAATGCGCTCGTTGACACCACCACGCGTACCGAGCCGTTCCGAAACGCATGTTCGACGGCGTGCCGCGATTCGCGGGTCATACCGCCGTTGTAAAACGCCACCGAATGGAGCAAGTCGGGCACACGAGTTCGCAACTGACGCGCAAGCTGGACGGTCGTTTCGCGCGAGTTCACGTACACGACGACCTTGTCCCCGGACGCCGCGAGCGAGGCTACAACTGCCGCCTTATCGCCGGATGAGCGCCGGTCCTCCAGCAGTAGGTTCTCTCGGACAGTCGGGTCGAGCACCAGCACATCCGTTCCGAGAACCGATGTGATCGCCTCTGCGGTGGCGGTGTCGCACGTTGCGGTCGCAGCCAGGACCACCGGATGTCCGAGAAGCTCCAGCACGCGACCGAGCCGGGCGTACGCAGGCCGATGTCCGGCGCGCGTCAGTCCCACGTGGTGCGCCTCGTCTACCACGACAAACCCCACGCAACCGGCCTCAGCAAAACGCTCCGCATGATGGTCGAGGAACTCGGGCGTGGTGAGCACGACATCCACCGTCCCGTCCGACATGCCCGCAAATGCCTCATCGCGGGCGCGACCCGCTGACTCACCGGTAACGGTACGAACGCGCAATCCGAGTTCTGCGAACGAGTCCTGCAGGTGAAAGACCTGATCGGCCACGAGGGCGCGCAGAGGGTATACGAACACGCTCGTCACTCCACGCGTGATGGCCGCGCGTGCGGCGTGCACGTGGAAGATGAGCGACTTCCCGCGGCCCGTCGCCATCACGACGAGCGTGTTCCGCCCATTCGAGAGGTGCTCGAGAGCGTCCGCTTGCGCAGGGTGCGTCAGCCGCCCGCCAATGAAGTGGCGGACGAGTTCGCCGTCGAGCGCTTCGGGTTCGAGCGCAGCGAGTTCCGCCTTACGCGTTGCACCAGCGAGCGCGACCGCCGCGTCGGACGTGAAGGCGTCCTGCCGGGAGACGAGGACATTCACACCGAGACTCTCCCCCGCCGCGCCGCCGGTAACATCCGCCACGACGATGTCGTACTCGACCCCTGCATCGATATAGGTGGCGAGCGCCGCCGCAAGCCTGCGGTTGAAGAAGCCGACCTGATTGCCGAAGGGGTCGAAGATCGCACATGCGTTGGCGTCGTACTCGTTGTCGGGCTGGCGCTCAAGGCGAAGCGGCATGTCCGCCACAAGTCGCAAGATCGGGTTCTGACGGCCCTCGAACGTCACCCCCGCGAGCTTCGTATGAAACGCCGTCGCCTCCCCGATTCCGGCGTAGTCGCCCCGCGCCAGAATCTCGTCGGCGTGGGCGAAGAGATCGTCGACGAGATCGGCTGCGGGTGCGTGAACGGGAGCCGAGCGCAGGCGCATGTCACGCGCCATGATCTGTAGCCGCTCGCGACCCTGCCAGGTATCGACCTCAAGTTCGTATGCGATATCGACGGCGGACTCGGTGCCGATCACTTCGGCGATCACGGGGCAGCGGAACATGATGCCCGATAGTGCGGCAACGCCGTCGTACGCCGTGAAGCGCAGGTGCTCGCCACTCTTGCCCACCGCGCGCCGCCCGTTGAGAAAAACACCTTTCGTCCCGAACAGCGGTTTCGCGTTCGCGAACCCGAACGGCTCGAGCCTGGCCAGTTCTGCCGCGAGTTCCCTGTTGAGCGCATCGAGCGGAACTTCGGCATCGACAGGTACCGTCGCTACGAACGAAGCGGCCGGCAGCTTCTGCATCCACGCGTTAAGCGCCCTGGAGAATTCCGCGACCCTGTCGGCAGCGAGGGTGACACCAACAGCCGCCGCATGCCCGCCGAAGCGGATGAGCATTGACTCCACCGAGGAGACAGCGGCGTACAGGTCAACACCGGCCACCGAGCGGCCCGAACCCTGCGCCTCCCCGTCATCTAGGCACAGCAGGATGACCGGCACACCATAGCGGCTCACAAGCCGCGACGCCACGATTCCGCGAACACCTTCGTGCCAACCTTCGCCCGCGACGACGAGCATTCGATCGCCCTCATGGAAGACCTTCTCGGCTTCGATGATTGCGAGATCCATGAGGTCGCCCTCGGCCGCCTGTCGAAGGCGGTTATGCTCGTCGAGCATCTTGGCGAGCTCCACCGCTCGGTCCGGGTCGTCGGTCGTCAGGAGTTCGAGCGCGATCGCGGGGTCCGCCATCCGACCCGCCGCATTGAGGCGCGGAGCGAGTCCGAACGCGATGCGCTCAGCGGTAAGCACCGCGATGTCGAGTCCCGCCACGGTGGCAAGCGCGGCAACCCCGGGACGTGGGGCACGCCGAGTGCGCTCGAGACCCTCGGTTACGAGCGCGCGGTTCGCGCCGACGAGCGGCACGATGTCTGCGACCGTCCCGAGGGTCGCAAGATCCGCTAGCTCTTGCCATTCATCGGGCCTCTCCAGAACCTCGCCCACCGCACGCACGAGCGCGAGCGACACGCCCGCGCCTGCGAGTTCATGGACCACGCCACTGGCGAGCTTGGGGTTGGCGACCGGGATACCCTCCGGCACGAGGCTGCCCGGCTCGTGGTGGTCGGTCACGACCACGTCGACTCCGTGTGCCTTGAGCGCCGCAACTTCTTCCGCCGAGGAGATACCAGTGTCCACCGTCACGACAAGCTGTGGCTCCATGCCCAGCACGCGTTCGAGTGCCACAGGAGTGAGCCCGTAGCCCTCGCGAAAGCGGTGGGGGACGGTCGCCTCGACGATGCCACCCAGCGCGGTCAGCCCCCGAAGCGCAACGGCAGCTGCCGAGATGCCGTCGAGGTCGAAGTCGCCAAAAACCACGATGCGCTCACCATCGCGCACAGCGCGCGCGACGCGTTCAGCCGCCCTGGAAAGACCGGGAATCTCGGACGTGGCAGGCCAGTCCCGAACGAGCGACGGCGCCAGAAACACGCGCGCCTCCTCGGCTGTTGTAAGACCGCGGGTAACGAGCAGCCCGGCCGTGACGACAGACAACCCGAGCGCCGTCGCCAGTTCGCGAACGACCCCCTCATCGGGCTCTGATACGGCCCACTCTCCCAGAGTGCAATCTGTCATGGCCACATTCTAACTGTCGGGGCTGACACGCATCGCGCATCAGCCCCGGCTGGATTTCGTTCAAGTGCGAAGCGAGCTTAGGACGCCTTTGCGACCTGCTTGGTGCCGTACTTCTTCTTGAGCGCCTGGTACCGCGGCTCGGTCTCTTTCCAGACGGCATAGAGCGGGCTGGCGAGCCCGATCGATGAGTAGGCGCCTGAGATGAGACCGACGGTCATCGCGAATGCGAAGTCACGTAGCGTCTCTCCGCCGAAGAGCAACAGGCATCCGACCGGGATGATCTGCGACATAGCGGTGTTGATCCAGCGCATGAATATCTGGTTGATCGAGTCGTTCGCCATCTCCATGAACGTCCTCTTGCCCACGCTCGATGTGTTCTCCCGGATGCGGTGGAACACGACAATCGTGTCGTAGAGCGAGTACCCGATAATCGTGAGGAGCGCAGCAATCGTGTTCGGCGTGATCTCACGTCCGAACAGCACGTAAACGCCGAGCACGATGAGCGTGTCGTGAATGATGCCGATGATTGCCGCAACCGACATCTTGTACTCGAAGCGCAGCGAGACGTACACGAGAATCGCGAAGATCGACACCATCAGAGCGACGAGCGCGGCTCGCGTGACGTTTGCCCCCCAGCCCGCGCCGATGGTCGTGACGTTGAGGTCGTCTTGCGGTATGCCAAGCTCCGTAGCGACGTCCGCCATGGCCTTCTCGGCGATGGCGACGTCTTTCTCGGCGGTGCGAACAATGAACGCACCCTTGTCGGTCGGCTGGATGGTGGCGTTCTGCGCGTCGGTGACCTTGGCGGCGACGAGCGCGTCGCGGACGGTCTCAACCGTGACACCCTCCTTGGCACCAAAGGTCATGACAGTGCCGCCCTGGAACTCAACGCCGAAGTTCAGCCCGATGAATGCTATCGCCAGAACGCTCGCGATGACCAGGGCGGCCGAAACGATGAATAACACGTTGCGCATGCCCATGAAGTTGATTTTGACCTTAGCCATGCTGGGCACCGCCCTTCAGGCCGAAGAGAGCAGGCATCTTCGGTGCCACCGACTCGGCGAGCAGCCGCACGATCGGACCGGTGAAGAGCAGCGCGACCACGAGGTCGAGGATGATACCCAGAATGAGCGTGAACGCGAAGCCTCTCACGGGACCGATTGCGAGCCAGTAGAGTGCGATTGCCGACACAAGCGTCACGATGTCGGCGTCGATGCTCGTACCGATCGCGTGACGCACGCCGGACTTGGCGGCACTGCGGTATACCTTGCCCAGTTCAACCTCTTCTTTGAAGCGCTCGAAGATGAGGATGGACGTGTCTGCGGCGACGCCGATGGTGAGAATCAGACCGGCAATACCCGGCAGGGTCACCGAGAACGCGCCTACCGAAGACAGGATCGAGAGCGTGCCGAGCATGAGGGCACCGTAGATCGCCAGCGCCAGAACGCTCACGACCCCCAGACCGCGGTAGTACGCGATCATGAACACGCCGACGAGCGCGAGACCTATGAGGCCCGCAAGCAGGCCCTGCTGCAGCGAGTCCTGGCCCAGCGTCGGTCCGACAACACGCGACTCCGAGAACTCGAGCGCGAACGGCAGCGCACCGGCCTGGAGAACGGCGGCGAGGCGCTTGGCCTCCTCGGCACTGAACGTACCGGAAATCTGCGTCGACCCGTCGGTGATCGGCTCCCGTATCTGCGCGACCGACTGCACGACGTTGTCGAGCAGGATCACCACATACTGACCGACGTTCTCGGTCGTGAACGTGCCCCAGGCATCGGTACCCTCCTGGTCGAAGTCGAGCGACACTGCCGGAAGGTTCTGACCGTCGAGGCTCGTACCCGCCGTCTTGACGCTCGCGCCGGAGACCACGACCGCTGTCTCGTCGTAACTGCCGGCCGGGACCTTGACACCGTAGGCGAGCTGCTCGGAAGTCTCGATGCTCCGGAGATCGACGAACACGAGCTGACCGGTCGAGCCGAGCGCGGCGAGCGCCTGCTTGGAATCACGGATACCCGGAATCTGTACGAGGAACGATCGGTCGCCCTGTCGCTGAACGGACGCCTCACTCACACCAAGAGCGTTGACGCGCTCGGTGAGGATGGTTTCCGCCCGGTCCATGCCATCAACCGTAAGCGTCTGGTTGCCGGTCGGCTTCGCGGTCAGGATGACCGAGAGACCGCCTTTGATGTCGAGGCCCTGCGTGATCTTCTTGTCGAGCGGCCAGAACAGCCACCACGACACCGCCACGAGGGCGATGATGGTGACGAGCGCCACGACGTTGCGTGTCTTCGGGTCCATGTCTGTCTCTCGTCCTGCCTTCCGGTCGAATGTTCCGATTCGAGACCTTGCTAGAGCAACTTGGTCCCGTTTATCACCAGACTGAAGTTCGCATCGAGCACTTCGGCCGCCTTGCGGCACATCTGCATGCGCGACAGGAATATCTCAAAGTACTCCATTACCTGACTCACGCCCGTGTCGATGTCGAGTTCCAGCGTGAGCAGGCGGCTGTCGTCATCGACACGTAGAAACGACCGTTTGGCAGCGTAGTTCACACGGTCGTGGATGTCGAACGTAATCGGGTCGGGATTGCGGACTCGCGTGTGATGGACGTCGGCTTTGTCACCGATGATGATGGCGGCCCCGATCGGTGTAGCCGGCGTCCCGATCTCCTCTTCGTGGTTACCGAGGGCATTCATGACGACCGCTATCTCCGAGAAATCCATCCCGAGTCGTACGAGTGCCGACTTCGCTAGTAGCGCGGCGCTTACACCGTGAAACTCACGCGAGATGCAGTTGCCGATGTCGTGCATGAATCCCGCGATCGCGCCGACTTCCGCCTCGCGCTCGGGGTAGCCGAGACGACGTAGCACATTGCCGGCAATATGAGCAACGAGGTTCGCGTGCCGCAGTCCGTGCTCGGTGTAGCCAAGCGTGCCAAGGTAGTCGTCACCCATCTGGAGGTACGCAAGCACGCCCGGATCGGTTTGAATTGTTTCGAGAGTGACCGGAGCGCCAGAACTCATGTGCTAGGCCTCGATCTTCTTAGCGATTGCCGACCGTGCCATCGTGATGGTGATGCCGGTCGCAATCTCAAGCGAGACCCTGTCGTCCTCGAGCGCCTTGATCGTTCCGAAGATGCCACCGATGGTCACGACGGCGGCGTCGACCGCAAGCGACTTCATGAGAGCCGTCTGTTCCTTCTGGCGTTTCATCTGCGGGCGGATGAGCAGGAAATAGAATGCGGCGATGAGTACCGCGAACGAGATGAGCTGGCCGGTCTGCGAGTTCATGAAAGCCTCCACAGAGTGCAATCGAAGTCAGGGGCGCACCAGGCACGGTACACGGCCATTTATCATACCACCAGATGTAGCACGCGGCGCACGAGAAACACCGCGCCATCAGTAGTCTACGACACCCGGCCCGGCAAGCCACTCACTCATGAATGCAGCGTATTCCCCTGCCTCGATTGCCACGCGGGCACGGGTGGTCAGGTCGATGAGGAAATGCAGGTTGTGCACGGACAGCAGAATCGACGCGAGCATCTCTTTCGTGTTCACCAGATGCCGGATGTACGCTCGTGTGTACCCCGCGCACGTCGGGCACGTGCACATTTGATCGAGCGGAGTGAAGTCCCGCGCGTACTTCGCATTGCGCAGGTTCATGCGCCCTTCCGATGAGAACGCGGTTCCCGTCCGTGCGGTACGCGTCGGCAGCACGCAGTCGAACATGTCGACCCCAAGCGCGATCGCGCGCACGAGCGATGTCGGGTTTCCGACGCCCATGAGGTACCTCGGCCTGTCTGCGGGAAGCATCTCGCACACGGGCTCGAGCGATTCGAGCATGAGGTCGTGCGGCTCGCCAACGGAGTAGCCGCCGATACCATACCCGGGGAATCCGATCTCGCCGAGACGCTCTACACTCTCCGCGCGCAGGTTCGCATAGACGCCACCCTGCACGATGCCGAAGAGCGCCTGAGTCTCCCTGACATGCGAATCCTTGCACCGCTTCGCCCACGCGGCCGAGCGGCGGACCGCCTCGGCGACCGCGCTCTCCTCGGCCGGGTACGGCGGGCACTGATCGAGTTGCATGATGATGTCCGCACCCAGGTCTTCCTGGACGCGCATGTTGTCCTCGGGAGTCCAGCGGTGCCATGCGCCATCGACGATGCTGCGGAAGGTCACGCCGTCGTCGTCGAGTTTGAGGGTGTCGGCGAGCGAGAAGATCTGGAAGCCGCCCGAGTCGGTGAGGATCGCCCGATCCCAGTTCATGAACGCATGCAGACCGCCCGCCTCGGCGATGAGGTCGCTTCCGGGGCGGAGGAACAGATGGTACGTGTTCGCGAGCACCACCTGCGCGCCGATGTCGTGTAGTTGTGTAGGCAAGACGCCCTTCACGGTGGCCCGCGTTCCCACCGGCATGAAGACGGGCGTGCGTACCGGCCCGTGCGCAGTGTGGAAAATGCCCGCACGTGCAGCGGTCGACGGGTCGGTCGCGATGAGGTCGAAATCGTGAAGTGTCATGCCGCAGATTCTAACAGGTGCCGGGTAAGGGTATGCTTCTCGTGAACCTCAGGCTGTTCGCAAACGTCATAGAGGAGCAGGCGTTGATCGCAGGAGCACTCTCCGACCACGATCTCGTCGCCGCTGCCCGAAAGGGCGACGAGCGCGCATTTGAAGCACTCGTCCGGGCCCATTCCAACGCAGTGTACGGCCATGCGCTCCGATTCTTCGGCGATTCAGCCGCCGCAGAAGATGCGACACAGGAGGTGTTCGTCAAGATGTTCCGGTCGCTTGCCTCCTTCGACGGCAGGTCGGCCCTATCGACGTGGCTGTTCCGCATCACACGCAACGTATGCCTCGACATGGCCCGAGCGGGCGCCCACCGCCCCATCCCCACCGACCCGATCGACCTGGTTCCCCCGACGGTCCGTGACTTCGCCGATGATGTCGTGATGTCGCGCACCGTTGAAGCCGCGATCAGGACGCTTCCTCCCGAGGAACGCGACGCCCTCGGCGCCGTCACCCTGTTCGGCATGAACTACCAGGAAGCGGCACTCGCGTTCGACATCCCCGTCGGGACCGTGAAGTCGCGCGTCTTCCGGGCCCGCCGCACGCTCGCTCACCTACTCGACCCCGCCGAGGGAGGTGCATGATGGACTGTCTGAAGGCTCAGGAGATCCTCTCGGAGGCTCTCGACCACGACGTCGACGCGGCTTCACTCGCCGAGGCACGCTCGCACTGCGACGGCTGCCCCGAGTGCGCCAGACTCGAGCGGGGCCTCGACGTGCTCGCACGGGCCACCGCGCCGAGCGCACCGGAGGATCTCGTCGAGCGGCTTGTTGCGCTTGGAGCCAAAGAAGCCGTTCTGATTCGCGCCGCTGCAGCCGAAGCTGAAGAATCTGTGGGCGAACCAGCAGCGGTGATCCCGGTCGTTCTGATGGCTCGCAAGAGATGGACGCCCCGACTCACCGCGTTCGCATCGGCCGCAGCCGTGCTGCTCGTTGCACTTGTTGCGACTGGCATCGGTCTCGGCGGCATGCTGAGCGCGAACAGGGGCGTGACCGATTCCCCGCGCACCTCGGAGGAGTACGACGCTACGAGCGCTTACTCCTACCTTGCAGCCCCGGACGCCGAGTACGGAAGTGCCGACGCGACCAAAGACGCCGTCGCACAGCCTGGGGCTCCGCCATACGTCGTCCTCGACGGGGTCGTCTACGCACCCATGGGCCAGCTCGCGGTGAGTCCGTCGACACTCGTGACCGCTACATCGGTCGCGACCGCATTCGATACCGGCACGGAGCCTGCGGCGATTCCGACGTTCCGCATTGCCGACGAGACCGGAACTATCGTGTTGCGTACGGCGCCGGACACGTACCTCGGATTCTCGACGGTCACGCGGCAGCTGTTGCAGCGCCGGTTCGTACTCACGAGCGGCTCGGATATTCCGGCGTACGGAACGTGGCCGACCCTGCTGAGACGCTTCGCGGTCCCGACCTCTCCCGATGGCTCGCCGACCTTCTCGTTCTTCGTGAAGGACGACTCCGGCGTACTCGTCTACATTCCTGCAGGCGGCACAGTCGAGGACGGGTTCGCCGTTGCGCCAGGTACGGCGCCGGATGACCCTGCATCGGGCAACCCGAACTGGACCTGGTGGGAACCCGAGTAAATCGCGACCCCTACACGATCAGCATCGCGTCCCCGAAGCTCAGGAAACGGTACTTCTCGGCCATCGCCGTACGGTAGGCATGCATGACCTGCTCACGGCCAGCGAACGCGCTCACCATCATCATGAGCGTGGACCGCGGCACGTGGAAGTTCGTCACCATCGCATCCACCGCGCCAAAGCTGAAGCCCGGCAAAATGAACAAGTCCGTGAGCCCCTCGGCAGCCTCGACCAGCCCCGTACGCTCATTGAACGCGCTCTCGAGCGCCCGCACGGACGTCGTGCCGACCGCGATCACGCGCGCGCCCCGCTTGTGCGCGGCATTCACCGCTTCTGCAGTGTACGCAGGAACGCGGTAGTGCTCGGTGTGGATGTGGTGCTCGGCGGGATCATCGACCGAGACGGGTCGGAAGGTATCGAGCCCGACGTCGAGCTCGACCTTGGCGAGGTGCACCCCGGCCCGCTGGATGTTGTCGAGCATGTCCTGCGTGAAGTGCAGGCCCGCCGTCGGTGCGGCAACGCTGTGCTCCTCGGCGGCGAAGACCGTCTGGTAGCGCTCGGGATCGTCGAGACGCGCCGTGATGTACGGAGGAAGAGGCACCTCCCCGAGCGCGTGAACGGCCTCCATGAATGTGCCTTCGCGTGTTGAGAAGCGCACGAGTCGGCCCCCGGACTCCTCGAGCACGTCGACCACAAGCGCCGAGAGAAGCCCGTCGCCGAAAATCACGTGCGCACCCGGCTTCAGGCGTCGTCCCGGCTTCACAAGGCACTCCCAGGTGTCCTCGTAGCGAGGCCGGAGCAGCAACATCTCAACCGCGCCGCCGGTCTCGTCCTTCGCGCCGAGGAGCCGCGCCGGCAGCACGCGCGTCTCGTTCACGACGAGAACGTCACCGGATCGCAGGTACGACGGCAGATCGGCGAACGTGCGGTGATCGACCATCCCGCTCGTGCGCTCGAGGACCAGCAGGCGGCACGAATCTCTCGGTTCGACAGGGTGCTGAGCGATGAGACCAGTCGGCAGGTCGTAGTCAAAGTCGTCGGTGCGCACGTGCCCGCCCTCTCCTCTTGTCGGCGGAATACTCTCGCAAGAGTGTACCGCGAAGGCAGGCATCAGGTACCATGCCCCCATGCCCGAAACCTGGTCCTCAGCTGACATACACCTTCATACGACCGGTTCCGACGGTCTCGGCTCACCGAGAGACGTCCTCGCCTGGGTCTCCGAGCACACGGATCTCTCCGTCGTCGCCATCACCGACCACAACTCGGTCGATGCTGCGCACGAGGCGGCGGCAATGGTCGGCGAGTACCGCATCGAGGTCATCATCGGGCAGGAAATCGACACCGAGAGCGGTCACATCATCGGTCTGTGGGCACCCGAACGCATCGAGCCCGGAGCCTCTGCGCAAGACACAGTGGACGCCATTCACGCTCAGGGCGGTCTCGCGGTCGTCGCCCACCCGTTCGCACCACGCTGGTGGGCAAAGCATGGCCTATGCAGGGGCGATCGCAGCATCTACGACTGCGTGGACTTCGACGCATTCGAGATCAGCAATTCGACGCCGCTCATCTTCCACGCCAACTGGCTCGCCCGTAGGTACATGCGCGACCACGCGCACCGCTTCGCCGTGACGGGTGGCAGTGACGCGCACATCCTCTCGGCCATCGGTGCAAGCAGGACGTTGTTCCCGGGAACGACTGCGGTCGATTTGCGGCGCGCGATCGAAGCGCGCACGACGCGCGTGGACCGCAAGGGATTCTGGTTGGCGCGGAATCTTCGCTACGCCGGGAACATCCGCGCCATCCTCGCTCGCGATTACGAGCAACAGACACGTAGGGGCTAGGCGCTCTCGCTTCCGGACCGCGTGCCTTCGCGACGGGCGCGGCGCTCCTGCCGACGCGCTTCCCGCTGTGCCTCCGCCTCGATCTCGGACAGCATGCAGCCGCAGTAGTTCTGGCGGTACATCCCGAGTTCGCGCGAGCGACGTGTCGCCTCCGGGTACCGATCGCGGAAGTCCGCTCCCAGGTATGCGAGTCCTGCCTCCGCGGCCACCCGCTCCCCAACCTCGGCAACGGCATCCTGATCCTGATACGGGCTCACGGTGAGCGTCGTGGCGATCGCATCAAGCCCTCGCTGCGACGCCTCATCGGCGGTGAGCGACAACCGCAGCGTGAAGCACGCACGGCACCGCGCGGCCGGGTCGTTCTCCAGCCCGGCGACCGCGCGCATCCACAACACCGGGTCGTACGGCACCTCGACGACTTCGATACCGTGCCCGGTTGCATACTCGAGCATGGTGTCCCGGCGGTGCCGGTACTCGGCGACCGGATGGATGTTGGGATTCGCGTACACAACTGTCACATCGTGGTCCGCCGCGAGCGCGTCAAACGGCTCGAGCAGGCACGGACCACAGCATGTATGGAGCGCTACGCGCATGTCGCCGATTCCTCCCGGGTGCGTTTAGCCATTCTACGCCCGCTACCGCGAAAGATATGGCGCGATGATCGTGAGCAGCCCGAACGCGATGAATGCAATGCCCGAGATGCGCGTCAGCAGTTTCTCGGGGAGACGTTTGCCAAGAAGCCGCCCCACGCCGATCGCGAGCGCATCGGCGAGCACCATGCCAAAGGTCGAGCCGAGCGTGACTCCCCAGAAGCGCGCGCTCTGCGACAGATTCTCCGTCGAGGTGAGGCCAACTGACGTGAGGAACCCCTGCACGGCGGTGCCAGAGCCCTTGAGGATGGAAAGGAGCGCTCCGCCCGGATCGGCCGCGATGGTGATCGTCATGATCTGCGTCTTGTCGCCAAGTTCCGCAAAGAAGAAGGCAATCGCCACAGCGAGCACCGGACCATACTTTGCGCCGCGGGAGACCGCAGCATCCTCATCTTCAACCGTATCACCCCGTAGGGTCCATATGCCGAAGAAGAGGAAGAGCAGACCGCTTACCCAGGGCAAAATACCCTCGGGAATGAACCCGCCCGCGAGCATGCCGAATGCGGTGGAGACGAAGTGCACGAGGAAGGTGGCTGCGGTGATACCCACGAGCACCTGCCACCACTTATAACGGGTGGCGAGCAGCAGTGCGAGCAACTGCGACTTGTCCGCGAGTTCGCCCACCATGATCAGCACGAATGATATGACGAAGACGTAGAGCACGACGTCCCTCTCAAAAGTAAGGGCGGTCCCGAAGGACCGCCCCTCTCAGGTCTGGTGAAGCGACTAGCTCTTGCGAACGTTGCTCGCCTGGAGCTTGCCGTTCTGGCCGGTGGTCACGTCGAACTCGACTGCCTGGCCTTCATCGAGCGTCTTGAAACCGTCGCCCTGAATCTCGGAGAAGTGTACGAAGAGGTCTTCGCCATCCTCCCGAGAGATGAAGCCATAGCCCTTGTCCGGGTTGAACCACTTAACGGTACCCTGTGCCATGCCGATCCGTCCTTCCCCCCCGCGTGCGTATCGCGGGCTCACACTCGTGCGACGTGCCTGTCCGTGCGTTCTCGCGTCTCTTGCCACACGTCCTTGAAGGGGTGGACCGATACGCCGTTCGTACTGACAAACCGTCTCGCAGCCGTCCTGGGCCCCTTGCCCAGGTCAGGGCTAATCGTAGCACAATCCTTCCGGAGTCAAGTCCTGCTCCCGTGCGGATTGCGGACTACTCCCAGGTAAAATCCTCGTCGTCCGGCTCATCGTCGGGATTTGCGTCGGGCGTCACCGGCGCCGGAGCCCCGGTAGTTGACCCCGAGCCTCTGGTGGAGCCCGCCACCGACGTGCGGGCCGCAGCAGTCGCCTGTGGTCGCGCATCGTCCTGGGTGACGCCATGGCGAACGACCACCACCACGAGTGCCACGATCGCGAGCGCCAGTGCTGCTACCACTGCGATGAGGACGGGTGGCACATCACTGATTCCGCCCCCGCCGGTCGCACCGCCGGACTTGAACGCGATGCTGATCGGGAACGTGGCGCCCTTCTCAAGACGGACCGGAGTGAGCGTGCGCAGCGTCTCGCCGGCCGCGTTCGTGTTGACCTCACCCTCGACCGCCGGGGTGATCTTCACGTTGGTTGCCCCCGCAGGAAGCCGGATGGCGAAGGTGTACGTGCCCGCTTCGGTCGTGTTGACCCACTCCAGGTCCGACGACACCTTGGTACCTGAGATCGTCGGCGCATTCCACTGGGCTTCGACTTGCGCGACCCTGACCTTCTCGATGGTGAACTCTACGACGAGACCACCCTCGGTCGGCGTGACACTCGCCTCACGTGACGGATCCGCGCTCACGTCGCCGCCAAGAATCTCACCGGACCACAGCAGAACCGCTCCGGTCGGCAAGGGCACGCGAACCTTCGCGGGGAGCTTTGTATCAGGTGACAGAATGACGTTCACAACGAAGATTCCGCTGCCTGAGGTGTCAGCCGGGGCGAACTGCACCTGGTATTCACTCACGCCCGCAAAGGCGAGAGACGGGAACACCACCAGCGACAAAGCGAGGAGCACGAACGCTGACACGGAGCGGAGAAGGAGCCGCTTCACGGGAATCACCTGCCGGGTATGTCGGGGACGTCTCGCGGGGTATTGTAGCCTATTCTTCCACGCACTCCGCGCAGCCTTCGGCGGCGGCACCGCTTGCCCCCGATTCAGGGCAAGCCGGCGGCTCCTGGACACCGACCGGCTGAGCGACGGACTCTTCGGCACAACCGCCAGAACCGCACCCGCTCCCCGCCTGCCAGAGGCCGGCTGCCTGGGCAGCGCCGACGAGCGCGAAGAGCAGTGCTGCCGAGGCAAGACCGACCACCCACGGCCTCACTGCCGACGACGCGCCACCGGCGGACACATGCATCGCGCCGGGTTCGGGACATGCGCCCACACACTCGGCGCACATCGTGCAGTGCTGATCGCTCACCGCTGGTGTCGTCGAGACGCTAATGCGGGCCGGACATGCCTCGTCGCACATGCCGCATGACGTGCATGCGTCTTCGGAACGACGAACCTTCACAAGCCCGATCGTGCCGAGTGCGCCCACGATTGCTCCGAGCGGGCACAGGTAACGGCACCAGAAGCGCTCCACCAGCATGCTGCCGACGACGGTACCCCCGACGAGCGCATACGCGACCCACGACTCGAACTTGAAGTGGAACAGCGCCCGGAAGGGATCGTAGTCCGCGAACCAGAGGCGGCCTGCCGAGTACGCCGCCGTCACGATGAACGCCAGTACGACCCAGCGCATATGCTTCAGGTAGCGGTCGAGCGACTCGGGGACTCGCAACTGGCGACCGAACACACGCTTCGAGAGCGCAGCAAGCCATTCCTGGATGGCGCCAAAGGGGCAGAGCCAGCCACAGAACGCGCCGCCCAGGAAGAGCGTCACGAGGAGCAGTCCTGCAAACAGCACGAGGTTCGAGGTCCCCGTCTTGGCGAGCATACCTCCCCCGGAGAACAGCGTCGGAAGCGATTCGACTGCACCGAGAGGACAGAAGGAATCGAGAGGCGCTGCACCGGCACCTTTGAGGAGCTGGTGGCGGATCCCGACCGTCGCAATCAAGCCCACCATCCCGGCGAGGAACCCGTAGCGGATCCAGCGGGTCTTGCTCGCAGCGCTCGTTGCCATCCGGGTCCTTCCGTTGCGGGGCGTGCAGAGTTCGTTCACACGTTAGCGAGGATGATAGCAGGGAGAGCGCGAACCGGCGATACCACTCTCGCCGGAACCGGTCTAAGCGGTTGCCTCGGCTGCCGCGACCGTATTGGCCATGAGAATCGCCCTGGTCATCGGCCCGACTCCACCCGGAACAGGCGTGATAGCCGACGCGACCGGCTCGACGCTTTCAAAGTCCACGTCGCCGACCAACTTGTCCCCGACCCGGTTGATTCCGACGTCGATGACGATCGCGCCCGGCTTCACGTACGACTCGTCGATCATCCCGGGCCGCCCGATGGCGGCAACGAGGATGTCAGCCTCCCGGCAGACCCCCGGCAGATCGACCGTCCTCGAATGGCAGACAGTCACCGTGGCATTCGCTTCAATGAGCAGGAGGGCCATCGGCTTCCCGACCAGAACCGAGCGCCCGACCACAACGGCCCGCTTACCGGTCGGGTCGATCTTGTAAGCGCGCAGGAGTTCCATGACCCCCTCAGGGGTGCATGCATGCGCCGCCGGAAGCCCCCGCACCATGCGACCGATGCTGACGGGATGGAAGCCGTCGACGTCCTTCTCGGGCGAGATCCGGGCAATCGCCGACTCCGTGTCGAGGTGCCGGGGAATCGGTAGCTGGAGCAGGATGCCGTGCACTGCCGGGTCGTTGTTGAAGCCATCGATGATACCCTCGAGCGTCTCTTGGCTGGTGTTGGCAGGCAGGCGCATGTCGAAGGAGCGGATGCCCACCTCGGCACAGTCGCGTTCTTTCATGTTCACGTAGGATGCGGACGCGGGATCGTCGCCGACCAGAACGACTGCGAGACCCGGTTCGATACCCGCGTCCCGAAGCGAGCGCGCGCGCTTCGCCACTTCGGCGCGAACGCTCGCTGCAACCGCTTTGCCGTCGATGATGGTATGTGCCATGTGAGGCTACCTCGCTCATGCTCGTGCCGGATGTGTTCCCGCGAACAGCCCGAGTGACTCCGTGTCGCGATGGGTGAACTAGTGTATCGCAGGCGCTGCGGCGCCGTCAGGCCAAGTCGTGCGCTTTGACCAGCGCAAGTACGGCCTTGAACTCCTCGGCATGAGAACTCCCAAGCACCTCGTACAAGACTGCCTCTGATGTGGTCACTGCAGCCCCGGCATACCGAAGACGCTCAAGGGCAACGTCACGGTCGCTGTCTCGGCGTGAGCACACGGCGTCGGCCACGACCTGAACGCGGTAGCCGTCCTCGAGGAGCGCGAGCGCCGTCTGGGCGATACACACGTGCGCCTCCATCCCCACGAGAATGGCCTGACCTCGCCACGTGTCCGCGAGTTCGTCCGAGAACGCCTCGTCGGCGCGGCAGCAGAAGCTAGTCTTGTCGATGGGTGTGTACTCGCCGAGAGCCTCACGCACTTCCGGTACGATGTCGCCAAGACCCTGCGGATACTGCCGCGTCACGAGGATTGGAATGCCAAGCAAACGCGCTGACCGCACGAGCATGGCAACCGTCGCAACAGCCTCGCTCCGGTGCCGCATCGCGGCAGCAAGCCGGTCCTGTACGTCGATGACGACCAGAACTGCGTCGACCCTGTCGGCGATCCACGGACTCAGGGTGGTCATGTCATTCTCCCCTCGGACACGCACCGTCACGGTGATTGTAACCTCTGGCGACGACTGACTGTCCCGTTTCGGGTATGTATCTTCGTGCGCATATAAGCGCACGCCTGCACACATCTCATTCGGGAGGCTCCCATGTCCGACGCTCCGATTCTCGACCCTGTCAACCACATAACCGATCTGAGGGCCGCAAGTGACTTTGAGAAGAAGCACACGCCCCACATCGACGTCACAGTGACCGATGCGGGTACCGTTCTGACCGTCAGCGTCGGCCGGGATGTCTCACACCCCAACCAGCCCGATCACTACATCACCTGGATCGAGCTGTTCGTCGCCGGAGCCCCGCTTGCCCGCTTTGACCTGTCCCCCGTGGCAACCGCCCCCACTGTCAGCGTCGCCATCGACCTCCCCGCAGGCACGGTCGTTCGGGCTATCGAACACTGCAACTTGCACGGGCTGTGGGCCGCCGAGGTCACGCTCTGATCGCCACGCCCCAGACGCCACAACTGATGCGACAAGAAGGGCGCCCCGAGAGGCACCCTTCCGGTTGGCTCATGGTAAGCAGCGCCTACCAGAGAATCACGCCGAGTGCTTCCGCGACATCCGAGGACACCACATTCGCACCCCCGAAGATGTCAACACGCAGGATCGAACTTGCATGCAGGAGCATCGTCGCGTGGGTGGGACCGCTCACGAACCGCGGGTCGGTCATCAGAAGTGTGCCTCCACGATTCCCGCATGCCACTCCGCCGACAAGAGCATCGGGGAAGTTGAGACCTGTCGCTATGCCAACGTACTGCCAGCTTCCCCAACCCTGGCTCACGCCGTGCTCGGCGACGGCGGCTGCCGTCTCGTACCTATTGAGACCGGCGATGCGCACGACAGAGACACCAGCAAGGCTATCGATGCTGTTCTTCACGGCGTCTGAGACTGCGGGTGTTCCACCGGCGATGACGACGTCGGTCACACCAAGGTCCTCGATGACATCCTTGGTCACAGCAGGCAGATCGGCCGTGCGGGTCAGCAGAATCGGCATCGCCTCGTGGAACGAATACGGCGAGCATGCCAGGGCATCCGGGAAGCTGTCCCCTCTCGACACATATACATTCGGGGTCGCCCCTTCGCGCGCCGCGATGGCCGCGGCGACGTGCGCCGCTGTGGCGTAGCGATCCGCACCAGCGATGCGCTCGACGGTCACCCCGCTCAGCGCGTCGACCGCGCTTGCCACGCCCGCCGAGACAGCTTTGGCGCCTCCGACGATGACGACCTTCGAGGCACCGAGCCGCACGATCTCATCACGGACGACCGTCGGAAGATCCGTCGGCCTGGTCAGGAGCAGCGGGGCGTGGTACGACCCCGCAAGCCCGGCTGCCGACAACGCGTCGGGGAAGTTCGCGCCAGTAGCGAGCAGAACCACGTCGGCCGTCTCGAAGCTGGCGCTGCTCACGGCAACAGCCGTCGCGTAGCGGTCTGAACCGCTGGAGCGGAACAGGCTGTCGATGGTGGAGAATGTCCACTCGGTCGAGAGCAGGTCGCCGTCAACGGAAATCACGCCGTCGACGACGACGGTGAATTCGGTGCGCGATGGCAGCGGATCGTCGAGAACGATCGTCGCCCGCGCGCTGGTCGCGTCGTAGCCGATGGTGGCGTCAAACACCGCGTCCCCGTCGGTGACATAGAAGGTGTCGCTCGTCAGTGAGTCGGGATCGACCCGCTTCGAGAACGTGGCTTGTACCTCTGGTTTCGGTGTATTAACAACGTCCTTGCCAGATGGCGTCGCGGTCTCAACCTCAAACGGATACCTCAGCGTAACGGGCACCTGAATCGCACTGGGTGCCTCGGTCGGACCGAGAACGACAAGTCCCTCGTACGTCCCTTCGCGTTCTGCAAGGGTGGCCGAGCGAGCCTTCATCCAGTCGACATCAAGCGTGAAGCCGCTGTCTGCGGGGATGGCGCCCGCGGGAACGCCCGACAAAGACATGTCGTCACCCATTGGATGGCTGACCGAGATGTCGAAGGAGTCCTCCCCGCCGAACACGCTGTAGCCGTACACCTCAACGGTGTATGTGTCGTCGGCCGGCAAGTCGATCCGCACGTATTCGTCACCTGAACTCGACTCGGATCCTGCAATGAGATCGCCGACTCCGTCATACACATAGAGATCGATATCAGAATCCGCACACCATGTCTGCACCTCGAGGAAGGCTGCGTCTGTGAGCGCGAAATCCTGCGTCCATGTTGCGTCCTGTTGAATCGTATACGCACCTTCCAGACGCTTCGACAGCCCATATGCTTTGGCAGATGCGCCATTCAGTTGCATTGTGGTCGCGAAGTCGATTGCCTCGGCACCGGAATCGGCCGAGTCGACAAGGGTGAGCGCCGACGGCGCGACCGATGCCATGCCGGCCTCACCAAGGATCGGAAGTGTGTCCGTCTGACCCGGCCACACGACGTTGTGAAGGATAATCTGGTTCAACCCCGTGCCGAGGGGGGCCGCAATCCACTCTTCGGTGGTTCCGGTGTTGGTCTGGGGCAGCCAGATCCCGCCGGTGACGTTCGTGTTTGAGGACCCTCCGGTCTTAGCGAGTCCGGTGGGGCCGAATACGCTTGGTTTCGCGATCGAGAACTCATCGGGCGACGCTCCGAAGAGTTGCGTGTCGTTGTCCGCCTGCATATCACTCGGAGCGCCGACCTCGGGCCACAGGGTGTGAACCAGCCAGACCGCCCCCTCGGGAAGCGCGGGGGCGTCCGGGACGTCGGTCATGAAGAACCGCCAGTCGCCCGACTCGGCGCGCCAGTTCCAGTCCTGGTAACCGAGCAGAGCGGCATTCGGCATGATCGAGTCGATTGCACCCGCAACGTTACCGAACTGGAAGTTCGAGCCGTCAGCGGCAACAGTCATGCCTACCGGCACGATTGTCACATTCGTGCCGTCATCGATCCGGTACTCGCCCTCGTACGCGCCCAGGGGCGCGTCCTCGGGAACATCGACCCTAACCGGCAGATGCATGCTTGAGCCCGCGCCGAGCGAGAACGAGTTGTCTCCCGCCGAGAGCCAGGGATGGTCGACCTGCGACCAGAACTCGACCACGATTGAGACGGTGACCGTGGGGTCGCTCACCGCGCGCGCATTGTGCTGCAGACCGAGGTACACGCCGTCGAGCATACGCGTCGACGGGTTCTGCACCCTGACCTGGTGACTGTTGGCGAAGTTGTTCGCGTACGTGAACCGCATGTACTCACCCGAGTCGATCTCGCCCTCGTTCACGAAACCGTTCGAGTCTCCGTCGGTCCACAGGGTAGCGTTCGAGTTCTGATCCTTCCAGTTGTACACGAGAAGGCGGGGCACGTTATGCGTCGTAGTCGCGGTGCTGAACGCACCTGTGGGAGCGAACTCCGCGAAGGTCTCATCGGCTTTGATCACCATGAGATCGGCGTCGGCCGCCTGGACGAGACTCGTGATATCGGCGAGGTAATCCGGTCGGTTGAAGTCGTATGCCGACTCTTTGGAGGAATCAAGCGTCACCTGCATGGTGGTCGAGCTCTTCAGTTCAAGCCACGAGTCAGTCACCGTAACGTTCGCGGTTGTGCTGCCCGTGTTCACGACCTGGAGCGAATCCGTGACTGAGTCACCGGGATGAACCAGATCGACAAAGGACACGTACTCCGTGCCTCGGTAGTCACCAGGGAACCAGGCGCTCGGCGACACCGCAAGCCCGCCGTTGCCCGCTGCGAGCGATACGGAGCGGTTCGCGTCGACCATGCCGGCGCCCTGCGTGAACGTGTCGTAATCAAGGTCCTGAGCGCCGTTCATGAACAGTCCGCGAGCTGTCTCCCAGTCAGGCCACCCGCCGTTAGCGTCCTTGTACGCCTCAAAAACGAGCGCCAGGTTTCCTGTGGCGACCGGACACGAACGGCTCGTGCCGCCCCATGTCTCCCACGCACGCCATCCGTCTCCGGATGACTGGTTGAGTGGGATAGCTCCCGAGGAGTACGCCCCGTCGGCAACCACAGAGGGTCCCATGTGGCCTGCTGCCGAGGGACCACGGTTCGACCACGGGATGACGTCGCCCACGTTCACCTGGTCGGCATCAAGGATCGAGTCCCAGCCGCCGGTCGCGCCCATCTGCGTGGATGCGCCAACCCCGATACCGGTGGCAGCAGTGGGAGGCGCGTTCGTCCCATAGCCGGGCGCGCCGTTGCCAGTAGAAAACAGGTACGAGACGTTCGGATTGTAGGTGGTATTAAGCAGGGTCACGTAGCGAGAACGGTAGTCCCACTCGTCGGCGTCCTCATCGGATTCGCCATAGCTGTTGGACACGCACTGGATGTCATCGGCAGTCCCGGCTGTCTCATCGAGCCCGAATGCGGCGTAGTCATACGCGGACAGGGTCGACGAGAAGTGGTTCCAGTAGATGTCGGACATCGCGACGAGTCCCGCATCCTTTGCGGCACCCTGAACGATACCCGAGCCGCCACCGGTCGGGGTCTTGAACGACGGGTACGTGCCGCCATCGACAAACTCATCAGAGGCCCCGTCCGTGACGCCCTGGCCAACCACGTTCGACGCGCAGAGCGTACCGTGGTTTTCTTCGAGGTTCAGCGCGCCCATGAAGCACACCATCGTGCCGGCGTCCGGTGGAGTTTCTCCGCCACCGAACATGAAGTCGAAGCCCGGAGGCTGGTTCGTGCCGTCAGCTATCCAGTAGACCATCCCGCCGGAGAGGTCGGCGTAGCCGTCCATGCCGAACGTATCCCCCTCGCTGTCCCAGAAGTCGAGATACGAGATCGGGTCTGACTTCGTGCACGGCTTGTCGTTTGTGAAGTCACGGTCCATGTCCAGATCGACGTAGACGGTGTCATAGACACCGGATGTGTGCTCATCGGCAACCAGGACTGCGGGGAATCCCCACCACCAGGAGCCGAGACTCTCATCCCAAAGCGTCCCGATCCGGTACGTCCCGGATGAAGTGGTGTCCGGAAGCACCCAATCGGATGCGCCGTCGAACACGGGACTGGCCTCGGTTATGGTCGAGGAGGCATCCGTGAACCATGAGTCCCCGGCTGCCACGTAGTCGGTACCGTAGAACTGATCGTACGCGTGCAAGAGGAGCGAGTAGGGGTCGAAGGCCTCTGGCCAACCGTGGTACGGCGACGCGGGGTTCTCAACGTATGCCTGAGTCCCCATAAGATCGGGGTGAGCGAAGTCCACACTGTCGTCCGCAACGGCAACGCGTACGCCGGTTCCGGTGTATCCCTGTGCCCACGCGCCCGCCGAGTCGTGTCCATTGGGACCGACGTCGAACCAACCAGTCGCGGCGCCTCCATCGAGACCCGGGATCTTCGGCACGCTGGTCGCCGTCGAGCCATCCTCGAACTGTGCGGCGAAGTCATCCAACACTCCCGCGCTCCGGGCTGCGTCCAGCTTGACCTTGGTCTCTTGTGCGGACTTCAGGCGCGTCGCCTTGCTCGGCGTCGTCTTATCCGGGATCGGCGGAGATTCCCTGCGCCCGTTCTCGAAGACCATGCCGACATGCTCGGCGGAAGCCATCTTCACCAGAGCGCCGACCTTCGCGCGGCCCACCCACAGGTCGCTTGCGGTGTCTGCGCGGAGTGAGAGCTTGATAGCACGCTCGAGACCCTTCGGCGCGGCTGCGTCCTCATCAACGAGCACCGCGACGTCAACGTATTTCGCCTTCGCGGTCTTGTCGGTCGCCTTCGCAACAGCCGAGGCGAGTGTTGCGTCGAGTTTCGCACCAGCGATATCGCCCGATCCGGACGACACCGTGCCAACGGGCGTCTTCGCAATGGGCGCCGGTGCTGCGGTCTTTGCGCCTGCGGGCGCAAACCCCGACATGCTCGCAACGAGCGCGACGCAGAGCAGCGCACTCCAGGAGCGCCTCGACAGACTAGGACGACTCGCCATGGTCCCTCCCCCTTCGAAAGAGCCGCGAAACTGCGGCGTGCAACCCTCGGGCATAAGTATGCTCCCTGCAGCGGCGACCCTGCGCCAGCCTCATGCTGTATGTGAGATTCCCACGACGAACGGCGAGTTTGGGCGACGAAAAGCGCCCATAGCGGAATAGGCGGTTGTCACTCAGTCGAGTGCAGTCGCGAGCCCCTCCGTCCCGAGGACCTCTCGCAGCCGGTCGTAGCGTCGGCGCTCGACCCGCTCGATGGCCGGGTTGCCGCTTGTCGACACGTAGAAGATGCCGTCATACGATGCGTCACCATCGGCCACAGCATTCGAGGCCGTGATCGCCTTCCTCAGCGCTGAGAGCATCGGTCCCGGGTCCTTGAGCAACAGCATGCCCTCGGCATCGGCCTTCTCATAGCCGGTACGGCTGAGCGCACGGCCCCAGATGGTCACGATCCACGCAGCCGAGACGACCGCGGCATACGTGAGCGCTATGACGATGGCTGCAAACACCGCGATTGCGAGAGCGGCCAGACAACCGCCCGCCGCGTCTGAGTCGCCGAGCCCGTCAAAGAGGCAGCCGCAGCCGTCATCGGCGCACCCGGGGTTTGAGCAGCCGGCATCCGCACAGCCCGACGCGATACCACCGGCGGCGCCTCGCGACTCGCGTATGGCTTTCAGGGGGCCCATGAGCGCGGCCAGCCCAGTGCCGAGTAGGATATCGCCGCTCACGATTCGCGCCGTCAGCGCGGCCGCGACCGCCCGTTGCTCGTCCTCATCGAGCGCAGTCAGGAAGCCGCGCGTCACACCCAGAGCGGGCCGGGCCCGGGTCATGCCGATGACGCACGCGTTCACGCTCTCGGTCTCGAACAGGATGAGTCTCGGTGGCTCCGCCAACCCCGCGGCAAGCGCCATGTCGGCGACCGCACGCTCGAGCGCCGGGTGCTCGCCGGTCGGCAGATCGGATCTGCCGAACCGGTTCCGGACCCAGTCCTCACCATTAGCGAGCAGAACCGCCGACGCGATTCCGCCGACCAGCAACAAGGCGCCAAGGGCGATCAGAAACACCTTCACGAGCCCGGGGACATAGAGCGAAACGTCGCCGCTTTCGGTGAACCAGATAGCACCGCCGATGAGCGACCCGGGCACGCCGACGAAGGCGAGTGTCAGCAACAAGGCAGATCCGCCGACGAACAACCCGACGAACACACCGAGTTTCAGACGGTTCTGATCGACCCTGACCCACAGGGCCTGGGGTTTGATCCGCCGGTGTGTCCCTGCGCTATCCATGCGGCTAGAACAGCCCGTTCTGGCCCGGAGCGCCCGCGGGCGGCACCAAGCCCAGGTGCTCGAAGGCCCGTGGCGTCGCCTGGCGTCCCTTGGGTGTTCGCGCAATGAACCCGAGCTGCAGCAGATACGGCTCGTAGACGTCTTCGAGTGTGTCTGGCTCCTCGCTCACCGCAGCGGCAAGCGTGTTGAGCCCCACAGGCCGACCCGCGAACTTCTGCACGAGCGTGTCGAGTATCGCAAGGTCCATCCGGTCGAGGCCCATGTGGTCGACCTCGAAGAACGCGAGGGCCTCGGCGGCGATGTCTTCGGTTATCTGCCCGTCATGCCGCACCTGAGCATAGTCGCGCACGCGCTTGAGCAGACGGTTTGCAAGACGTGGCGTCCCGCGTGAACGTCGTGCGATTTCGTCGGTCCCGTCGTCGGTCACCGGCACGTCGAGAATGCCGGCCGAGCGACGAACGATGTCCGCGAGTTCATCGGGCGTGTAGTAGTCGAGCCGGAATGCCATGCCGAAGCGGTCGCGAAGCGGCCCGGTGAGAAGTCCCGTGCGCGTCGTAGCGCCAATGAGCGTGAAGCGCGGCAAGTCAAGCCGCAGGCTTCGCGCTGACGGCCCTTTGCCGATGATGATGTCGAGGGAGTAGTCCTCCATCGCCGGGTAGAGCACTTCCTCCACCGCGCGGTTGAGGCGGTGGATCTCGTCGATGAAGAGCACGTCGCGTTCTTCGAGGTTCGTGAGAATCGCTGCGAGGTCACCGGCCCGTTCAATCGCCGGGCCGCTCGTGGTCTTCATCTTCACGCCGAGTTCGTTGGCGATGACACCCGCAAGCGTCGTCTTCCCAAGCCCGGGAGGTCCCGACAGCAGGATGTGGTCGAGCGTCTCGTCACGCGCCCGGGCCGCGTCGATCAGCACGCCGAGGTTCTCCTTGACGCGCGTTTGGCCAAGGTAGTCCGGCAAGCGCTTCGGCCGCAGGTTACGGTCGATTTCAAGGTCATCCTCGGTGTGATCCGCCGAAACGAGCCGCTCCGCCTCGGGCGCCTCCCAGCTCGCGTCTTCCCACACAGTGCTCATCTAGACACCACCGCCGAGCCGGCGCAGCGCATGCTTGAGGAGCGACTGGCTGTCGTCGGGCGCCCCGTCGTAACGGTCGAGTGCCGTGGCGACTTCCGCCGCCGAGAACCCCATGCCGAGGAGCGCATCGCGAGCCTCTGCCGCAGCACCGGCCCGCATCGAGCCCGCTGCGCCCGTGAGATCCGGCATCCCGAGTTTATCCTTCAGGTCGAGAATGATGCGCTGGGCCGTCTTCTTGCCGACGCCCGGGATCGTGCTCACGAGCGCGACATCCTCACGCGCGACGGCCTCGGCGAGCGCAGCCGGACGGAACGACGAAAGCGCGGCAAGCGCGACCTTGGGCCCTACGCCGCTTACCGTGATGAGCTTGCCGAAGAGCGACTTCTCCTCGACGCTCTCGAATCCGAACAGTGAGAGTTCCTCTTCGCGAACGTGGAGGTACGTCTTCACGGTAACCGAATCGCCCTCAGCAGGTAGCGATGCGAGAGAGCCCGTGGACATGGCAAGCCGCAGGCCGATGCCGCCGACGTCGAGCACGACATGACCGACACCCTTCTCGGCAATCCGACCTGTCACGAAATCAATCATTGCGCAGCCTCGACAAGCGCGACACCTGTCCGCATGTTCGCGTGACAGATCGCAGCCGCGAGCGCGTCGGCGGCGTGGTCAGGCTTGGGCTCTTCGGAGAGGCCGAGGACGATTCTCACCATGTACTGCACCTGGTGTTTATCTGCATCGCCGGCGCCGACGACCGCGAGCTTGATCTCCCCCGGCCCGTACTCCCCGACAGGGAGTTCGCATGCCGAGAGAAGAGCGACGCCGCGGGCCTGCCCGGTTGCGAAGGCGGTCTTGGCGTTGTTGGAGAAGTAGATGTTCTCAACCGCGCACTCGGCCGGCTGGTATCGCGCAACGACGCCTCTCAGCCCCTCGTGAATCGCCGAGAGCCGCGCGGGCAGCGACTGCGCGCTAGTCGTGGTGATGCACCCGTATGCGAGACAGCGGAACCGTGATCCGGTGGCTTCGATGACACCCCAGCCCGTGTTGGCGAGGCCGGGGTCGATGCCGAGGATGATCACGCGCGCTCCCTCCCGATGAGTGTGCAATCGAACATATGTTCAGGATAGCACCGCGTATCGCCCGGAGGCTAGATGATCGGGCAGGTCACACTGAACTGCTACGCATCGAGCGCGGCCGCGATCGCCTCGGTCATCTCCATGTTGTGATAGACCTCCTGGACATCGTCGTACTCCTCGAGCGCGTCGATGAGCCGCATGACCTTCTTCGCCGTCTCGACGGTCACCGCGACCGGGGTTAACGGCCGCATCGAGAGCTCGGCGCCGTTCACAACAACACCCGCCGCCACGAGTGCGTCTCTCACATGCATCATGTCGTTTGGCGCCGTAACAACGACGAACTCCTCGTCGTTGTCTTCGACGTCTTCGCCGCCGGCATCCGCGACGAGCATCAGCAGTTCTTCCTCATCCGGGGCGCCGGCCTTATCGACGATGATCTCACCGTGGCGCTCGAACTGGAACGCCACCGCGCCGGTCGCGGCAAGGTTGCCGCCGGCCCGCGAGAAGGAAGACCGGACATCGGCTGCGGTCCGGTTGCGGTTGTCGGTGAGTGCCTCGACGTAGATTGCGACGCCGTGCGAGCCGTATCCCTCGTAGACGATCTCTTCGAACTGTTCACCTTCGCCTGCGCCGGCCGCCTTCTTGATCGCGGCGTCGATCTTGTCGCGCGGTAGGCTGTAGGAGCGGGCCTTCTCGATTGCAGCCGCGAGTGATGCGTTGTTGACAGGATCTGCGCCACCGGCCTTTGCCGCAACATAGACGACGCGAGAGAGCTTCGAGAAGAGAGCGCTGCGCTTCTTATCCTGGGCAGCCTTGCGGTGCTTCGTAGTCGCCCACTTGGAGTGTCCGGACATGAGAGTTCCTTTCGCTGCTGCTAGGAGCCGATTACCTCGTCGAGGAAGTACCGGTGCATCCGCGGATCGCCAGTCAACTCCGGGTGGAATGTGGTCGCGAGAAGATCGCCACAGCGGGCAGCGACGATGTGCCCGTCGTGCTGCGCGAGAACATCGACGTCGGACCCAACGCGCTCAATCCAGGGTGCTCGTATGAAGACGCCCCTGAAGCCTTCGCCGGGCAGCCCACGCACGTCCAGGTCAGCCTCGAAAGAGTCGAGCTGGCGGCCGTACGCATTGCGACGAACGCTGATATCCATGAGGCCCAGAGCCTCCTGGTCCGGAAGCGCATCGAGCACCTCGGTTGCCATGAGTATGGCACCGGCGCACGTCCCCCACACTGCCATGCCCGCACTGTGCTGCTGGCGGATCGGGTCATAGAAGCCGTAGGTGCGCATGAGTTTGCCGATAGCGGTCGATTCACCGCCGGGAATCACGAGTCCGGACAAATCCCCGAGGTGCTCGGGCAACCGTACGGCGACGCTCGTGACGCCGAGCGCCTCAAAGGTCACGATGTGCTCGCGGAATGCCCCCTGCAGGGCAAGAACGCCGACCCTCACCCTACCAGCCCCGCTCCTGCATGCGCTCCTGCTCGGGAATCTCGGAGATATTGATGCCGACCATCGCCTCGCCGAGATCTCGCGAGACGCGCGCGATGATGTCTGCATCGTTGAAATGGGTCGTGGCCTCGACGATCGCCTTCGCGCGCTTCGCGGGGTCACCGCTCTTGAAGATGCCGCTTCCCACGAAGACACCGTCGCATCCGAGTTGCATCATAAGCGCGGCATCGGCGGGCGTTGCAATTCCGCCGGCCGAGAAATTCACGACCGGAAGGCGGCCGTTGTCGGCAACCCATTTGACGAGGTCGTACGGTGCCTGAAGATCCTTGGCGGCACCGAAGAGCTGCTCGGGACGAAGACCCTTGAGCCATGCGATGCCGTCGGTCATGGTGCGCATGTGACGAACAGCCTCAACGACGTTGCCGGTTCCGGGCTCGCCCTTTGTGCGAATCATCGAAGCGCCTTCGCCAAGGCGGCGGAGCGCCTCGCCAAGGTCACGGGCGCCACATACGAACGGCACGTTGAAGTCCCATTTATTGACGTGATACTCCTCGTCGGCGGGCGTGAGGACTTCGGACTCGTCGATGTAATCGACGCCGAGGGACTGAAGAATCTGGGCCTCCACGAAATGCCCGATGCGGCATTTCGCCATGACAGGCACTGAGACAGCCTTCACAATTTCCTCGACACGTGTGGGGTCGGCCATCCGGGCCACGCCGCCTGTTGCGCGGATGTCGGCGGGGACGCGCTCGAGCGACATGACGGCAACCGCCCCGGCGTCCTCGGCGATTCTCGCCTGCTCGGCATTCACGACGTCCATGATGACGCCGCCCTTGAGCATTTCGGCGAGGCCGGTCTTGACGCGAAGGGTTCCAGTGGATGTGCTGTCGGTCGTCGTCACGATTGTCGTTACTCCTCGATTTGGGGACACGGTCGCATCGGCGCGACCGAAGGGCGTTGTGACCTAAAGATTCTACTCGTGTGCCTGGCGTCGAACAACCACGCTCACCGGGGTGAAGGTCACTTCATCGTGATATTGACGTTCGGCGCGATTACCTGGAACCACGTATTCCCCGGTGCGAGCTTGATGACAGTCCCGTCCGTCGTTTTGAATGCAGGCGGCGCGCTGCCATCGGTCGTCCATGTACCATCAAAGCGCTGACCGTTGCGGAAGACCGATGCCTTCCCGGTGCCGTTGAGCACGATCTCGTAGGTCGTCGATCCGACCTTGTCGCGGCTGGCGACGTTATGCTTCGCCCACATCACGACGACATTCTTGGCCGATAGCTGCTTGCCCGTAGCAGCATCCTTGTGGACCTTCCCGTCATTCGACCGCAGGTACGTCTTCGTCGCGGCATCGTAGGCCCAGGAGACCTTGTTGGCCGTGGAGAACGGAATGCTGATCTGCGTGATGGTCGATGTCCCCTCGGCGGCCTTCCGCTCGAAGGCGAAGCCCTTGATAATCGCCGTGGTCGCCATCTTCCGCTTCTTGGCCTCCTCGCGGACCTTGTCCAGGACGAGGTACAGGTTATGCGGGCGGGGGCGCTCGTTAGAACGGAAGAACGGGTAACTGATGCCCGCATCTTCGCTCAGGTTATCGATGTTGCTCTTGTTGATTCGCCCGTTGACGGTCGAGCTTGCACCCGAGAATACGAAGAGCGCGCGGTACTGCGGCACTATGAAGAGATCAGAGAGACGCGCACTGCGCACCGGACCGACCTCATCGGGATTCTGTGAGTGGAAGATGGCGTTGAAGCGCGTGATGCCGCCCTCCGTGACGCTCTCATAGACAACGTCCGCCCGCTGCAGGTTCGTCTGAGGCCGGGCCACCGGGGAGTTTTCGATCTTGATCGATACAACACGTATCTGAGTCGCTGTGTCGCTCGGAGCGTCGAGTCCGGTGAGCGGCCAGCGGGGTGACTCGGCCGGCTTCGGCACGACCCGCTCGGAGTCAGCCTTCGGCCAGTAAGAAACGAGTGCGGTCTGCGCCGGCTTGCACGCGACCACGAACACCGAGAGCGACGCTACCGCAAGGACACCGAGCACGAGAACAGAGCGGCGAAACGACATATGAGAACCTCCTTGGTCCTGACCAGTCTACGGAGAGCGTGCCGTGCGGGTCAACGCGAGCGCGAAGAGCGTCATCGCGCCGATACGGGCCGGACTATGAGCTGCCGCACGACAAGAGCCCACGGCCGAGGAGAAACTCGGTACAATCAGTTGACGGACGAACCCGAAAGGCAACCGTGCCCTGCTACCTGCTTCATACGCTCGAGCAACCCGACGAAGCGCCGTACGGCGACCCTGCAGTGAAGGACGTCGTCGGCAGGCTCCCTCAGTTCTACTGCACGCACTGCGACCCTATCAAGCGCCTGAAGCCCTCGAGCGGATTCAAGTGCCTTCAGCGGGAAACGCCCTGCTGGAAGCCGACCGACCGAATCTGCCTGGATGACTGACGCCGATCTACGGCGTGTCGACACCCGTCGAATCGGACTCGTGTTCGTCGGAAGATTCGACCTCGATCACCTCGGGCACCGTCTCGCTCAGGCCGGTGAGCGCTCGCCACAGGAGCCACACTCCGCCGAGCAACACGGGGACGCTCAGCAGTTGACCCATCGTGAATTGACCGGCAACAAACCCGAGCTGTAGATCAGGCTCGCGTACGAACTCCACGAGGATGCGGAACGTACCGTAGAGCGTGAGCAGCATTCCAAGCATGAAGCCGTCGGCGCGCTTGCGCCGCGAGAGCACGAGCAAGACCGTCAGCAGCACGACCCCCTCGAGGAAGGCCTCGTAGAGCTGGGACGGATGGCGCGGCATGGGGCCGCCGCTCGGGAATACCATGCCCCATGACGCGGTCGTCACCCTCCCCCAGAGCTCGCCATTGATGAAGTTCGTGAGACGACCGAGCAGGAGCCCGACCGGAGCGCCGACGGCGCCCAGATCGCACAGCCGCAGAAACGGAATCTTGAGGCGACGGGCAACGACCCACCCGGCGATGAGAATGCCGACGAGTCCCCCGTGGAACGACATCCCTCCGTCCCAGGTCGCGAACATCTTGAGCGGTTCCCTGAGGTACTCCACACCGCCGTAGAAGAGCACGTACCCGAGGCGTGCCCCGACGATGAGACCGATGACTGCCGCGAGGACTACGTCGACGATCTGATCGGTAGTGAGACCAATCTCCCACTTCCGGTTGAGCCGACGAAGGATGAGCCCGGCGGCGATGAACCCGGCAACGTAAGCGAGGCCGTACCACCGGACCGCGAGGGGGCCTAGCCTGAAGGCGACCGGATCTATTGCAGGGTACATCAGAGCAGCCACGTCACATCGCCTCAAGTCGCTTGATACGTTCCTCAATCGGTGGATGCGTGTTGAAGAGTGAGTTCATGCCGCTGCGATAGTCCTTGAGCGGGTTGTAGATGTAGAGCGACTCGGTCGCCTTGTTGGCCACGCCGAGCTTGTTGGTGTCCGCAGCGATCTTCTTCAAGGCGCTCGCCAACCCGGCGGGATAGCGCGTGAGCAATGCGCTGCTCGCATCCGCGAGATATTCACGGCGCCGAGAGATCGCCATCTGAATGAGCGCCGCGAACAGCGGCGCAAGCAGTGCAAGCACGATGCCCACAACCATGAAGACCAGCTGCATCTGGCCCCCGCCCTCGCCCTCACTGCGCCGCCGGCCGCCTCCCCACCAAAACGACCGGATCATCCAGTCCGAGATGAGCACGATCGTGCCGGCAAGGACCGCCGCCAGCGTCTGCACGAGTGTGTCGTAGTTTTTCACGTGAGAGAGTTCGTGCGCTATGACCCCCTCCAGCTCGAGCCGGTCCAGTTTCTCGACGAGTCCCCGCGTGACTGCAATCGCAGCATGCTCCGGATTGCGTCCGGTCGCGAACGCGTTCGGTGCAGGATCATCGATCACGTACGCCTTCGGCACTGGTAGGCCAGCGGCGATGGCAAGGCCCTCGATTGTGTTCACGATGTAGGGCTCGGTCGCTCTGTCGACGGGACGCGCACGGCTCATAGCGAGAACGATCTTGTCCGAGTACCAGTACGAGCCCCACGTCATCGCAAAGGCAATGACAATGGCAATCGCGAATCCGGCATAGCCGAATTCGGTCGCCTGGCCGAAAACCCAGCCGAGGGCGAGCACGATTGCCACGAAGACCGCGATGAGCGCGGCGCTTCTCAGTTTGTTCGACGCTATCTGGTCGTACACGATGTGGGGGCCAGGTGCCTAGAACTTCACCTGGACCGGCTCCTTCGCTACTTCTTCAATCTCGAAGTACTCGCGCTCCTTGAAGCCGAACATCCCAGCGAGAACGTTGGAGGGGAAGGTCTGCGTGCTGGTGTTGTAGGTCATCACTGAGTCGTTGTAGAACTGGCGCGAATACGCAATCTTCGATTCGGTGCCTGAGAGCTCTTCTTGCAGCATGAGGAAGTTCTGGTTGGCTTTGAGGTCAGGGTAACTCTCGGCGAGCGCGAAGATGCTCTTGAGCGTACCCGTAAGCATATTCTCAGCTTCACCCTTGTCCTTGACGCCTTCGGCGCTCATGGCCATAGTGCGCGCCTGGACGACCTTCTCGAGCGTCTCCTTCTCGTGTGAGGCGTAACCCTTCACAGTCTCAACGAGATTCGGGATGAGATCGTAGCGACGGCGGAGTTGCACGTCGATCTGCGACCACGCGTTGTCGACACGGTTGCGCAACGTGACCAGGCGATTGTAGATGCCGATCACCGCGAACACCGCCACAACGAGCACGAGTCCAACGATGCCAATACACGGTAGAATCGTCATGCGGGCCTCCTTCAGTTCACGACGCCGCGGTGCGGCACCGGTCGATACTCTACGCGGAGCCTACACCTCACCACACAGGTGCACCATTCGCTGCGCTACACTGCGCATCACGTGTTCAATCGTATCAGACCCGGGCGACACTACGAGGGGCATTCCGTGATACCGATCAAAGATGACAATCCGACCCGGCGACTGCCCTGGGTCACGCTCGCAATCATCGCCCTCAATATCGCCGTGTTCCTCTATGAATCCTCACTCGGAGACGCCGCACTACTGCGGTTCATTACCAATTGGAGCTTTGTGCCGACGCGGTTCCTGGCGGCACCCTTGTCGCTCCATGAGATCATCACCCTCTTCTCGTCGATGTTCATGCATGCCGGCTGGGTCCATATCGGCGGCAACATGCTCTATCTGTGGATCTTTGGCAACAACATCGAGGATCGATTCGGGTGGCTCGGGTTCATTGGCTTCTACCTCGTCGCCGGCATTATTGCGTCGATCGCGCAAGTCGCTGCCGGTGGAGCGAGTTCACTTCCGCAGCTCGGAGCCAGCGGAGCTATCGCGGGCGTGCTTGGCGCATACGCGATCCTCTATCCGCGGGCATCGATCGTGACGATCATCCCGATCTTCTTCTTCATTGAGGTCGCGCGCGTCCCGGCATTCCTGGTCATCGGTTTCTGGTTCCTACTGCAACTCGGGAGCGGCGTGGCATCACTCGCACCGGAGGTCGCGCAAAACGGCGGCGTGGCATGGTTTGCGCACATCGGCGGGTTTGCAGCGGGACTCGTGATTGCACTCGCGTATGCGGCGCAGGAACGGCTCACCACGCGCCACCGCGGCGCAGGCTGGCGCTAGCGACTGTCGATCTCCGAGAGGAGGTCCTCAACGCACTCGATGTGTGCGAGCTGCCGACGGAAGTACTCGCAATAGGATTCCTCGACTCGCTCACGTTCGACGCGCGTCTCGCCGAACTCCGCTCGGACTTCGGCGATGACCTCGGTATCGGTGGCGTCGTCGCCCTCGGCAAGGCGCGCAATCTCGATGGCAGCCATGAGCATGTTCGGAACCTTCAACTCGGCGCGAAGAGACGTCCCACACTTGGGGCAGACGAAGATGACTTCGACTGACTCCGGATCACGGAAGGCGATGGCTGAGATGTCCTCAAGCCCGAGTTCGACCTGACCGTCGTTCGGACACATGAGAGTGAACTCCATCGCAAGCCACCTCCTCTCCATCGCTACCAGTATTGTACCGCGTCTGAAGGACGTTCGGACCCTGTGCTACGATGTCCGACATGTCTGACACCGCTCTCAAGCAACCCGCATGCCCGAGTGTCCGCGCGCGGTTCTCGCGCGGGATGAAACTGGGGCTGCCGATCCTTCTTGGCTACATGCCCGTGGGTATGGCGTTTGGCATTCTGGCCAGGACACACGGCTTCAATGCACTCCAGGCCGTCACCTGTTCTGCGACTGCCATCGCAGGCGCGGGACAGTTCATCGGCCTATCACTCATGAGCGCAGGCGAGAGCGTCTTCGGCGTTATCGCCGCGACGACGGTCGTCAATCTCCGCTACGTTCTGTTCGGCGCGACGCTCTCGACGCATATGAGCTCAACGCCTCTCGCCGGGCAGGCGGCACTCGCGTTCTCGGTCACCGATGAAACCTTCGCGGTCAACATCGACGATCACCGCCGGGGTCTCGCAGATGCGTACTCGATGGCCGGCGTCGGGGTGATAGCCTGGCTCGGCTGGGTGCTTGGCACCGCGGTTGGCGCGACTGCGGCAGGCTTCATCGGCGACCCCTACCGCTTCGGTGTGGCGTTCGCGATGCCCGCGATGTTCACTGCACTGTTGGTCGCCCAGGCCGAGGACCGCCGCCATATAGTCATGGCCGTCGTGGCCGGTGTGCTCGCAATCGGTTTCGCGTTACTCCTGCCCGGCAAGTGGTACATCGTCGCTACCGCTGTGACCGCCTCGGCGTTAGGGGCGGTGATCTACAAGTGAGCAGCGCGTACATATGGGCGGTTATCGCCGGCATGGGTATCGCGAACTACGCAGTCCGTTTTCTCCCGATGGCGCTGCTCTCCCGGCTGGAGCTGCCCAGACCCCTGCTGCGATTCCTGTCGTTTATCCCCGTGACGGTAATGTCCGCGCTGACTGTGGGCGAGATCCTGCGTCCCGACGGACAGTGGCTGGTGCCAACCTCCAACCCGTACCTGTTCGCCGCGATACCCACCGCATTCGTATACTACAAGTGGCGAAGCTTCCTAGGAACGACCGTAGCCGGCATCGGGTTCTTCCTGGTCTTCCGCGCACTCGTCGGATAGACTGGCCGCGCTACCCGCAACCATTGCAACAAGAGAGGACCCCGCCGTGGCATTCGTGAAACCCTTCCGAGCGGTGCTGTACCGGCGCAACGGAGATACCGACATCACGCGCTGCGTGGCTCCTCCGTACGACGTCATAAACGAGGAGACGCGTGCGGCGCTCATCGGCCAGGACGCGCACAACGTCGTGGCAATCGACCTGCCGCACGGTGACATCGACCCCACAGCACCCGGCAACCGTTACGACGCCGCAGCTGCAACACTTCGTGCGTGGCTTGAGGAGGGAGTTCTCGTCGAGGACGAGTCCCCCGCCATCTACGTACTCGAGCAGGCGTGGGTGCACAGTGGCAGACACGTTCGCCGGCGCGCGTTCATCGCCGCCGCCGAGCTCCACGCCTTCGCCGAGGGCGTCGTCCTCCCCCACGAGCGCACGCTACCGAGGGCGATCACCGACAGACTCAACCTCACACGCGCGTGCGCGGCGAACCTCAGCCAGGTCTTCTGTCTCTTCTCAGATCCCGCTGGTGAGACCGACGACATATTCGCCGCCGCAACCGCGTCCGAGGAAATCCTCTCGGCGACCGATGCCGATGGCGTAGTCAGCCGGCTGTGGGCGATTCGGGACCACGAGACGCTTACGACCCTCCAGGACGTGCTCGCGGACAAACAACTGTTCATCGCCGACGGCCATCACCGCTACACGACGGCCCTCGCGTACCGCGACGAACGCCGCTCAGCCGATGCGGCGGCTGGAGTAGCGAACGCGTCGCGGCCCGACTACGACTACACGATGATGGCACTCGTGAACATGGACGACCCCGACCTCATCGTCTTGCCGACGCATCGCCTCGCGCGTGCCGGGGGCACCTTCGACCGGGATGCGTTCTGGGCCGGACTCGCCGAGCACTTCGACCTCGTAGAGCCGTCGGCAGGTCACCCTGCGGCCGCACTCGCCGCGGCACCGTCACCCGCCTTCCTCGTGCGCACCGCCGACGGAACGACAAGGCTCGCATCATTCCGAGAAGGGCTCAACATCACGGCAATCGTGCCCGGGGACCATTCGGCCGCGTGGAAGAGCATCGATGTGGCCGCGCTTCAGGAACTCGTGCTCCGACCGCTTCTCGGCATTCATCCCGACGAACCCGCGACGCTCGACCGCCTCTCGTTCGTCAAAGACGCCCACGAGGCACTCAAGGTGCAAGGGGCTGACGTGGCCTTCGTGCTTAATCCGACACGCATGGACCAGCTGCGCGATGTGGCGCTCGGCGGCGAGACAATGCCTCAGAAGTCGACGTACTTCTACCCGAAACTGCTGTCCGGGTTGCTCTTTCGACCGATGGCTTAAGCCCCCGACATTCGGGCCCCGACCCCGACGACAGTGCGCTCCGTCAATCGCGGGCACACGGCCACGAGACGGCACTGCGGGCACTCCGGCACCCGCGGGCGGCACCACTGGCGTCCGACAAGCCACGTCGGCAGATCGAGCGACCCCGGCGACGCAGGGCATGCCGCCTCGGCGGCATGACGGACGGCGGCGGGTGTGTCGTGATCGATGAGTCCGGTCCGCATGAAGACGCGCCGGACGTGCACGTCGTAGGCGACGTTGCCGCACTCTCGGCCAGCAAGCGAGACGCCGAACGATCGCGTGAGAATCTCGACCGCCATCGCCGCTTTCTTCTCACCGATTCCGCGGAATGAAAGCAGACGCTCGGTCACGTCGATCACATGCGCGCCATCAGGCCAGATGTTCTCAGCCCGCCCGCCGTAGTCATCACGGATTCTGGCTGCGGCCGAGCAAACCCACTCCGGGAGCGTCTTCACGAAGCGGTGCAGCGCAGGCGGCTGCGCGAAAGCGGCAGCCACGTCGTGCTGAGACCCGGCGATGCGGTCGAGATCGAAGTGTCCCAGACGCTGCGCCAGTTGGTACGGGCCGGACCAGGCTCGCTCGGCGGGTATTCCCTGCGTGAACAGAATGCCGATAAGAAACGCCT
>JBBQIR010000014.1:0-38882 GCA_038325105.1 Coriobacteriia bacterium
TCACGTGAAGACCGACCTGAGCGTGGCGGACATCGTGGAGCTGTTCAGCGACTACCGCGGAGCGGCATCGAAGGACATCCCGAGCTACACGATCCCCGCTACCACCGGTACGATCAGCGGCGTATCGTACGTCCTTCCCAAGCCGGACGAGACGAAGGTCCTGCTCGAAGCGATCAAGCGCGGTGAGTTCCCTCCCAAGAAGTAGCCGTTGCCGAATGTCTCCCCGAGGAGCCGTAGATGTCATCGCAGAACACCCTCGAAGCTGTCGTCCACCGCGTGCTCACGGCGGTGCTGCCGATAACGCTCGCAGCTTTCGTTCTCATCACACCGGGCCCTGCGTTCGCGGGCTCCGTCTTCCTCGACCCCGGACACGGCGGTCGCTATCCCGGCGCCTACTACGGCGGCGTCGAGGAACAGCGGGTCAACCTCCTCATCGCACTCGAGACGCGCAAGGTGCTCGAGGCACGCGGCCACCGCGTCGGGATGAGCCGCACCGGCGACACAGTCGTCGGAAGCTCCGACATCCAGACTTGGCACTACAGCGAAGGCACGAACGGCTACGGCTTCTACTCAGACGGTAAGACCGGCGCGTACCCAATCCCCTACGACGACCTGCAAGCCCGCTGCAATAAGGCGAACTTCTTCGGCGCGGACATCTTCATCTCGATCCATAACAACGCAGGCGGTACGGCGACCGGTACCGAGACGTACTACAACGACTGGGGCACCGACGCCGATAAGAAGCTCTCCGCCAGCCTCGCCACGCTGCTCCAGAACGAAGTGACCGCACACGCAGGCACGAAGTCACGCAAGGTCGACGACGTCGGCTACTACGTGGTGCGCTGGACGAACATGCCCGCAGCGCTCGTTGAAGTCGCGTTCCTCTCGAACTCGAGCGACCGCGCGAAGCTGCTCACCGCGTCGTTCCGGCACAGCGTCGCGGTCGGCATCGCCGATGCCGTCGACAGGTTCTTCGCATCGAAACCCTTCAAACCGCTCGAGCCGAGAATCGCCGGCACCACCCGCTACGCGACATCCGCTGCGGCAGCGCTGACAGGTTGGCCGGACGGTGCCGATGCGGTGATTCTCGCCTCGGGCGAGGACTGGGCCGACGCGCTCTCGGCTTCTCCTCTTTCCACAAGCCTCGATGCTCCGGTTCTCCTGACGCCGCAGGCAAGCCTGACAGCGTCAACGACAGCTGCAATCAACGCGCTACAGCCGTCCCGTATCATCGTGCTCGGGTCGGAGGCCGCAGTAGCGTCGAGCGTCGCGGAAGCCGCGCGTCAGGCTGCAGGCATCCCGGCGGAGGCAGTGGAGCGCATCGCAGGTGCGGACAGATACGCGACTGCAGCGCTTGTCGCAGAACGAGTCGGACTCCGGCCCGGCGCCGGTGTGACCATCGTAGCCGGAACGGCGTTTCCGGATGCGACGTCGGCGTCCGCGTACTCGGGAATGCTCGGCATGCCCATCCTGCTGACACGGAGCGACTCGATTCCGGCACCGACCGCGGCATTCCTCGCCGCGCACTCTGAGGAGATCACACGTGCCGTCGCTGTCGGCGGACCACCGGTCATCTCAACGACGGTCATCGGCACCCTGCGAACGACCCTCGAGGTCACATGGCTATACGGTCCCGACCGCTATCAGACGAACGTAGCCGTACTCCGCCGATTCTGGCCGACCGGCCGCATGACGCCGGTCATCGCAACGGCCGTCGACTTCCCGGATGCGCTCACAGCAGGTGCCTTCGCCGCAAGCGACGGGCAACCGGTCGTGCTCTGCGGGAACAAGTACCTGGCACCAAAGACCCGCGAATGGGTGATGGTCAACAACGCGCGCATACCCGGATTCACGATGGTCGGAAGCACCGGCGTGCTCTCAAACGTGCTTGAGTGGGAACTCGACAAAGCCCGGCGCTACCAGCCGCCCTCGCCCTAGACGTTGAACCTGAAGTGCATGACATCGCCGTCGGCGACGGTGTACTCCTTGCCTTCGATCCGCAGCTTGCCCGCAGCCTTCACGGCCGCCTCGGTTTTGAGCGCGTCGTAGTCGGCGTACGAGATCACCTCGGCCTTGATGAAGCCGCGCTCGAAGTCCGAGTGGATCACACCGGCGGCCTCCGGCGCCTTCGCGCCGACGCGCACCGTCCACGCGCGCACCTCCTGCGGACCCGCGGTGAAGTAGCTCTGCAGGCCGAGCAGCTGGTACGCCTCTCGGATGAGCGTGTTGAGGCCCGGCTCGTCGAGGCCTTCCATCTCGAGGTACTCGGCGAGTTCCGCGGCATCGAGGTCGGCCATCTCGGACTCGATCTTGGCGCAGATCGGGATCGGCTTCTGGCCGTCGATCATCGGCAGGTCGGCGTGCACGGCCGATTCGTCCACGTTCGCGACGTAGAGCATCGGCTTCATGGTGAGCAGGTGCAAATCGCGCAGGAGGAGCTTCTCCTCGGGCGTCATCGGCATCGTGCTCGCGCGGTGACCCTCGTTCATCCACGCCTGCACGCGCCGCGCGACCGCGACCTTCGGCTCGACAGCCTTGTCACGCTTCGCTTCCTTCTCGAGGCGTTGCAGCGACCGCTCCATCGTGCCGAGGTCCGCCAGCACGAGTTCCGTGCGGATCGTTTCGACGTCCGAGAGCGGGTCGACTCGGCCATCCACGTGGATGACGTTCGGGTCCGAGAAGTACCGCACGACTTCGACGATCGCGTCGGTCTCCCGGATGTTCGCGAGGAACTGGTTGCCGAGACCCTCGCCCTCGCTCGCGCCCTTCACGAGGCCCGCGATGTCGACGAACTCGACCACGGCGGGCACGATCTTGAGCGGTGTCACGAGCTCGGCCAGGCGGTCGAGCCGCGCGTCGGGGACCGGCACCACGCCAACGTTCGGCTCGATCGTGGCGAACGGGTAGTTGGAGGCGTCGACTTGCTTGCGCGTGAGCGCCGTGAAGAGCGTTGACTTGCCGACGTTCGGCAGACCGACGATACCGATTGAGAGTGCCACGCGAGGTGCTCCTTCCGGGGCTTCGGGGCCGCATTCCGGCCCCAGGCTTGGAGTATAGTACCACCCAACCGGACGAGGGAGACGATACGTGAGCACCGCGGTGCGGGAGGCCCTGTCACTTGGGGCTGCAGCCTTCCTCGTGGGCCTCTCCGGCGCGATGGCGCCCGGACCATACCTCACCGTCACAATCACGCGAACGCTCCGTCAGGGGCGTCTCTCGGCCCTGCTGATGCTCGTCGGCCACGCGGCGCTCGAGGGAGCGCTCCTCATCGGCTTCGCATTCGGCCTCCAACGCTTCCTCACACGACCCACAGTCGCGCCCGTTCTCGCCGTACTCGGCGGCGCTGTCTTGCTGTGGATGGGCTGGGGGCTGCTCCGCGGCGCATACACGGGGAGCATCAAGCTCCAGACCGATGCCGACGAGGGCGCCCCGCTCCCCCGCTTCGGTCCGGTGCTGCACGGAGCAGTCATGAGCATCTCGAGTCCCTACTGGACGCTCTGGTGGGCGACGATCGGCGTAAAGCTCGCAGCCGACGGGCTCGCAATCGGGCCGCTTGGCGTGGCGGCGTTCTTCATCGGGCACGAACTCGCGGACCTCGTGTGGTACAGCGCGGTCATCGGCGCCGTCTCGGCGGGCAAGCGTCTGCTCTCGGATCGCCTCTACCGACTCATCATCGGCGCGTGTGCGCTCTTCTTGCTCTACCTCGGCGCTCGCTTCGCTTTGGAGCCACTCCTGTAGCAGTCCCTCACCCGAGACAAGGAGAGGCCCCGAACGGAATCCGCCCGGGGCCTCTCGATTCAGTGCCGATCGGTCGAACCTAGTACATTCCGCCGCCCATACCGGCCATTGCAGCCGCTGCAGCTCCGCTGTCCTTCTCGGGAACGTCGGCAACAGTGGTCTCGGTGATGAGGATGAGCGCCGCGATCGAGGCAGCGTTCTGAAGCGCCGTGCGGGTGACCTTGACCGGGTCGATGACGCCCATCTTGACGAGGTCACCGTACTCGCCGGTTGCGGCGTTGAGGCCCTGGCCGACGGGAAGGCTGCGAACCTTCTCGACGACGACGGAACCCTCAAAGCCTGCGTTGTCCGCGATACACTTCAGCGGAGCGTCGAGCGCCTTGCGGATGATCTTCACGCCGATCGCCTCGTCCTCGGCAAGCTTGAGCTTGTCGAGCGCGATGCAGGCGTTCACGAGTGCTACGCCGCCGCCAGCGACGATGCCCTCTTCGACAGCCGCGCGGGTCGCCTGAAGGGCGTCCTCGATGCGGTGCTTCTTCTCCTTGAGCTCGGTCTCGGTCGCCGCGCCCACCTTGATGACGGCGACGCCGCCGGAGAGCTTGGCCAGACGCTCCTGGAGCTTCTCTTTGTCGAAGTCGGAGTCGGAGTTCTCGATCTCGTTCTTGAGCTGGTTGATGCGGGCCTTGATGCCGTCCTCGGAGCCACGGCCACCGATGATGGTCGTGTCGTCCTTGGTGATCTTGACCTTTTCGGCACGACCGAGCATCTCGAGCGTGGCGGACTCGAGCTTGTAGCCGAGATCCTCGCTCACGACGGTACCGCCGGTGACGATGGCGATGTCCTCGAGCATGCGCTTGCGGCGGTCACCGAAGCCCGGCGCCTTCACGGCGACGGAGGTGAATGTGCCACGGAGCTTGTTCACAAGCAGGGTCGCGAGCGCTTCGCCCTCGACATCCTCGGCGATCATGAGGAGCGGACGACCGGCCTGCATGACCTTCTCGAGCACGGGCAGCAGATCCTGAATGTTGCCGATCTTGCTGTTCGCGATGAGGATGAACGGGTCTTCCAGCACGGCTTCCATGCGATCGGGATCGGTCACCATGTACGGCGACACGTAGCCCTTGTCGAACTGCATGCCCTCGACGGTGTCGATGTCGATGCCGAACGTCTGCGACTCCTCGACGGTGATGACGCCGTCTTTGCCCACGACTTCCATCGCCTCGGCGATCTTGTTGCCGATGGCATCGTCACCAGCGGAGATGGAACCGACGTGCGCGATCTCCTCTTTGTCCTCGATCTCCTTGGCGTTGCCCTTGATCTCGGCGACGACGGCCTCGACAGCCTTCTCGATGCCGCGCTTGATCGCGAGCGGGTTCGCGCCGGCGGCCACGTTGCGCAGACCCTCGCGCACGATGACCTGAGCGAGCAGCGTCGCGGTGGTGGTGCCGTCACCCGCGACGTCGTTGGTCTTGGTCGCGACTTCCTTGACGAGCTGCGCGCCCATGTTCTCGATCGGATCCGAGAGCTCGATCTCCTTGGCGATGGTCACACCGTCGTTGGTGATCGTGGGAGCGCCGAACTTCTTCTCGAGGACGACATAGCGTCCCCTGGGCCCAAGCGTCACCTTGACGGCGTCTGCGAGCTTGTTGACGCCAGCCTCAAGGCCGCGCCGTGCCTCTTCGTCGAACTTGATGTCCTTGGCCATACTGGTGGTGTCCCTCCTTCAGTCTCTACGAACGTGCGGGATGAGCCGCAGTTGATGTCACTTACAGGGAGATTGCGAGGACGTCGCTCTGCGACATGATGAAGAACTCCTCGCCGTCCACCTTGATCGATGTCTTGCCCCACTCTTTGTAGATGACGATGTCACCTACGGCGACGTCCATGGGAATACGCTTCTCGCCCTCGTCGTCCCAGCGACCTGCTCCGGCGGCGACGACCTCGCCCTTCTGGGGCTTTTCCTTCGCCGTGTCCGGGATGACCAGACCTGACTTGGTCTGCTCTTCGGCTTTGGCGGGCTTGACGACGATATTGTCGCCTAGCGGCTTGAGATTCATGCTCTACCCTCCTGTTTCTCGTTCCACACGGGTTTCCCCGGCACGGTGCCTTAACGGCCCCAACACTAGGGGTTGTACCCATTCTCCGACAGAGTTTGGCACTCTCGACGTCCGAGTGCTAACAGAATCGAATTCTAATGATGTCGGCGGATACAAGCAAGGGGCAGTCATGAGAAATCTGATGCGACCACACTCAAGTACACGCAAACAGGGCCCGGCGAAAGCCGGACCCTGTTGTGATGCGAATCGAGGAATCGCTAGTCAGCCGGGGGGAATGGCCTGCCGAACGCATTCCAGGCGTCCAACGTGGCGGTCGACACAACGCTCGGTCCGCCGAGAAGGTACGAGACCTGCGAGAACGGCTTGAACTGCTCCACGTAATCCTCAACTTCGATGGCAAGATCGGTGTTGTACGTCAGCAGAAGCGGATAACCCGTCCACCAGGAGATCGGTCCGCCGGCGAGGCCGTCCGGGAAGTTCTGTCCCGAGACAAGCGTCATACCGCTGCCGTTCATGCCCGCCTGGTCGATGCCCCACTCAGCAAGCATGAGTGAGGTCTCGTACCGGTTAGCGCCACCGATTCTCTCGACATTGGCTGCGCCCAGGAGTGCAACGTAGTCCGCGTACGTTGTCGCGTCGATGACAGCCTCGGACCCGACGACAACGATTCTCGCGACGCCCAGATCTGCGAGTGCGGCGGTCGTCGAGGCGGGCATCGAGGACTTGGCGGTCAGAAGCATGACGCCCCCGGCGCTGGCGGCGACAGGTGCCGCGGCGAGTGCGTCGGCCCACGCGGCGCCATTCACCAGGAACGCCGTTCCACCGGCACCGCTGACCTCGGCTGCCTTCGCCATCGCCATTGCTGCGGTTGCGTACCGATTCGGTCCGCCGATTCTCACGACTCTGCCTACGTACGGGTTCGATTCGATCTGGTTGATAACTGCGTCGCTGACGACAACGTCACTTCCCAAGACGAAGACGGTACCGCCTTCGCTCGGCGCGTCTGCGGCGATGCCTATGCCACCCCGATAGAAGTATCCGCGGAAGAGGCGCGTGATCTCCTCATCGGTCACAACGGGAAGCGCTCCGGGAGCGGTCAGGAGCAGCGGCCCTTCGCAGAACGACGCGAGCGTGCTGCCCACGAGCCCGTCAGCGAACGAGAGACCGCTCGCAACGACCGCGTACGCGGGATTCGGGCTGGCCATGACGTCGAGATTGGCGTTGTCAGCACTGCTGAACATCAGTTTCGAGACTTCGACTGCTGTCGCGTAGCGATCCACACCGGAAAGCCGTCGACCGATTCCCCTGCCCCAGTAGAGCCAGTACGACCCTGAGCTGTCGCCATCATCGGGCATGACCCGCACATAATAGTTGCCGGCATTCAGAACGCACTCGACACCGGCGTCGACTGTCGGGAATGACTTGTCGTCGTTCCCGGCAACCACTGTGCCGGCGATATCGTAGATGGTGATCTCGGGGTCATGGTTCTGCCCGAGCGCGAAGTCGTTCATCGTCTCCACGTATACGGGTGTACCGGTGGCGGTCACGGAGAAGGTGAACCAGTCCTGGTCGGGCGCTCCAACCGGTACGTGCCACGTGTGGTAGCTGACCGACGGCAGTAGCTTCGCAGTTGCGGAGCTATCGTCGCTCTCATACGCATCGGGCGGCCACACTGCGGTCGTTTTGATCGCGGCACCGGTGCCCTCTGGTGCGGCCATGGATGTACCGGTCAGACCTACGGCACCGACGGGTGTCATAGCAACCACCAACGCAAGAACCGTCAGCAGCGCGATCTTGGTACGCTGGGCATTACTCATGCGTCACTCCCCATCCCTCACGAGCGGCGCCGGTTGCGCGGCACCACGTTGCATCCCGATCAGTATGCTTGATTCTCGGCATTTCGTCCCTCTAACCGTCAAGCGGCAGGCTTGCCGTGGCCTCCGCCCCAAGGCCGAGGAACCCTCCGTGCAGCAATCGGAAGTGCGCGGCGGCGGCGATCATCGCGGCGTTGTCGGTGCAGAGCGTCAGCGGAGGGACCGAGAGATGCACGCCGTTGTCGGCGAGTGCACTCCGAAGCGCCTCACGAAGCGACGCATTAGCAGCCACGCCGCCGCCGAGACAGAAGTGCCTCACACCGTACTCCCGAGCGGCCCGAACCGCCTTCGCAACCTGCACGTCGACCACCGCACTCTGGAACGACGCGGCGATATCGGGCACGTTCAGCGCTCGGCCAGCCTCTCGCTCGCGCTTCACGTAGATGCTCACCGCAGTCTTCAGACCCGAGAGCGAGAAATCGTAGTCGCCCGAGTGGAGCATCGCGCGGGGGAACGGAATCGCTGCAGGATCTCCCTGGCTCGCGAGGCGAGAGATCTCAGGTCCGCCCGGGTACTCGAGTCCGAGCAGCTTGGCCACCTTGTCGAACGCCTCACCCGCCGCATCATCGAGCGTCGATCCGAGCGTGTGGTACTCCCCCCATGCGGGGACGTGCACGAGCGACGTGTGCCCGCCCGAGACGACAAGCGCGACGAGCGGCGGCTCGAGATCCGGGTCGGCAAGCTTGCTCGCGAAGATGTGACCCTCAAGATGGTTCACGCCCACAAGGGGCAGCCCCGTCCCGAGCGACAGACCCTTCGCGTACGCGACGCCCACAACGAGTGCCCCGATCAGCCCCGGACCGTACGTCACCGCGAGCGCGTCCAGATCCGAGAAGTCGACACCCGCCCGCTCCAGCGCTTCGTCGACCACGCCCACGATCGCCTCGGTATGCTTGCGCGACGCAATCTCCGGGACGACACCGCCGAACCGCGCGTGGAAGTCCACCTGCGTGGCAACGACGCTCGACAGCACCTCAGAGCCCCCGCGCATCACCGATGCGGCGGTCTCGTCGCACGATGTCTCAATCGCGAGCACCAGGTCTTCGCCGCGCGTGGCCGCGAGTATCGCCGCTGGCCTGGCCGTATCCGCCCACATGATCACCGCGTCCTCGCCCGTGCCGTCGTAGTAGCGCGGCCGGACGCCGGCCTCCTCGAACCCGAGTGCGGAGTAGAGCGCGATGGCGGCCTCGTTTCCCGCGCGCACCTCGAGCGTCATCCGGCCGACGCCGCGGCGTGATGCCTTTCCCGCGAGCACGAGCATGAGTTCGCGCGCGGTTCCCGTCCGGCGGGCGTCAGGTGCGACCGCGAGGTCCATCACGTGTGCGCCGTCGGGCGCGAACATCGCACCCGCAAAGCCGATGACGTTATCGCCGTCCTCGGCCACGAACCACACGCGGTCCTCGACGCGGCTGAGCTCGTCGACGAAGAGCCCCCGGGACCACGGCGAGTGGAATGATGCCGTTTCAATGCGCAGGACCGCGTCGAGATCGGCATCCGTCATGCGGCGAATGGCGCTCACGACACACCACGGCCCGGACCGGCGACACCGTTGACTGGCCCCACTCCAAGGCGGCGCTCCTCGGCCTCCTCGGCATCGGATAGCCGCGTGTAGACCGGCAGAAGTACGCCGGGGTGCACGATGAGCGCGCCGGGATCGACGAGGGCCGTCTTAAGCGCCGGCTCGTCGCGCTCCGATAGTGCGGCAGCGATCGTCGATGCGCCCGTGGGTGTCCAAAGCGTGTCGTCTGCAAGCTCCGCGCGGTCGCCGAGCGCCGAGCGGAACGCGTCCGAGTACTTCGCGAGACCGTTGCCGGCGAGAATCGTCGGGGCCTCATCGAGTGCCGCCCACTCGGCTGCAGCAGCTGTCGGCTTCGCGACACGGTACCCGCCGAGACGCTCGCAGCGTCCACCCCCGCAGCGGAACAGGCAGGGGTAGACCTCGCCGCGCATCGCGTCACCAACGATTCCCACGATCGCCTCGCGGTTCGCAAACCGCCACGCGACGGCGTCGAGCGTCCCGAGGCCAGTGAGCGGCACGCCAAGACCATGCGCGAGCCCCTTCGCCGAGGCAACCGCTATGCGCACGCCGGTGAAGGAGCCGGGCCCGCGCCCGACCGCGACGACCGAGATCTCGTCGCGAGCCACACCGGCGGACTGCAGCAGTTGCTCGACAGCCGGCAACAGAGTGCCAAGTGCGGCGCGCGGAGCCGAAAAGTCCACCGCGGCGACCATGGTCAGCGAGCCGTCGTCGCCAATCTCTGCGAGTCCGATCGCCACGTGCTCGGTCGCAGCGTCGAATGCCACGATGTACCTCACGGGGACACATCCGTCTCGACCGCGCGTGCCCACGTCTGTGCGAGCGCCTCGGCACGGGGGCCCGACGGTCGCACAACGAGCAGCCGCGCCTCGTCATCGCCGAGGAGGATCTCGACGGAGAGGTGGTCATCCGGCAGTGCCGCGGGGAACCGCTCGCCCCACTCGATGAACGACGCGCCACCCGCCTCGGTCGTGCCGAAGAAATCGATGTCATCGAGTTCCTCGGCACGCTGCAGGCGATACAGGTCGAAGTGATAGAGCTCGAGACGCCCGTGGTGCTCGAGCATGATGTTGAACGTAGGACTCGTGATGGTCTCGGCCACTCCAAGCCCGACTGCGGCGCCTTTCACAAGGCATGTCTTGCCCGCACCAAGGTCGCCGGTTAGCGAAATGACATCCCCGGCCTCAAGTATGCCCCCGAGTAGCTCCCCGGCTCGTCTCGTGGAGGCTTCGGTCAGCGAGACGATCTCGCGCGCCATCAGAGGTGCACCTCTTGATCGGGACTATGCGGTTCCGCGGCGCGATGCTGCCCCACTGTGTGCGGCCCTTCGCCTGTCGCCCGATCGAGGACACTCCGCAGGCGCGCGAAGTCCTCAAAGAGGTACTGTTTCTTGTCGGGCGAGTAAAGCGCCGCAGCGGGGTGGAAGATGGGCACGACCTGACGACCATCGACGTGATAGAGCTTCCCGCGAAGCTGCGTGATGCCTGTCTCGGTGCCGAGAAGGTACTTAGTTGAGAAGTTGCCGAGCGTTGCGATCACCACCGGGTCGATGACCCTGACCTGCTCGGCCAGGAAGGGCGTGCACGTTGCGATCTCTGCCGGCTGCGGGTCGCGATTACCGGGCGGCCGACACTTGAGCACGTTGGCGATGAACACCTGCGAGCGGTCGAGTCCGATGCTCGCCAGAAGCTCGTCCAGTAGCTTGCCGGCAGCTCCCACAAAGGGTTCGCCGTTAAGGTCCTCGTTGCGGCCAGGCGCTTCACCGATGAACAGAAGGCGTGCATGCGGGTCACCGACACCGAATACGAGCATGTTGCGCGTGTCGCCGAGAGGACACCGATGACAGTCGCCAATGTGCGCCTTGAGCGACGACAAGTCGACGCACGCGACAGCATGCGCCTCCCCTGCAAGCGCCCCATGGCGATCGGCAGCCGTCATCTGCTCCACCTCAGAGCCAGGTCGTGACTTCGTCGAGCGGCCTGCGCGCAGGCTTGCCTGCGGATTCCGCTGAATGTCCGATCGGGAGCACCGCGACGGGCGAAATCGGCGATGCGATGCCAACAGCAGCCGCGACGGCCTTCTCGTCGAACGCACCGATCCAGCATGACGCGAGACCGCGATCAACGGCTGTGAGCAAGATGTTCTCAACAGCAGCGGCCGAGTCCTGAATCGCGTAGAGGAACTCGCCACGGTCACCATAGCGTGCGGCGCTCGGGCGCGGATCGACGCACACCACGATCACCAGCGGCGCGGCGGCGGCCCACCTCTGCTGCAACGCCGCTGCCAGCCGCTCGCGTACATCGGCGCTACGAACGACGACGAAGCGCCATGGCTGGATGTTGCCGGCGGTCGGCGCTGCGACAGCAGCCTCAAGGAGCGCGCTCACATCCTCATCCGTGACACTCAACTTCGTGTTGAAATGCCGCACGCTGCGCCGTTTCCTGATTGCGTCGCTGAGCTCCATAGCCGTCCTTCGGACCGAGGTTGCTGAGGGCCGCGGTCCGCCAAGAAGGCTGAGACCACCCGTTCATTCTAGAGAGGGTCAACTGCAGGTACAACTCGACTCTCGCGCGTACTTGCAGGAAACCACAGAGTGACGGCGAAAACCGCTTTGAGGAGGTGGGCAACCTGATGAATAGCAACCGACCTGACACCACCGACGAGGATATCGGCAGACGGGCGTTCCAGCTTCGCAAGGAGAAGGCAACAGAGCGCGCAATCGACCGTCTGCGCGGAGGCCTCAAGAAGAACTGGGCGGCATTCTCGGAGCACGATGTCGACGATCTCTCCTGGATTCTCGGTGAGCTCTGGGCATTTGAGAAGCGCCTCGACTGGGAGGACTTGCACTTCAGCAAGCTCACCCTGGAAGACACGCAAGCAATCATCTTGGTCGCGCGTGAGTTGCAGGAGAACGCTCACAACAGCGTCGAGCACCTCGAGAAAGTGGGCGATATCATTCGCGCCCGTAGCGTCTAAACCCCCAAGCCGTAGTGCTTTATCGACTACCCGCATCTCCTCCGAGATGCGGGTAGTCGAATGTTCGGAGTCCGTACGGGTGTTCCGGGGCCGGACAGCATCGTGAGGCGGTGCCAGAAACCCCCCGGTAGGCGGCACCGCCTCACACTGTACGAGATAGGAGATCGTCCACTTCCGACGATCGCCGTGCGCCCTAGCGCTGCGCTTCGGCCTTCCTCTTCTCGATTTTGCGCTTGACCTTCTTGAGACGGAACAAATCCTCGCGCGCCCGCTCGTCGAGCGACTGCCGAATGTAGGCGACCTGCTCGCGCAGTTGCGGCACCGTGACCTGCTCGAGAGCGTTCACGCGCCGGTTCGTCTTCTGGATCTCTTCACCGAGACGCTTCAGCCGCGTCTCAATGTCCGCATACTCGATGATGACATCGAGGATGCGCTCGAACTTGTCGGCCGTCTCGTCGATTCGGGACGACACGCTGGTAATCGCATATCCACGCGAGAACGAGGAGCGAACGGGGCTCTCGCCCTTCGTGACCACCGGAACCGAGACGCCCATGATCTTCGTACCGGTCATGTCGATCGTGATCTCGCCCTTTGTCGCCATCGAAGCCGATTTCACTGAGACGACACCATCGACGGACTTGGCAATCGCGAGGCTGTACTGCGCTTCCGAGGTCGTGCGCTGCAAATCGCTCGACAGCCGGAGCGTCTCGTCCATGACGGACATGAACTCGATGAGCAGCGCGTCTCGCTTCTGCTTCAGTAGGTCCATACCTTGTTCGGCAAGCGTGATCTGCTGCTTGCGCTCAAGCAGCTCTGATCGAGTCGGGCGAACTTCTTCCATGCAGCACCTCCTCCGCTTCCCGGCCGCCTCGGCCTATGCCTTCGCCGCGGCTTTCTCGCCGGCAGTCGGATGGTACTTGTCGATAAACTCGCGCACGCGCTTGAGCTCGCCGATGGGAAGCTCGTACATGAGCTCCCAGCCAACCGTAAGCGTGTCCTCGATCGACCGGCCCGTGTTGCCCTGACCGATGATGTGCTTCTCAAAGCCGTCGGCGAAGTGCAGGTAGCGACGATCGGTGTCCGAGAGCGCTTCCTCGCCGACGATGGCGACGAGTCTCCGAAGGTCGCGGCCCTGTGCGTAGGCAGCGTAGAGCTGGTTCGCCACGGCGCGGTGGTCGTCACGCGTCTTGCCCTCGCCGATTCCGAGGTTCATCAGTCGAGACAGGCACGGCAGAACGTCGATCGGCGGGTAGACGCCGCGACGGTGGAGGTGCCTCGAGAGTACGATCTGACCCTCGGTGATGTACCCGGTAAGATCCGGGATGGGATGCGTGATGTCGTCGTCAGGCATCGTAAGGATCGGGAGCTGCGTGACAGAACCGATGCGGCCCTTGATGCGGCCAGCGCGCTCGTAGATGGTCGAAAGGTCGGTGTACATGTAGCCGGGATAGCCACGGCGACCCGGGACCTCTTCACGGGCGGTGGAGACCTCACGAAGCGCCTCGCAGTAGTTCGTCATGTCCGAGAGGACAACGAGCACCTGCATGTCCTTCTCGAAGGCGAGGTACTCGGCAACCGTGAGAGCACACTTCGGGGTCAGCAGACGCTCAACGGTCGGGTCGTCGGCGAGGTTCATGAAGAACACGACTCGCTCGAGGGCTCCCGTCGTCTCGAACTGCTGCATGAAGTATGCGGCCTCGCGGTGGGTGATGCCCATCGCACCGAACACGATAGCGAACTGCTCGCCGGACACGACTCGTGCCTGGCGGATGATCTGCGCCGCAAGTTCGTTGGCGGGGAGGCCGGAGCCCGAGAAGATCGGGAGCTTCTGGCCACGAACGAGCGTGTTCAGACCGTCGATGGCCGAGATACCGGTTTCGATGAAGTCGGCCGGTTGTTCACGGCAGTACGGGTTGATCGGCGAACCGGTGATGTCGAGGCGCCGCTCGGGGATGATCGGTGCTCCGCCGTCGATCGGCTTACCGGTGCCGGCAAGAACACGACCGAGCAGGTCTGGAGAGACGTCGACCTTGGCCACTTCCTCGAGGAAACGGACCCGCGTTGCATCGACATCGATGCCCTGCGTGCCCTCGAAGACCTGAATGACCGCCATGTTGCCGGAAACCTCGAGCACCTGACCGCTGCGTTCGCTCTTGTCCGGCATGATGATGGCCACCATCTCGTTGTACGAGACGTCGTGGACGTTCTCAACGAACACGAGCGGACCTGTGACATACGAGACGGTCTGATACTCGACCGACATCAGTGAGCGATCGAATGTTACTTCCAGGCTCATTAGAGCACCTCGATTCCGGCGATCTCGTCGGAGATCTGCGTGACCATCTCCTGCATACGCTCGATGGCACGCTCGTGGTCTGTGGTCTTGAGCGTGGAAATCTCATCACGCATCGGTATCTGCAGAATCTGCCGGAGCGACACACCTCGCGACATCGCCTGCGTGGCGGCATCGTAAAACGCGAGGATCGTCTTCAGCAGCCAGTAGGACTTCTTCGGCGGGCAGTAGGCGTCGACAGCATCGAACGCGAACTGCTGCAGGTAGTCCTCTCGGAGCATGCGAGCGACCTCGAGGATGATCTTCTCCGTCTCAGGCAGTGCATCCGGTCCGACCAGCTGCACGATCTCCTGGAGCTCCGTTTCTTTCTGCAGGAGGAACATGGCGCGCTCGCGAACGGCGGCCCAGTCGTCTGCGACTTCCTCCTCAAACCACGGTCGCACTTGTCCGAGGAACAGCGTGTACGACTTGGTCCAGGAGATGGCCGGGAAGTGCCGGCGGTGTGCAAGTGACGTGTCGAGCGCCCAGAAGGCACCGGTCACGCGCAGGGAGTTCTGCGTCATCGGCTCGGACATGTCACCGCCAGGAGGTGATACGGCGCCGACCATCGTGACCGAGCCGGTCCGCTCGTCGCTTCCGAGCGCGGCCACGCGGCCGGAGCGCTCGTAGAACGCGGCGAGTCGGGTTGCGAGGTAGGCGGGGTAGCCTTCCTCACCGGGCATCTCCTCGAGGCGACCCGAGACTTCACGGAGCGCTTCGCCCCAACGGGACGTGGAGTCGGCCATCATAGCGACGTTGTAGCCCATGTCACGGTAGAACTCGGCAAGCGTGACACCCGTGTAGATGGATGCCTCGCGGGCCGCAACCGGCATGTTGGACGTGTTGGCTACAAGAACGGTCCGCTCCATGAGCTTCGCACCCGTACGCGGATCTTCGAGTTCCGGGAACTCCTTGAGTACCTCGGTCATCTCATTGCCGCGCTCGCCGCAACCGACATAGATGATGATGTCGACGTCTGCCCACTTGGCCAGCGACTGCTGCGTAACCGTCTTACCGGTCCCGAATCCGCCAGGGATGATGGCGTTGCCGCCGAGAGCGATCGGAAAGAATGTGTCGAGGATGCGCATGCCCGTAAGGAACGGGGTCATCGGATCGAGTTTGCGAGCGTAGGGACGGCCCTGACGGACAGGCCACCACTGGACCATCGTGAGCTCCCGCGAGTCATCGAGCACTGCGACGACCTCGTCGACAGTGTACGAACCCGGGTCGACAACGCTCGTGACTTTGCCCTTCGTGCCCGGAGGAACCATGACACGGTGGAGAACAGTCGGGCTCTCCTGGATCGTACCGAGCGTATCGCCCGCTACGACCTCTTGTCCGACCTCGACAGTCGGTGTGTACTCCCAGACCCGGGTGTGGTCGAGAGCTGCAACGACGGTGCCGCGGGCGATGAAGTCGCTTCCCGTTTGAGATGCGATCACCGGCAGCGGCCTCTGGATGCCGTCATAGATCGACGACAGCAGGCCAGGCCCGAGCTCAAGCATGAGCGGGCCTTCCGTTGACTCAACGGGCTCCCCGACCTTCAGCCCCGAGGTGTCCTCGTAGACCTGGATCGTCGCGGAGTTCCCTTCAAGCCGGATAACTTCGCCCATGAGGCCGGCTGAGCCGACCCGGACGACGTCGTACATTTTGACGCCGGTCATGCCGCCGGCCACTACGACCGGACCCGTTATCTTGGAAAGCGTTCCGAGAATCATCAGCCTCGCCTCAGTGTGATGTCGAATCCGATTGCCCGTCGGATCAGGCGTGATAGGTACGCCCGGTGATCCTCATCCGTATGCAGCTTCTCGCGAATCGGTAATGTGATGACGATAGGCCGATACGTCGAGTTGATCTTCTGTTGCGTTCGTTCATCAATCTCTGCCATGTAGGCCTCATTGACGGCGACGATACCGCTCGAGTCGTCGTCAATCAGTTCGTTCAGGCGCTTACGCGCCTCGTCAGGCCCCTCGACCGTGATGACGTCAACACCGGCAAGCCGGAAGCCGTCACCCGTGTCGGAATCGGTGAGTACGACGAGCTTATACAACGATCAGCTCCTCCCTCATCCGGTGTACGGGCATGCCGACCGAAACACCTTTTACGATGATCCGCAGGTTGGTGACCTCGTTGGTCTTCATCCACAGATAACCGATTATGACGCCAACGCCGAGCGGATCCCCACGGCCCACGATGAACGCTCGACGCATGAGGTAGTCCTCCAGCGCCCGCTCGAAGACCGATACAGAGCCGGACTCGATGTACTTGATCGCGACCTCCTCGACGGGACGCCCGTACGGTGTCCGCTTCAGGCGGTCGTACACCTCATCAACGTCCGACATACGTGCAAGGTCACCGAACAACTGCTCGCTAACCTTGATACCGCCGGGCAAGAAGAACCGCAGCGGATCTTGGTCACCGATGTCCGCATTAAGCAGACGGAGGCAGGTCAGCAGGTTGATTGTGTCAATCTGCGTGCCGAGGAAGCGCTTCACCAGCCGCTTGTTCACTCCACGCCCCCTCAGGCGCTTCGTGGCCCATTCGGTGTAGTACTTGTCGAGTGCAAGCTCAAGAACCGCAAGGTTTCCGCTCTCGATGTACTCCGGCATCGCCGCACGCAATGGAATCGCGAACGGCAGCTTCCAGGTCGACAGCGTATCGACAACGCTCTTAACGCTTTGCTGGCGCGCAAGTTCACCCAGGTCGATCTGGGTCAGCTGACCGACCGCGATCATGCTCTCAACGATCTCCTCAGGCGAGAGGCTCATATGCCGACCACGAACGATGGTCTTGATGTTGAACAGGTCCCATCGTCCGAGCAGAGCATTAAGCATCTCTATCGAATCGTCGTTCACGAGTGAGAGCACCTTGCGGAACGTGCGAACCATGTTGTCTTTCAGCGCCAGGTCGATCTGCCCGGCCGTCCGGCCGTGCAGCAACCGTTCCTCCAGGTCCGGCCCGTACTCGGTCTCCATGAGCGACTGAATCACGCCGGCCAGGTCCTTCGCCTGCATCAAGCTGTCCATGAACGGCTGTTTGAGCAGACGGGAACGCATGCCACGAACGCGAGCATTGGAGTACCCGTAGTCGCGCTTGCTGGGGGCAAAGCGCTTAATGGTCGCGGTCTCACTCATCGGGTCAGAATCTCCGCGATTTGTGCCTGCGCGAGCGTGCGAGCCTTGCCGAGCCGTGATTCGAACGTATTGCGGCGCGTGACCTTGCCGCCGACAGTCACCGCCATGAGCCCGCCGGCCGTGGCGATCTCCGGCTTCACGACACACGTCGGGTTGATCGCTTTCACGACCCTCTCGGCAAGCGCCGCATCGGCCGGATCCACGAGAACGTCGCATTCACCCGTCACGCCCACGAACGTCTCTTCCGCAAGCTTGCGGAAGACGCGCTCGTAGTCTGCGGTATTCCGCATAGTGCCAAGTCGTTCGAGCGCACCGGTGAACGCCTGCTCGACAGCGCTGTCCCGGACTGCAGCCAGCGCCTTTCTGTTCTCGAGCCGCGCAGCATTGATCGTCTTGCCGACCTTCGAGATCACTACATCCTCGATAGCCGCAAGCTTCTGCGTCTTCGTGCGTTCGGCCTCTCTGTGTGCCTCATCTCGGATGGACGAGGCTTGTGCCTCGGCCACCCGGAGAATCTCCGTGCATTCGGCATCGGCCTGCTCTTCCAGTGCTCGGAAGATATCTTCAATGGCCATTCGTCAGTCCTTCCGCGTGCGGTCCGTCTTAGGCGGTACCGATCATGAAGGCGATAACGAAGCCCAGCAGGGCGATAATCTCAGGCAGGGCCTGCAGAACGATCAGGGTCGTACCAACTTCGGGACGCTCAGCAAGCGTACCGGCGCCAGCGGCACCGATCTTCGCCTGGGCATAGCCGGCGCTCATTGCCGAGATGCTCATCGCGGCACCTGCGGCGATCGCCTTCGCAACGCCGACCTTGGGGTCGACAGCTACGACTTCGCCCTCAGCTGCCTGTGCGAAAGCCATGGCCGGGACGATCATTGCAGTAAAGAATGCACTGCCAAAAACGACTTTCGCGAGCTGGTTCTTCTTGATCATGCGCTCTTTTCACCTCCGGTTTTGTGGAACGGCTCGTACTCTGACTTGCTCGTCTCGTAGTACTTCTGACCAAGCTCATAGAAGTTGAGACGCAGTGCATGAATGGACGGCGTGAACGCCGCAAGTACCAGGTGCAGTGCGTGGAAGAGGATCGCCACGATGACGCCAACGAGGAATGGCATCTTCTCGGCCATCTTATTGATGGCGCTTGCGAAGATCGCGTCAGACAAGCCGACAGCCATGATACGGATGTAGCTTGCTGTGTGGGACACGAGCTCAAGGGTTTCAATCGCACCCATGAAGCCGCCGTAGCGGAAGATCGCAAAGACAGCGGCGACCAGGACAATGGCTCCAAGAATCTGGGCACTCGGCTGAAGACCCGGGCTCAGCAGGTTCGCTGCAGCAAGGAAGATGAGTCCTCCGACGAAGAGACCAGCGAGCCCGCCCTTAACGTAGGCATGCTTGAAGTGCTTCGTCCTGATGGCGTTAACCACACCCAGGATCAGGCCGAACATCATCTGTATAACGCCGATGGCTATCGCCAACCCCATGAACTTGACGACCTCGACCTCGCGATTAAATGGCAGAAGTCCGCCGAAGATCGGCACGATCAGCTTCGCTTCCCAGAGAAGGCTCCCGAAGAGCTCTCCGTAGAGGAAGCCGAAGATGATCGCTGCAGTGGCCGCCGGGCCCATGAGGCCTGTGGCCAGCTGAACACCTTCGTTGTCCTTGAACTTGAATCGCATCCAGAAGATGATCAAAAGCATGACGGCGCCATAGCCGATGTCGCCGACGATCATGCCGAAGATGAGCGGGAAGCTGAGTGCCCAGACAAGCGACGGGTCGACGGTGCCGTACTGCGGCTTGCCGCCCATGAGGAAACTCATGACCCAGGCCGAGGGCTGCATCCACTTGGGGTTCTTCATCGCGACCGGGACTTCGTCATACTCCTTCTCGTCGAGCTCGGTCTGGTTGATGATGACGTCCGTACCGAAGTTCTCAACGATGGTTCTGCGAAGCGGCTTCACATGCTCCACAGGAAGCCAGCCGGTGATAACGAAGGCGTACTCGGTCTGACCGAACTTCGGAATCTCGCTGATCTCATCGATCTTGTCCGAGAGCACGTCACGAATGGTCGAGAGCTTCACGAACCACTTTGCCGACATGTCGTTCAACTCGGCGCGAACCTCGTCGAGCCGCGCCGGCAAGCTGACCCGGCGCTCTTTGAGGTGATCGTACGCGACATCGAAGGGCATGTCCTGGAACTCGGACGGCAGGCGTACCTGGTTGACGTTCTCCATCGCCAGGAACTTGTGAACGCCATCAGAGTATTTCCGTGCGAATACGACGATGACCGCGGTGGTCTCCTCGTCGACGTCGGTCGAGACGATCTCGCACTGGCTCTTGGTAATCTCGTCGAGCTCCTTCTTGAGCTCCTCGAGGGCGCCCTTGTAGCGGCGCTCAACCAGCAGTGCAACCGAGTCGTAGGTGCCGGTGGTCACAATCTGTTTCGCCAGCGGCTGAATCTTCTTGAGAATCGGCTCATAGCGGCCCAGAAGCGCAATCTCGGCTTCCATGTTCGATTGCGCCTGAGCCAGGCTCGACGTGCGGTCCTCGACCTGCTCGATGACGTCGGTTACCTCCTGGGAAAGCGCGCGGCTATCCAGGTTCCACATCTGGAGGTACTGCTTCTCTCGCTCCAACTCATCGACCGCAGTGTTTGGAAGATGAAGCGCCTTGACGATCGAGCGCAAGCGGAGGAGAAGATCCTCCATGCGCTCCTTCTCGGCCGCCTGGTTGTCGACCACTTCCATCTGGTCGAGCGGTACTTCGCCGGACTGGATTTTCTTTGAGAGATCCTCGATGTGCAGCGTCCCGATCTCGTGAAGTAGGCTCACTACGTCATAGAAGCGGTTCTTCGGCCCGATCAGTTCGACCTTGGCCATTGGGACCAGCATGCCTGAACCCTCCTCCCCCTGTTACGGGACCAGTGCCCTTAGGAAAGCGCTATGCCGAGGTGACGATGGACACGATGGCGTCCACGGCCTCGGAGTGACGCTTGTCCAGTTCTTTCTCGAGCGCGTCGGTGTCTGCCGTGATCTTCCCGCGGAGACTTGACGCTTCAGTTTCGGCTTTTGCGACCGCCTGCTCAGCATGTTCCTTGGCAGCCCTGTCCGCATCGGTTTCTGCGTTGCGCAGGGTCTCGACTGCGGCCTTGCGTGCGTCAGTAACGATCTTCTCGGCCTGGGTCTTCGCCGCCAGGACACGCCCGGAAATCTCCATTTCCTTCTCGCGTATCTGATAGAGAGGCGAGTTGGCGTCCTTGTTGACGACGTCCTGATGGAATCTGATTTCCTCCAGAACCTTCTCGTCCATTGGATCTCTCCTTCTTCCCAGCGTTCTTGCGGGTCCGATCCGGGCGCGGTTCCGGACTCGTTGAGGACCGCTAGCAACCACCACGCGCGTGGTCGTCGCTGATACCGTCACAACAACACAACACACGGCGATTCCGCTCTCACGCCGGTGTCATGGTGGGTGTTCGCCGTAAGCGGAGCTGTCTCCTGCAAGAAATGGCGATTTTGTTACGAGGAGGCATCGGGAATGAGCCCCCGGGACGCCTATACGGCGCGGCGCTCCAACCGGAGGCCGAAACCGCAGGCGAGCTCGTAGTTGATCGTTCCGGCATGACCGGCCGGTTCGTCCATGAGAATGCTCTCCCCGCCCTGGGGCCCCACGATTACTACTTCATCGCCCGGAGCAACGTGCAGCGAGTCCGGCACTTCGATCATGAACTGATCCATGCAGATGCGACCGACTTGCTGACAGCGCCGTCCGCCCACAAGGACCTGCATCGCGTTGGACGCCGCCCGGTGGATGCCATCGGCATATCCTGCGGGCACCGTCGCGATGGTCGTGGGCGCCCCGGCGTGATAGGTGAGGCCGTACGAGACGCCGTCACCAAGGCCAATACGCTTCACGAACGAGAGCCGCGCCTTGACGGTCATTGCGGGCCGCAGTTCGATCGCCTTGTGGGTCGAAGGCGCAGGATGAAGGCCGTAGATGGCGATACCGCAGCGCACCATATCGAAGTGCGTCTCCGGGTGCATGATCGTGGCCGCGCTGTTGGCGGCATGCACGATCGGCGGGCGGACGCCCTCCGTGCTCATCTTGTCGATAGCCTTGCGGAAGCGCTCGACCTGCCGCTCGAATTCCCAGTCGCCCGGGACGTCGGCCGTGGCGAAGTGCGTGAACACGCCCTCCATCTCAAGCCCTGGCATCCCCCGCAACCACGCCACCATATCGTGCGCCTCCTCGGCCCGCACGCCGATACGGTTCATGCCCGAGTCGACCTTCAGGTGATAGCGCACCGTCGTTCCAGCGAGCATCGCTGCACGGCTGAGTTCCACCGCAAACTCCCGCGAGGCGACGGTTGGGACGATTGCCTGCTCGATGATGAGATCCACGCCTGTGATCGGCGGTTCACTCAGGACGTGAACGGGCACGGTGATGCCCGCCTCGCGAAGCGCAACCGCCTCTTCGAGCGTGGCAACGCCCAGCCGGTCGGCACCGCCCGCAAGCGCGGCCTGCGCCGAGGTAAGGGCTCCATGCCCGTAACCGTCGGCCTTCACGACTGCCATGAATCTCGTGCCGGGCTTCGTGAGCGCCTTAAGGGTGCGCACGTTTCGGACGATCGCCGCAGCATCGACCTCGACCCAGGCGGAGCGGCGATACGTCATCTCTTACTCTCCCGACACCAGAGAGCGAACGATGTCTGACTTGCTGACGATTCCGACGAGCTTGTCGCCGTCGAGCACCGGCACCCGGCTGACCTCGCGCTCGACCATGAGTGTCGCGAGGTCTTCGATACTTGTCTCGGCCTGCACGGTCACCGGCTCGCTGCTCATAACATCGCCCACTGTCGCTCCGACGGCCTTCTTGAGTTCGCTCTCGAACTTCGCCGTCGACGGCGGGTACATGATGAATCCGTCGAGCAGGTGGATATAGGTGGGGAATTCGATCTTCACTTCCTGCATGATGAGGTCGCCCTCAGTCACTATGCCGATGAGTTTCTCGCCATCCAGCACCGGCAACGCGCCGATACGGTGCTCGGTCATCAACCGGGCGGCATCCGTGACCGGCAGTTCGCGAGCGACCGTGCGTGGATCCGGGGTCATGATGTCGCGTGCTGTGCGTTCCATCGTTCCTCCAAAAGTCTCGACCGGCCGTGGCCGGAGTGGCGTCTATAGAGCGATTCTACCCGAGCCAACCAACACGCGCGTCAGGTAAGAATCTCACGGACCGCTGCAGGCAGATACGCCGGCAGGTCTTTTGCGGTCAGACAGACTTCAGTCAGCTCCTCTGCAGCCAGGTCTCCCGCCCGCGCGTGCACGTATGCGCCAAGCGCTCCCGCCTCCAGTGGCGAGAGTCCCTGGGCAAGCAGCGTCCCGATGATGCCCGAGAGAACATCCCCGGAACCGGCCGTGGCCATGCCGGGATTGCCGGCCAGCGTGATCACGATGCGGCCGGCCGAGGCGACCATCGTCCCCGCGCCCTTGAGCACGCACGCAAGCGAGGCTCCCGCAATGCCGCGCGCCGAGCTGATCCGGTCGGCCTGCACCTCCTGGGCGCTGATGCCGAGCAGCTTCGCGAGTTCCCCGGGGTGCGGCGTCAAGACGGTCGAACCCAGGCGGTCAACGATCGCATCCGGGCCCGTCGATGCGTACGCGTTCAGCCCGTCGGCGTCGAGGACGAGTGGCACCGGCAGGAGATCGACGAGCCGTCGCACGGCCTGTGTCGCCTCGTCGTGCGAGGTGAGGCCGGGGCCGAGCACAACCGCGTCGACCTCCGAGGCAAGGCGAACGATGCGATCGACCGATTCCGCTGCGATGGTGCCTTCGGGCGTTTCGGTCAGACCGACCGCGATAACGTGAGGGAGTGCCGCCTGCATGACGGGTGCTACCGAGGCAGGGACGGCAGCGAACACGTAGCCCGCACCCATCCGCATCGCGCCAGCGGCAGCAAGCACCGCAGAGCCCGCATACAGGCGCGAGCCCGCAACGAGCAACACGCTGCCTCGCACGCCCTTGTGCGCGTCTGCGGCGGGCATTGGCAGGCACGCGCGGTAGTCACCGCGGTCCCATATCTCGAGTTCGCCGAACTCGTCGAGGATCTGCCGGGGAATTCCGATGTCAGCGACGATAATCTCACCCGCGTAGCCGGCACCGGGATGGATGAGAATGCCGGGCTTTGCCGCGGCAAAGGTAACGGTCGCGTCCGCATGCACCGCCGGGCCCTGCACGATGCCGGTATCGGAGTCGACTCCCGAGGGGATGTCCGCCGAAATCACGAAGGCGTCGGCGTCGTCGATGGCCACGATTGCAGACGCATAGTGCTCGCGCGCGACACCCGAAAAGCCGATGCCGAATACCGCATCGATGATTACGGCCATTCCCGACAGGCGCCGCGCGAGATCGAACTCGCCACCGGTAAGCTCCCAGGGCACGCCTGAAGCGATCGCTTCGCGAGCCGCAGCGGCAGCATCGCCCGTCAGCGTCTCCGGGGCCACGAGCGCAAGGACGAGCACCTCTCGGCCGACCTCGGCCAGATGGCGCGCCGCAACCCAACCGTCCCCGCCATTATTGCCTTTGCCGGTGACGACGGCCACACGTCCGGCCGGGACACGCTGCAGCACTTCCATCGCGAGCACGCCACCGGCACGCTGCATGAGCTCGCCGAGCGTGAGTCCCCCCGAGGCACACGCGCGCTCCTCGGCTGCGCGCATACCGGCTGCATCAAGCGCGTACTGCATAGAGCCTCCCCGGGCCTAGACGAACCGCTATCCCTCTGTGTTCCCCACGTCGTCGAGCATGCTGCGCGCGTCTTTGAAGCTCGCCGCCAGCCGCTCGGTCTGAGTCGCGTCTCCGGGCTCACGCCGCGGCCGCATCTGCTCGGTGATCGCCACCGCGGAGGCAACCGCATTCGCATGCGTGAACGACAGCGACAGGTGCATCTCTATGACACCGGCTGCCTCAGCGACCTCCCCGGCGCGGCCCCGGAGGTGCGGCTTCGGACGACCACGCTCGTCACGCAGCACTTCGACATCAGTGAAGCGGATGCCTTCCGAGAACCCCGTCCCAAGCGCCTTGAGCACTGCCTCTTTCGCCGCGAACCGCATCGCATAGTGGACTTCGGGCTTGTTGCGCTTGTCGCAATACGCCCGTTCATCCGCCGAGAAGATCCTCTCCTTGATGCGCGGATGCCGCTGGAGCGCCAGTCGCATCCGTTCGATTTCCACGATATCCACACCGAGGCCGGTGATCATCGTGTGTTCACGCATGTCGTCCATCGGCTACTCGACCGTCACTGACTTGGCGAGGTTGCGCGGCTGGTCCACGTCGCAGCCGCGCAGTTTGGCGATGTGATACGACAAGAGCTGCATCGGCACCGTCGCGGCGATGGCCGAGAGGACCTCGCTCACCTCCGGGATGTAAAGCACGTGCTCCGCGTGTTGGCGGATGTCCTCATCGCCGTGCGTGGCAATCGCGATGACCTGCGCTCCACGTGCCCGAACCTCCTGGATGTTGCTCACGACTTTCTCGTACGTGTGCCCCTGCGTGGCGACTACCACGACAGGAACTTCCGGCGTGATGAGCGCAATCGGTCCGTGCTTCATCTCACCGGCGGCGAATGCCTCGGCGTGTATGTAGCTGATCTCCTTGAGCTTCAGCGCGCCTTCCATGGCCACGGCCACTCCTATACCGCGGCCGAGGAAGAGCGACGAGTACGAGTCCTTGTACACCGCGGCGCATGCCTCGATGTCGTTCGCATCGCTGAGGATCGCTTCGACGATCTCGGGCGTGCGGGCCAGTTCTTCCCATAGTGCCTCGATGCGCGGCTGCTCCATCGTGCCTTTGGACTGCGCAAGCTTAAGCGCAAGAACGGTAAGCGCCGCAATCTGCGCCGTGAAGGTCTTGGTGGCTGCAACGCCGATTTCCGGACCGGCATGGGTGTAGATGACGCCGTCGCTCTCACGGGTCACCCGGCTCCCGACCACGTTCGTGATCGCGAACACCTTCGCCCCACGCAACCGCGCCTCGCGCACGCCTGCAAGCGTGTCTGCGGTCTCGCCCGACTGCGTGATGGCCACGACGAGCGTTTCGGGGTCGACGATGGGATCCCGGTAGCGGAACTCACTCGAGACGTCCACCTCGACCGGAATGCGCGCCCACTGCTCGATGAGCGTTTTCGCCACGATGCCCGCGTGATACGAGGTACCGCAGGCCACGATGAACACGCGGTCGATTGCTGCGAGCTCCCTGTCGCTCATCGCGAGTTCCGACAGCTGGATGACGCCGTCGTCGCCCATGCGACCCCGAAGGGTTTCCCGGATGGCAGTCGGCTGCTCAAAGATCTCCTTAAGCATGAAGTCCTCATAGCCGCCCTTCTCGGCGGCGTCGAGGTCCCATTCCACATGCATCATCTCAGGCTCGACAGCGACACCGGATGCGTCAACCACTTTGACCATGCCGGCCGTGACAGTCGCAATCTCCCCGTCGTGCAGCACGAGTATCTCACGCGTGTACTCAAGGACCGCGGGTATATCACTCGCAACGATGTTCTCGCCTTCACCGATGCCAATGATGAGTGGCGAGTCCTGACGTGCGGCAACGACCGTCTCGGGGTCCTCGAGGTGCACGACCGCGAGCGCGTAGCTGCCATCAAGACGCTTGATCGCGTGCGCGACGGCATCTGCGAGGTCACCGGCGTAGTAGGCCTCCACGAGGTGCGCGATCGTCTCGGTGTCGGTCTCGGAGCGCAAGATGTGCCCGGCTGCCGCAAGTTCCTCGCGGAGTTGGGTGTAGTTCTCGATGATGCCGTTGTGCACAACGGCGATGCGCCCGGAACAGTCCAGGTGCGGGTGAGCGTTCTCTTCATTGGGCGCTCCGTGCGTCGCCCACCTGGTGTGCCCGATGCCGACATTGCCGGGGACCGGCGTCTCGGCAAGCGCGCTTCTCAGGTTGAGGAGTCTGCCGACGCGCTTCGTGACCGCGAGCGACTCATCGCTCACGATAGCGACGCCGGCGGAGTCGTAACCGCGGTACTCGAGCCGAGCGAGTCCGCCGAGGAGCACGTCGCTTGCCTGGCGGGGTCCTGCGTATCCAACGATGCCACACATAGAGGTATCCTCTCGCGAGGGATCAGGTCAGGGTTGGCGGCCTATTGAGCCGCGGAGTCCGTGTGCGCATGCGCCACGGGAACGGGCCGTGCCCGCGATCATTCGTTCCGGTCCGACGTCGCTTTGTCTCCCGATCGCTCGGGTGCTTTGTCTTCGTCGTGTCGACCCCGGTGGGCCGGAGAGCCATCCGCCGAATCCTTCGATGGACCCTCACCTCGTCAACTGGCGCGGTGGTACTCGCCTCCCGCTGCGCGTTCGCGCTGCCAGTCCCGGCGCTTGCTGTCTCGTGTGTGGGCGTCAGCCTCCCCGCGACCGTGTTGCCTGTCGCCGAGGATTATAGCAGTGCCCGGGTGACGTGCGGGTTACGGACGCGCTATCCGAGCTCGCTTCGTACGACCGCCGCGATCCGGTCGACGATTGCCCGGGCCGTCGGCTCATCGGTCGCCTCGGCCATGACGCGAACGAGCGACTCGGTGCCCGATGCCCGCACGAGGACCCGTCCGTGCTCGCCGAGTTCGGCCTCGGCGGCCTTCACAGCATCATGGATTCCGCCGCTTCCCGAGAGCAGCCCCTTGTCCGCAACACGCACGTTCTCGAGGACCTGCGGGTAGCGACGCATCACCTTGCGCAGCTCCGAGAGCGGCGTGTCGGTCTGGCGGATGATCGCCGCGAGCTGCAGCGCGGTGATGAGGCCGTCACCGGTGGTGCTGTGCTCGAGCATGATGACGTGCCCCGACTGCTCTCCGCCGAGAATCGCACCCGATGTCCGCATCTGGTCGAGCACGTAGCGATCGCCGACCTTCGTCTTGATTACGTTGATGCCGCGCTCCCGCATTGCGACCTCGAAGCCGAGGTTGCTCATGACCGTCGCGACGACGGTGTCATGGACGAGCTCGCCGCGCTCCTTCATGTTCGCGGCGATGATGGCCATGAGCATGTCGCCGTCGACCTCCGCACCGGTCTCGTCCACTGCAAGGACACGGTCTGCGTCACCATCGTGCGCAATGCCGAAGTCGACATCGTGTGCTCGCACCAATTCCGAGATGACCTCGAGGTTGGTCGAGCCGCAGTCGTCGTTGATGTCCATGCCGTTGTAGTCGCAGTTGATCGCGTGGACCGTGGCGCCGAGGTCCTTGAGCGCCTTGATGGTCGTCTTCGCGGAAGCACCGTGACCGCAGTCTACGGCGATCGTCAGGCCGACAAGATCGCCGCGCACGCTCTCGACCGCGTGCGAGACGTACCGCTCGACCGCATCGGGGACGACTCTCGAGCGTCCGACGCCGGCGCCGACAGGACGCGGCCAATCGCGGTCCGCGACGAGATACTCCTCGATCCCGTCCTCGATCTCGTCGGGGAGCTTGAAACCGTCACGATCGAAGAACTTGATGCCGTTGTACTCGGCTGAATTATGCGACGCCGAGATCACGACGCCACCATCCGCGCCCAGTACCCGCGTCAGGTACGCGACCGCCGGCGTTGGGACGATCCCAAGCCGTAACGCATCAGCACCACCGGAGCAGACTCCCGCGACCAACGCGGCCTCGAGCATGTCGCCGCTGCGACGCGTGTCCATGCCGACGACGATGCTGCCCCGACCCTTCTCACCGAGAAAGTGACCGGCTGCCTCGCCGAGCTTGAACGCGAGTTCCGGCGTCAGGTCTTCATTCGCGACACCACGAACGCCATCTGTACCGAATAGTCGGGACATCGGTTCTCCTTCGGAAATAGAGAAGGGCCCGCCGCGGGGCGGGCCCTTTCTGAAGAATCCAGCCTCGCAGTCTTAACGCTTGGAGAACTGCGGACGCTTGCGGGCCTTCTTGAGGCCGTACTTCTTGCGCTCGACCATTCGCGGGTCACGGCGCAGAAGACCATTACGCTTGAGTTCACCGCGGTAGTCATCGCCGGCCTCGAGAAGCGCACGGGAGATGCCATGACGCAGCGCACCGAGCTGACCGGAGATGCCGCCACCATTGATCTTGGCGATGACGTCGAAGTGACCGAGGGTCTCGGTTACCTTGAACGGCTGCTCGACGAAGCCCTTGAGCTCCGCGCGACCGAAGTATGCGTCGAACTCGCGCCCGTTGATGGTGTACAGACCGGTGCCGGGGGTGATGCGCACGCGGGCGACAGACGTCTTACGGCGACCGGTTCCCCAGTAGACTGCCTTGTTCTCGGCCATGCGCTAACCCTCCAGGGTGATCTGACGAGGCTTCTGGGCCTGGTTCCGGTGCTCGGGACCGGCGTACACCTTGAGCTTCATGCCCATGGCCCGGCCGAGCGTATTCTTGGGGAGCATGCCCTTGACGGCGCCCTCGATCACACGCTGAGGGTTCTTCGCAAGCAAGTCGCCCATCGAGATCGACTTCAAACCACCCGGCCAACCCGAGTGGCGATACTTCATCTTGTCGGTGAGCTTCTTACCAGTCAGCTTAATCTTGGACGCGTTTATGACGATGACGAAGTCACCGACGTCGACATGAGGGGTGTACTGCGGCTTGCGCTTACCCTTCAATATCTGCGCGACCTCACTTGCCAGCCTGCCGAGCGGGATGTCTGTGGCATCGACAAGCAGCCACTCGCGCTCAACCTCGCCGACCTTCGCGTAGTAGGTCTTCACTAAGTCCTCCACAACCTGGGATTACGGTGTCGTTTTCATGAGTTCACGGGGCTCAGGAAACGAACCCTTACACTTTAGCTTCGGTGGGTTGGGGTGTCAACCAACGCCCCCGGGCGTGTCTACGCCGCGCTGCAGTGTCTCACAACCAGCACTCATCGGGATAGCCCACATGCCATAACGTGAGTCCGTGTGACGGGGCCGTTGGCCCGGCAGCGGCACGGTCGCACGCCTGCAACACCTCCGCGATCCACCCCGGATCGTGCGCCCCTCGTCCGACTTCGATCAGGCTTCCGACCACAATCCGGATCATCGAGTGCAGGAACGCGTTCCCCACGATTCGTACGATGACGCAGTGCTCCCCCATCTCGTTCGAGGGTGTTATGTCGACACTCTCGAGGAGCCGCGACGTGCGCTTCCCTTCGGCAGAGTCCGCCACGCAAAACGAGCGGAAATCATGCTCTCCGACGAGATGCGACGCGCCCTCGCGCATCGCGGCCAGATCCAGTGTCGGCTTTGACCAGTAGGCGAACCGTGCGAGGAAGATCGGCGCCACCGGTCCTGGAACTATCCGGTAACGGTACTCCCTGGAGACCGCCGAGTACCGCGCGCTGAACTCAGGAGCCGCCCGCCGCACGCTGCTCACCACGATGTCCGGACCGGCGAGCGCGTTGAGTGATCGCATCAGCGAGACGGTGTCGGGTTCGTTGCCGGTCGCGTCGAAACTCACGACCTGGCCAAGCGCATGCACTCCCGCGTCTGTTCGCCCCGCGCCTGTCACGAGGACGGGGGTTCGCAGGATTGTGGTCAGCGCCGTCTCCAGCCTACCCTGGACGGTGTCTTGCCCCGGCTGGCGCGCAAAACCCGCCAGCGCAGTTCCGTCGTATGAGACCGTCAGAGCGATTGTCGCGTGCACATGCCCTCCCTAGAGCACTATGCCGATGAATACGAGTGATGCTGCGCCCACACAAAGGACGACCCAGTCAACCGGTTGCATCCGGGCATCATGCAGCCGCGTTCGGCCGACACCGCCACGATAACATCGGGCCTCCATCGCGGTCGCCAGATCGTCCGCACGCCGGAAGAGGTTCACGAACAGAGGCACCAGAACGGGGGCGTATGCCCTCGCACGTCTCACGGGACCGCCTTCATCGAACCGGGCACCCCGCGCGGTCTGAGCCACGATGAGTTTCTCGGCCTCTTGCGCGGTCGTCGGTATGAAACGGAGTGCGATGGTGAGCATCATGGCGACCTCACCCGCAGGGAAACCCACCCGCGCAAGTGGGCGCATGATGCGCTCGAGCCCGTCGGTGAGAGCCACCGGAGAGGTGGTCAGGGTCAGAAGCGATGTTCCGACGACCAGCAGAACGATTCTGACGACGAAGAACACGCCCTCCTTGAGGCCTTCCGCGTCCACGGCAAGCGGACCCATCCGGATCAGGCTGACGGTCGCAGGGTTCCACCGGAGCGCATGCACCGCGAGGGTAATCGTCAGGATCACCATCACAGCACGGATGCCACGGAGAGCGATTCGCCACGGAACCCGCGAGAGGGTCACTGCGGCCGCCACGAGAACTGCGGCGACCCCCATACCCGGCAGCCCGTTCATGAGGAAGAGCGCCACGGTGAAACAGGCGACCAGGCCCATCTTGGTCTTAGCATCGAGCGCGTGGACCGGGGACTCCACCGGCACGAACTGCCCGAATGCGACAGGCACCCTCACGACGCCTCCCCAAAGCCGGAGACGAGCGCTCTGGCTGCGCCGACCGCATCGAAGGCGATCTGACCCAACTGCGCTCCGCGCGCTCGCGCCAGAACCTGTGCGCGGACGACGCCGGGGAGGATGAGTCCGGCCTGCTCAAACGGCAACGCCGGATCCTCCAGGAGCTGCTCAACGCCGCCCTCGAAGACGACGGCACCAGCGCCGAGCACCAGCACCGAATCGGCATGGCCGAGGAACTGACCCGGGTCATGTGTCACGACAAGGACGCCCGCACTCTCGCGTGCGTCGAGCAGGGCGTCAACGACCACATCCCGCCCGCGGCGGTCGAGGCCGGCGGTAGGTTCATCGAGAAGCAGATACGAAGGTCTCATCGCGAGAATGCCAGCCACGGCAGCCCGGCGTGCCTCACCGCCCGATAGGGTGAACGGTGAGCGATCGCCGAACGCGTCCGGGTCCAGTCCCACCGCGAGCAGAGCGCCGCGAACCGCGGAGTCCACATCTGAGGAACCGAGGTTCTTCGGACCGAACGCGACGTCAGCGAAGACCGTCTCGGCAAAGAACTGCGTCTCGGGGTTCTGAAAGACGATTCCTACCGCGCCTCGCGGCACTCCCGCCGTACCGTCGACGCTGACACTCCCGGTCGCCGGCTCTAGAAGCCCCGCAAGAAGCCGCAGAAGCGTCGACTTGCCGGACCCGGTCGAACCCACGACCAGCCCGAGCTGCCCCCGCTCAAGCTGCACATCGACGCCTGTGAGGGCCGAGGATGCATACGCCGTTCCCGGCGCGTAGGTGTACCCGAGGTCTTTCGCAACTAGGGCCACAGCGCACCCACAAGTTCCTCAGCAGTGCTGACCCCGGGAAGCGCGAAGCCCATCCGCCGAATCTCCTGAGCCATGCGCAGAATGGGGGGCGCCTCAAGCCCGAGCCTTTCGAGCAGCTCATCATCGCCGACGAGTCCGTCGGGGGTTCCGAGGTATGAGAGCGCGCCGGCGTCGAGCGCGAGAACGAGGTCTGCGCGACTGGCTTCATCCGAATCGTGTGTGATGTGAACGACCCCGCGGCCTGCCGACTTCAATTCATCGAGCACGCGCAGAACATCAGTACGGCCCTGAGGGTCGAGCATGGCGGTCGGCTCATCGAGCACCAGATACTCGGGTCGAAGCGCGAGTGCCCCGGCAATAGCCAGCCGCTGCTTCTGCCCCTCGGATAGGAGGTGCGGCTCGCGACGCTCCAAACCGGTCAAACCGACGGCGGCGATCGCCTCTCGAACGCGAACAACCAATTCCTCGCGGGGCACTCCCAGGTTCTCAGGACCGAAGGCAACATCTTCTTCGACAACGGTCCCCACAATCTGATTGTCGGGGTTCTGGAGCACAAGGCCCACCCTGGAGCGAACATCCCACGTGTGCGCTTCATCCGCGGTATCGATGCCGTCGACCAGTACTCGGCCCTTGTCCGGGAGAATCAGCCCGTCGGCAAGGCGCGCAAGGGTCGACTTGCCCGAACCGTTCGCGCCCACGACAGCCAGAACGGTCCCCGGCGTGACCGACAGCGTCAGATCGCCGATCGCCTCGCGCCCGGCGCCGGGATATGTGTACGAGACCCCCTCGAACACTATCATGTGCCTGGTTACCTCCAAGAATGCGAGAGAGGGCCCGCCGTGCGGCGAGGCCCTCCTCTCAAAGCTTCTACCGGCAAGACCGGGATGCAGCGACCTCTAGTCAACCAGTTCCAGGATGACAACAGGCGCGTTATCGCCCTTGCGCGGTCCGAGCTTGAGGATCCTTGTGTAGCCACCGGGACGCTCCGCGTAGCGGGGTGCGATATCGGCGAAGATCTTGTGAACCAGTTCGCGATCGTTGATTTCCGCAAGAGCGAGACGACGAGAATGCACGTCGCCGCGCTTGCCCCAGGTGATGATCCGCTCGACGAGCATGCGGACTTCCTTGGCGCGAGCTTCGGTCGTCTTGATACGTTCGTTCAGGAACAGGGCTCTCGCCAGGCCGCGAAGCATAGCCTTGGTATGGCTCGCGTCGGTACCGAGTTTGCGCCCTTTCTTGGCGTGTCTCATTTCGTGGTTCTCCTACCCCGCCAGGCCCAGGCCCATCGCCTGGAGCTTGTCTTTGACTTCCTCGATGGACTTGGCCCCGAAGTTCCGAACGTTGAGCAGGTCGGCTTCGGAGCACTCGGTCAGCTGACCGATGGTGTTGACGCCCTGGCGCTTCAAGCAGTTATACGAGCGCACCGACAGGTCGAGTTCTTCGATCGGCGTATCGAGCACGCCGTCCTTCTCGTCCTCCACCGGCTTGAAGATACCTTCCTCGGCGTCAGGCGTTGTGGCCTGCTCAGCGAAGAGGGTCATATGCTCGTTGATGATCTTGGCAGCACGCGCCACCGCATCGGCCGGCAGGACGGCACCGTTGGTCTCGACCTCAAGCACGAGGCGATCGTAGTCCGTGCGCTGGCCAACGCGAGTGTTCTGCACAACGTACGTGCAACGCGTGACCGGGCTGAAAAGCGAGTCGATCGTGATGACGCCGAGCGGATCCTCGGCACGCTTGTTGCGATCGGCCGTGGTGTATCCGCGACCGACACCGATGCGAATGCTCATTTCGAGCTTCGCGCCCTTCTCGAGCGTGGCGATGACGTGCTCGGGGTTGACCAGGTCGAACTCGGCGGGAACCTTGAGGTTCGCACCAGTCGCAACGCACGGGCCAGTTACCGAAAGCGTGGCAACGGCGTCGCCCGCTCCGATTCCGGTCTCCCGGAATACGAGGCCTTTCACGTTCAGAACAATGTCGGTGACGTCCTCGCGGACGCCCTCGATGGTCGAGAACTCGTGCTGGACACCTTCGACGCGAATCGAGGTACCGGCTGCACCCTGAAGAGAACTCAGGAGCACGCGGCGCATCGAGTTGCCGAGGGTGTAGCCGTAGCCGCGCTCGAGCGGCTCAACGACGACGCGAGCGAACCGCTCGTCGATGACGTCGACCGCCACCTGTGGCCTCATGAACTCGGTCATAAAACGAGCCTCCTTGGCTTCGATCAGGTCGTCTTACTTGGAGTAGAGCTCGACAATAAGCTGCTCACGAACAGGCGCATCGATCTGGTCACGCGTCGGAAGCGAGAGCACCTTGCCCTGTAGCTTCTCAACGTCTACCTCAAGCCAGCCCGGAATCTCCATCTTGGAAGAGGAGATGATGGCAGCCTTGACGACACTCATTTCCCTAGCCTTCTCGGCCACGGCCACGACCTGACCCGGCTTGAGGCGGTACGAAGGAATGTCAACTCGACGTCCGTCGACCAGGAAATGCCCGTGACGCACGTTCTGGCGAGCCTCATCCCGCGAGGCCGCAAAACCAAGCCGGTACACGACGTTGTCGAGTCGGCTCTCGAGCAAACGGAGCAGGTTCTCGCCGGTGATGCCGGCCAATCTGCTCGCGATCTTGTAGTACCCGCGGAACTGCTTCTCGAGCAGTCCGTAGATGCGCTTTGCCTTCTGCTTCTCACGAAGCTGAACACGATACTCGCTGTCGCGAGGGCGCTTCTTCCCGGCCATGCCTGGCGGGTAGGGGCGGCGCTCTATAGCGCACTTATCGCTGTAGCAGCGATCGCCCTTGATAAACAACTTGATTCCTTCACGGCGGCACAGTCTGCAGTCCGCCCCGGTATAGCGTGCCATAGGGGTGGTCCTTCCGAATTACACGCGGCGGCGCTTGCGCGGCCGGCAACCATTGTGTGGGACAGGGGTGCAATCCTGAATACTTGAAACCTCCATGCCAGCGGCCTGGAGCGAGCGGATTGCGGTCTCGCGACCCGAACCCGGGCCTTTCACGAACACTGAGAGCTTACGCACGCCGTGCTCCTGCGCCATCTTGGCGCACTGTTCGGCCGCAAGCTGCGCGGCGAACGGAGTCGACTTACGTGATCCCTTGAAGCCCACCGTGCCGGCGGACTGCCATGAAATCACGTTGCCCTGCGGATCCGTGATCGTGATGATCGTGTTGTTGAACGTGCTCTTGATGTGCGCCTGTCCGACAGCGATGTTCTTTCGTTCGCTACGGCGGACACGCGTCTTGACTGTCTTCTTCTTGGCGACCATGGACTACTTGCCCTTCTTCTTCGCACCGATCTGACGGCGGGGACCTTTGCGGGTACGCGCATTAGTGTGCGTACGCTGGCCGCGGACAGGCAAACCCTTGCGGTGACGGAGGCCACGGTAGCAGCCGATTTCCATCAGACGCTTGATGTTCTGCCCGACCTCGCGGCGGAGGTCACCCTCGACCTTCAGGTTGCGGTCGATGAACTCGCGGAGCCGCACGACCTCTTCTTCGGTCAGGTTGCGGACGCGGGTATCGGGGTTGATCCCGGTCTCCCGGAGAATCTGCTGACTCGTAGTGAGCCCAACTCCAAAAATGTAGGTCAGTCCGATCTCTACGCGCTTTTCGCGCGGGAGGTCGACGCCTGCGATACGTGCCACGTAGTCCCTCCTACCTAACCTTGACGCTGCTTGTGGCGGGGATTCTCACAGATCACGAGTACCCGACCGTGTCGACGAATGATCTTGCACTTCTCACACATTCTTTTGACTGAGGGTCGTACCTTCATCGATGGTCCTTTCGGATCACTTCACTAGCTCTATCTTCACACCCAGCCGCAGGTGTCTCATTGTCGAACTCATGGGAACGCACACGGTGCCGGGTGTTCCCATCACTCACGAACAAACTGCTACTTGAAGCGGTAGGTGATTCTTCCGCGACTCAAGTCGTACGGCGACAACTCTACGGTCACCTTGTCACCCGGGAGGATACGGATGTAGTGCATACGCATCTTGCCTGAGATGTGCGCAAGAACCTTATGTCCGTTCTCCAACTCGACCCGGAACATAGCGTTCGGCAAGGGCTCGGTAACCGTGCCCTCCATCTCGATGGCATCATCGCGCTTACCCAACTACACCAATCCTTCACCACTGAGAAGCCGCAAACGTGAAGTATATCTCACTTCTGCTGCATCAGTCCACAGGCAAACACTATTTGAACATCATTCGCACGTGAGAATGACGGGGCCGTCCTCAGTAATCGCCACCGTATGTTCGAAGTGCGCAGACATCGTGCCGTCGACGGTCACCACGGTCCAGCCGTCCGCCAGCGAACGCACTTCGTATCCGCCTGCATTGATCATGGGCTCGATCGCGAATACCATTCCGGGCTTCAACTGCGGACCCTTGCCCGCCTGCCCGAAGTTCGGAATCTGGGGCTCCTCGTGCATCGCCCGACCGATTCCATGTCCGACGTACTCTCGCACAACCGAGAAACCGGCACCTTCGGCAACCTGCTGGACGGCAGAACCGATGTCGTACAGGCGCATGTTCGGTCGCGCCTTCGCAATACCGGCGTAAAGCGATCGCCGTGTAGCATCGAGCAGTGCAGTCGCGTCCGCGGAGACTGCACCGACGGCGAACGTAAGCGCCGCATCCCCGAAATACCCATCCACCACGGCTCCGCAATCGACCGACAGAACGTCGCCCTCGCGCAGAACCGTCACCCCGGGGATTCCATGGACTACCTGATCGTTGATCGACGTACACAGCGTCGCAGGGAACCCGTGGTACCCGAGGAAGGCAGGTTTCGCCTTCTCTGAGCGTATGTACTCCTCGGCGATCTTGTCGAGCTCACGAGTTGTGATGCCCGGCTTGACCGCCTCTCCGACGAGGCGCAGCGCAGTGGCGGTCACCCGACCTGCCTCGCGCATCACCTCGATCTCGGCCAGCGTCTTCAGCACAATCACGAAAGGCTAGCCCTCCACGATTGCACGAACGTCGGTGAAGACCGCGTTTGCCGATCGGTTTCCGTCGACGGGCCGCAAGAGACCTTTGTCACGGTAGTACTCGATCAGCGGAGCCGTCGAGCGCTCGTAGACATCGAGCCGGTTCGTAACAGTCTCGACGGTATCGTCATCCCGTTGCAGCAGTTCGCCACCGCATACGGGACACTCGCCCGACAGAGTCTCCGGCTGGGAAACGACGTTGAAGATCGCACCACATTGCTTGCAGGTGCGACGAGCTGTGAGACGCTCGATAAGCGCGGACTTCTCGACCTCAATGCTCACAACCGCGTCGAGCGTTTTGCCTAGTTCGCCGAGTGCCACCCCGAGCGCATCCGCCTGGACGACCGTTCGAGGAAACCCGTCGAGGACGAATCCACTCTCGGCATCGGGCTCCTGCAAGCGAGCCTTGACGAGACCGATGACGACCTCATCGGGCACAAGATCGCCCTTGTCCATATGGCTCTTTGCAGCGAGTCCGAGCGGCGTCCTGTTCGCGACAGCAGCACGCAGAATATCACCCGTGGAGATGTGCGCGAGCCCGAAGACCTCGATGATCTTCGCTGCCTGCGTACCCTTGCCGGCACCAGGTGCGCCGAGAAGCATGATGTTCATCTTCGTGCCCCCTACTTACTTGAAGAAGCCGTCATAGTGACGCATTTTGAGCTGGCTCTCGAGCTGGGTCATGGTCTCAAGTGCTACGCCTACCATGATCAGGATGGACGTTCCGCCGAAGGTCTTAAGGAGCGGCGACGCAGACTCCTGGAACGTGAACAGGATCTGCGGAAGCACGGCGATTGCAGCCAAGAAGATCGCGCCCGGAAGGGTAATCCGGTTGAGGACGTTTTCAATGTACGTCTCCGTCTGCTTCCCCGGACGCACGCCTGGAACGAAACCGCCGTTCTTGCGGAGGTTGTCGGCGAGGTCGACCGGGTTGAAGACGAGGGCAGTGTAGAAGTAGGTGAAGAAGATGATGAAGAGCGCGTACAACGAGATGTGCAGCCACCCATCGGACAGCGCGTTCGAGAACGTCTTCAGCCATGCGGTTGCCGGGAAGAAGTTGGCGATGGTCGCCGGGAACAGCAGGATCGACGAAGCGAAGATGATAGGAATCACGTTTGCGCCGTTCACCTTCAGCGGAATGTACGTGCCGACCCCGCCGTAGACCTTGCGCCCGACAACGCGCTTCGCGTACTGAACAGGAATCCGGCGCTGGCCGCGCTCCATGAAGATAACGGCCGCGACAACGACGAGGGACATGACGAGAAGAATCGCTGTCCCGTACCACTCTCCAAGGGTGACCGAGGAGACGAGCGTCGCCGGGAACCTGGACACGATGCTCGCGAAGATGATCAGCGACATGCCGTTGCCGACACCGCGCTGAGTGATGAGTTCGCCGAGCCACATGATGAACGCCGTCCCGGCCATGAGGCTGATGACGATGACGATCCTCGTCAGCCAGTCGAACTGCACGCCGAGTCCGGCGCTCTCCGACTGAAACACGGTAAGCAGACCGATGGACTCGACCAGTCCGATAGCAAGGGTAAGGTAGCGTGTGGTCTGCGTAATCTTACGCTGACCGGCTTCGCCCTCTTTGGACCAGCGCTCAAGCGTCGGGATGACCGCCTGCAGCAGCTGCATGATGATCGATGACGTGATGTACGGCATGATGCCGAGGGAGAAGATAGCAAAGTTCTGGAGCGCTCCACCCGCGAACAGGTTGAGCAGGCCCAGGGCAGCGCCGTTCTCGACGATCTGCCGCACGGCGCCGGGATCCACGCCGGGCACGGGTATGTGAGCACCGACCCGGTAGAGAGCGAGGATCGCGAGTGTGAAGAGGATCTTCTTGCGCAGATCCGGAATCCGGAATGCGTTTACAAGGGCCTCTATCACAGCTGCTCGACCGTCCCTCCGGCTGCCTCAATCTTCGCCACCGCAGGAGCGGAGACCTTATCGACCTTG
>JBBQIR010000015.1:0-37207 GCA_038325105.1 Coriobacteriia bacterium
CCACGCCTCCGGATAACCGTCACTCTCTTCGTGCGTGTGCGCGCCGTGGACGTGCGTGATCATGGGAACCGGACCGGTGTAGGGCGTCGGATCCTTGCTCTCCATGTCCCGACCCATGTCACCGCCGCCGGGGTTCGCCCAGTGGACCGTCTGGTCGACAGCCAGGAGGTGCGGAAGGAAGTCGCCGTTCTTGTCGGTGAGCTGATTGATCCACTTCACACGAACCGGCACATCGACCTTGGCCTCGATGGTGTACGACGGCGCATTGAACGTGTCGTCCTGACCAAGGGCGCCATAGCCCCAAACGGTTGTCTTGGGGAGCCCCTCGGGAAGGATCTGCTGCTCGAACTGCCGCATCGCAATCTCGTAGTAGTCAGCGGTCGTTCCATTCGCAGTCTTCACGGTGCCAGCGTTCGGCATAGCTGGCGGGACGAGGAGGGGCGACTTGAACTTCGGAATCTGCTTCGCCTCCGGGACGTCGCCCACCGGAGGCTTGGTCACGACCTTGACCGGTGCCTTCTTGGCGCAACCGCTCGCAAGCACCACTGCACTGCCCGCACTTCCGAGCAGAAACGAGCGCCGAGTGATTGGGAGGGGCTTCTTTCGCATGAGTCTGCTCCTTGGGGCGAGGGGCTGGTTCGTTGGGTAATGTATACCCCGCTGCGTAGCAGGTTTACACACCACATCGCCTCTCGGGTTCAGAACTCGAGCGCCTCCACACGATCGAACACGACGCCGACGCGCGCCAGGAACGCCCACGGGTCGAAGATGGCGTCGAGTTGCCCCGCCGTCAGTGTGCACTCGGGGTCCGCCTCAAGGTTCTCGCGGTACGTCGCGCCGCTTCTCGCCTGCTGGATGTCATCCCACACGCGCATCGAGTTGCGCTGCACGATCACGTACGCGTCCTCACGCGAGATGCCGGTGTCCACGAGCTCGAGCAGCACCCGACTCGAGTAGATGAGCCCGCGCGTCGCGTCCAGGTTCGCCCGCATCCGCTCGGGATACACCACGAGACCGTCGAGGATCCACTCGAGTTTCGAGAGCAGGTAGTCGGTGGCGATGAAGCTGTCGGCAAGCACGACGCGCTCGGCCGACGAGTGCGAGATGTCGCGCTCGTGCCAGAGCGCCACGTTGTCGAAGCCGACCTGCGCATTCGCCTTCACGACACGCGCGAGGCCGACGACGCGCTCGGCGGTAATCGGGTTGCGTTTGTGGGGCATCGCGCTTGAGCCCTTCTGGCCTTTGGCGAAGGGCTCCTCGGCCTCAAGCGTGTCGGTCTTCTGGAGCGCACGAATCTCGGTGGCGATCGACTCGGCGGTGGCGGCAACGGTCGCGAGCACCGCGAGCACGTGCGCATGGCGGTCGCGCGCGATGACCTGCGTGGAGAGCGGGTCGGGCGTGAGGCCGAGCTTCTCGCAGACGTACTGCTCCACGAACGGGTCGATGTTGCTGTACGACCCCACGGCGCCGGAGATCGCACCCCACGCGCACGAGAACTTCCGGGTCGCGAGCAGGCGGCCTTCGGCGCGCTTGAGGGCCCACGCCCAGCTGCCCCACTTCATGCCGAAGGTCATCGGCTCGGCGTGGATGCCGTGCGTGCGGCCCACGCAGAGCGTGTCTTTGAACTCGAGCGCGCGCCGCTGGCAGATGCGCCCGAGGCGCCGCACGTCTTCGATGATGATGTCTTGCGCCTGCGTCATCTGGTAGCAGAGCGCGGTGTCGCCCAGGTCGCTCGACGTCATGCCGTAGTGAACGAACTTACTTGGCTCGCCGATGTGCTCGGCCATGCTCGTGAGGAACGCGATGACGTCGTGGTTTGTCTCGCGCTCGATCTCCTCGATGCGCGCCAGATCGAACGCGGCCTTCGCACGAATCTCGGTGGCGGCTTCGGCGGGAATCACGCCGAGGGCAGCCTGCGCCTCGCACGCGAGAACCTCGATCTCCTTCCAGATCTCGAACTTGTTCTCAAGATCCCAGATGCGGCCCATCTCGGCCCGTGTGTAGCGCTCGATCATGAAGGGTGCCCCCTGAGGTTGCGGTCATCGTTACCGCCATTATCGCCGAGGAGCGCCGACTGCGCGAGAAGCGCGTCATCAGAATCCGCTTGTTCCCGAGGGCGGACGGCTCGCTAGAGTGCGATGGACTCGCCATATTGGCAGGTTTGTTTTCGATACATGGGAGCAACTCGCACCATCGAGTCCATCCTGGGCGCGCGGCTGGACCGAGCCCCCGCGCGGCCCGGTCCTCACCGATGACTCCTCGGACATCCTGCGTCTGCTGCGCTGGTAGCACTTACGCTGCCGACGGATTCCGGCCCGCTGCCACGAGCGCCACGCCGCTGAGTGCGAGGCCCGCATGCCACACGACCGAGGCGAGAATGCCCGAGAGTGCCGCGATGCCTCCCGCAGCAACCTGCGACACGATCCACACCATGCAGATGAGCGCCCGAAGGCGGCCTTCGAACGGCCACTGTGCCGGATCTGGCTGACCGGGAGGAAGGCTTGCCGCCCGCTGGCGTGCCCCCTACAATGACGACAACCGAATGGAGATTCTGTATGCCCGAGCTACCCGCACCGCCCAAGTCCGTCCGTGATCGGATCCTCGCCTCGGCGATTCGCCTGTTCGTCGACCAGGGTTACCACGTGACCACTATTCCGAACATCGTTGCGGACTCCCAAACGAGCATCGGGGCGGTCTACCACCACTTCAGCGGCAAGGAAGAGCTCGCCCGTCAGCTGCATCAGCAGGTTGTGGCTGAGTTCATGCGTCGTGCCGAGGAGAGCGTGCTCGTCAAGACGACAGCCCACGAGCGCATCCGCGCGTACGTTGACTTGCTCTTTGCCCTGACCGAAGAGGACCGCTATTTCGTCTCGTACCTGCTGCATGCCCGCCCGCGCGCGGTCGTGGAGGACAACCTCACCGTCTGCTCGCGCGAAGGCCTCGAGGTCACCAACCACATCATCGACGACGGAAAAGCGAGCGGCGAGATCCGCGACGAAGACGACAGGGTTCTTTGCGGCATCATCTCGGGAGCAATCATGCGTCTTGTGGACATGCGGGTGGATGGGCTGGTCCTCGAACCGCTGCAGACGCTTGCCGACTCGACGTCTGATTCCATCTGGCGCGCTGTCCGCGCCTGACCCTTTGTGTACGTGTTTCCTTAACAGGGCTTGCGTTTCAACGACCAGAACGACTATTCTTTCTGTACAGACCGAATACTCGTTCTGGTAGGCGCACTCACTCGAGGAGGAAACGCACATGCTCGACTCGATCAAGGAAATGCTGGGTGACCGGGCGAGCGATGACGCGCTTCGTCGGTTCGTCTACGGACACGATATGGGCGCACTGCCCGACACCATCGGTGCGTTCATCAAGAACGTCCCCGACCTCGTAGTGCAGCCTGTCAACGAGGACGAAGTGGTGGCGATCGTGAACGCCGCGCGCGCGGAGAGCGTGCCGATCGTTCCCCGGGGCGGTGCCACTGCTGGTTTTGGCGGCGCAGTTCCCGCAAACGCCGGCGTTGTCGTCGACTTCATCCGCATGAATCACGTGCTCGACATTTCCGCGACTGAATGCACGGTCACCGTCGAGCCGGGGATCGTCTGGACCGACCTTCAGAAGGCACTCCTCGCCGAGAACCTCGACGTGCCGCTTTACCCCACAAGCGCGCTTTCCGCCACCGTCGGCGGCTGGGTCGCGCAGGGTGGTGCCGGAATTGGCAGCCGCGGCACCGGCGACTTGCTCGCGAACATCGTCTCGGTCCGCGCGGTTCTCGGCGACGGCACGATCCGCGACTTCGAGGGCACCGATCTCAAGCTCGTCTACGGCATGGAGGGCATCACCGGCGTCATCACCTCGGTGACGCTCGCGGTCGTCCCAGCGCGCCCGCTCTCCTCGGCGTTGTTCGCTCTGCCGTCTGCGGAGGCTGCCCAGAAGTTCGTCGCCGACACTTCGACGCTTGACGTGTGGCACATCAATATCCAGCCACCGCATTTCGTCGCGCTCAAGAACCGGGCGACCGGCGAGAGTCTGCCCGAGGAGTGGCTCGCATTCGTCACGCACGTTGAATCTACCCCCACCGCCGCAGCACTCGTGAAGTCTGCGGCTGCGCTTGGCGGCCGCGATCTTGGTTCGGTCGCCGCCACACACGAGTGGGGCGAGCGCTTCTACCCGATGCGCGGCAAGAAGTTCGGGCCCTCGATCATCGCCACCGACGTCATGATCCCGGCCACCAGATTCTCCGAATTCTCGAAGCAGCTGGCGAACAAGTTCGGCAGCGAATTCATCTTCGAGGGGACACTCGTCGGCACCGACCAGGTCGCCATCATCGGCTTCATGCTCGCCGACGAGCGCCACATGAGCTTCATGATGCTCTTCGCCAACTCGCTCGTGGTCAATGAGATCGCCAAGAGGCTCGGCGGGCGCGTCTTCGCCAGCGGCATGTACCTGACGCCCGAGTCCGAGGCGATCTTCGGCAAGGCACTGCTGGAGCGTGTCGTGGCATTCAAGGCGAAGACCGACCCAACCGGTATCCTGAACCCCGGCAAGGTGCTCTCACCCAAGTACGACCCGAACTCGCCCGTGAAGCTCATCGCACGCGCGGTTTCCTCGGCTAAGGGCGTAGCTGGCATCGGCGGCGCGCTCGGACGGATGCTCAAGGGCGACAAGCCCAAGAAGATCTCCGACCTGCCGAACCACATGGAGGATGGTGCTTTCGCATGTGTGAGCTGCGGATTCTGCCGGGGCGTCTGTACGGTGTTCGCGCCCGAGCCCTGGGAGGACAACTCGCCGCGCGGCAAGTGGTACATGCTCAAGGAGTACGCCAAGGGCAACCTGACGTTCGATCAGGCCATGGCCACCAAGATCAACCTCTGCACCACCTGCAAGCGATGTGACACCGTGTGCGAAGTCTCACTCCACATGGCGCACGAGTTCATGGGAGTGAAACCATACCTGCTCGATGCCAAGGAGTTCGAGAACACGGGTCTCGCCGATGTGCGCACCAACGTGCTCACGACCGGCAACTTCTGGGGCGCGCCTGTCGAAGGCACTGAGTGGCGCCTTGATGACATGCGGTTCTCGGAGGACGGCGGCGTGGGTTACTGGCCGGGCTGCTGGTCGAGCGTCGTGACCAAGAACGCACCGCAAAACGCCGTGCACCTCATGAACGCCGCCGGCGTAGAACCGGTGTTCCTCGGCGATGAGCAGACCTGTTGCGGCCTGTACCACGCGCTCGGCGGCTACGAAAAGGACTTCGTCCAGCGTGTGAAGGAAAACGTCGAGCTCATGAACAGACGTGGCGTGAAGACGCTCGTGACGTCGTGCCCGGGATGCTTCGCCACCTTCACCGAGAACTACCAGTCGGTGTGCGCCGAGCTCGGCATCCCGTGCGACATCGAGTTCAAGCACATCGTGGTGTACCTGAGCGAGCTCGTCGAACAAGGCAAGTTGGCCTTCCCGGAAGGTGAGCCGACGACGGTCACCTACCACGACTCGTGCCACCTCGGACGCTGGTTCGGCAAGTACGAGGAACCACGCCGCGTGCTGGACGCCATGCCAGCCGTAGAGCTGCGCGAGATGGAGCACAATCGCGAAGACGCGCAGTGCTGCGGTCTGGTCGGCGCGTTCTACCACCTACCCACGGTTGCGCACTCGGCTATCACGCGCGTGACTGAGGCCGAGGCGACCGGTGCGGAGTACCTCATCACCAACTGCGCAGGTTGCGCGTCGCAGTTCAACGCGACTGCGAACGCGATGGGAACGACGGTCAAGCAGAAGGACCTGACCGACCTTGCCGCTGAGGCACTCGGCTTTGAGGTCTACGACCCGACCGAAGCGATCGCTGGCGCGATGCAGGGTGCCGTCGCGATGCTCGGATCATCAGTCACCGCGCCGCGCACGTGCGACATGTGCGGCGGCTGCAAGTAAGACGGAGCAACATGACAAAGCGGCCGGTCCGTGCAAGCACGCGGGCCGGCCGCTGCGCATTTCGCCGCTACCTCAGGCGGATGTCGAGCAGGCATCGCTCCGAGTCCGGCTGGCCGAGACGCTCGAGGATCTCGATGTCGAGTCCGGCACCCTCGAAGGTGCCCTCGTCGACCGCTGCTGCGATGCCACAGAGCACGTCGATCTCGTACTCCGGCACGCCGTGCTCGCGCCACGTCTCCACGAGCGGGCACGCCGTCATCCGCAGCACGATGCGGCTCGTTCCAAGTTCCTCGACGCCGGGCTCGAACAGTTCACCGCCACATGGTGAGCCGTCGCAGAAGAGCGCGCCGATCTCCTCCATGTCGCCTTCCTCGGCAGCCTCGCGGTACTTCTCGCCGATCTCGACCCCGCGGTCGTAGATGGCGCTCCGCATGAGTTCGATCGCCTGCTCGGGACCGAGCTCACCGGCGAGCGTCTGGTAGATGTGCAGGTACACGAGCGCGCGGTTCGCGAACGACGCGCGCGTTTCGGCCTGAGAGATATCGAGCGGGCTGGGGTTGCCATTGACTGCGCTCATGGGTTCCTCACATTCATTTCGGGTGGCCGTCTTCGGGAATGGCCGCGCCTCCATCATCGCATACGGCCTGCGGCCCGGTCCGCGCGATGCTCAGCCATGCTAACTCCCCACGTGTTGTTATTCACTACGTCTGCGTTGTACACTCCCCCTATGACATCACTTCTTGATACCGGATCGAACCTCGTCGTGGCGCGCCGCGCGGCCGGCGTGTCGCAGCGCGAACTCGGCGCGCGTCTCGGTGTTCGCCAGCAGCAGGTGGCGCGTTGGGAGGCGACCGGCTACCGCAACGCAAGCCTCACGCACGTTGCCGCAGCCGCAGACGCACTCGGCCTTACGACGTGCGCCGACATCGTCACGCAACCAATGGCAGCCGAGACGCCCGCGACGTACGCCACCGGGACAAGCACCACGGTCTCACCCGTGCGCGACCTCGGCGAGGTTGCGGCGCGTATCCGCATGCACAGCGACGTGCTCCGCGACCGCTTCACGATTACCCGCGTGGGCGTGTTCGGCTCGTTCGCGAACGGTGAGCAGACGGCGGAAAGCGATGTCGACCTGCTCGTTGACATGGAGGATCCCGGCGGTTTCCGCTTCATTGAAGCCGCAGACTTCGCCGAGGAGATTCTCGGCCGACGGGTAGATGTCGTCCGCCCCCACCTCTTGAAGGACCGCCTTCGCAATCGATCGCTGAAAGAGGCAGTGTATGTCTGGTCGGCGTGATGTAGCCGCGAGCGTGTCACGCACCAAGCACAGTCTGCTCGCCGGAGCGCGTGACGTCGCGCCGATCCTGCTCGGCATCGTGCCATTCGGGCTCGTGGCAGGTGCCGCCGTCATCGACGCCGGCTTCGGTCTCCTCGAGGCCATCGGGATGTCGCTCTTCGTGAACGCCGGCGCGTCGCAGATTGCCGCGACGGCGCTCTACTCGGAAGGCGCACCGCTTGCGGTCGTGCTCGGCACGGCGCTCATCGTCAACGCGCGGATGTTCATCTATAGCACGTCGATCGCACCGGTCCTCGGCGAGGCGTCCGGGCGGCTCCGTCCGCTTCTCGGGCACATGCTCATCGACCAGAACTACGCGTCGACCATGACCAAGGGTCGCTTCCGCGACGACGTCGACGTTGTCGCCTACTACATCGGCGCGTGGCTCACACTCGCGAGCGTATGGCAGCTCTCGAGCATCGCTGGCGCGCTCCTCGGGCCGTTCATCCCGGCGTCGTGGGGCCTCGACTTCGCGGTCCCGCTCGTCTTTCTCGCCATGCTCGCGCCGGCGCTCAAGGGCCGGGTGCCGCTCGAGGTTTGCCTCGTCACCGGCGTCGCAGCGGCCGTGCTCGTACCGCTTCTGCCGATGCAGACCGGTCTCGTCGCCGCCATGCTCGCCGGCATGCTCTGGGGAGCGTTCCGTCACCAGGAACCCGCAGCCGAAGGCACCGCCCGATGAGCCCCCGCGCGACGTTCTGGCTGATCATCGGCGTGCTGGCCATCGGCACCTGGGCGATGCGGAGCCTCCCGATCATGCTGCATGGCCACGTGCCACTCCCGAAGTGGGCCGAGAACCTCCTGCGTTACGTGCCGGTCGCAGCGCTGACAGCGCTCGTCGTGCCTGGCGCGCTCTACCTCAAGGTCAACGGCCACTACGACTTCGCCCCGGAGCGGCTCGTTGCCGCGATAGCCGCGATGCTCGTCGCGCTTCGCACGAAGAACGTCGCGGCTACGCTTGCCGTCGGCATGATCGTGCTGTGGCTGACGCAGGCGGCGCTCGCCGTTCTCGGCTAACTGTCCGCAGCGCGTCATGGCGGGTACGTACTTCTTTGGACGCGCAGTTCACCTGCGAGCCAAGGAGGTTCCGGTCATGCTCGACGCGGCGATCAAGCAAACGTACCCCATGACGGTGGCTTTCGCGTCCGGATGCGGTTCGTACGACCAGATTCCGTACGCTTTCAGGCGGCTCTACCTGTGGACCGAGCAGCACATGCTCGTTCCGACCGGCATGCCGGTCGGGGTCTACTTCGACGACCCCCTCGAAACACCCGACACGGACCTGCGCTGGGAGATCTGGGCGCCGGTCGCGGAGGGAGCGACTCCGCTCGAGACCTCGGAAGGCGACTTCGGTGTCAAGGTCGTCGAGGCGTGCACCGTCGCCTCCGTCATGCACCGCGGCCCGTACGACACAATCGGGGCAGCCTACACCAGACTCGCCGACTGGGCGTCGGTCAGCGGCTACACGATCTCGGGTCCGCCACGCGAGACTTACTACTCAGACCCCGATGAGGTCGAACTCGAGGAGACGCTCACCGAGCTGCAGTTCCCTGTGTGCCCGTAGTAGAGTCGATCGCCACGAGCCGCGCTACTCACCAGCTGCCGTTCGCCCGTGGCGCCTACCAGTAGGTATCGTCCGGTTCGACCGCGCGACCTTCAAGCCCGGTGAGTTGCCACCCGATGTCGGCCTGGATCGCGTAAATACGAAGTCGCGGCCCACGCTCCATCCCGGAGTAGGAGTCGGTGCCCGACACGGTCACTTCCACAATCGTCTCGTCGGTCCCGGTGTTGGTGTACGACGTCATGGTCCCGCTCGCCGAGGAGGACGACCACGAGCAGCGGGATAACAACCGCCTGGATTGCCCCAGGGTCAGTAGACACCTGTCCTCCTGACACGCTAGTCTCTATCCATTCGCAGCAGGGGGCTGCGTGTGTGAATCAGGAACGGGCCGAGAGCACACTTGGTTGTCGGCGAGGGGGCGACATGGCGCGCGTGCTTCTCATCGAAGAGGTCGACGTTTATCGAAGAGGACTTCTCGACATTCTGTGCCGTCACTTCATCGTTGAATACTGCAAAGCGGCCCCGACTGACGCGTTCGACGTCACGGTTCTCAGCACGTCGAGCCCAACACCACCCTCCTTGCGCACCATCGCGCTACAGCTGAGCGCCCCCGTCGTCGCGGTTTCCGAGGAAGGGGAATGGCGCCTGAATGGCGAGAGCTGATGAGTGTCGCGGGTGAGGGCGGGTTACGAGCAATAGTGCATCGCCACTCGGCGGCCAAAACCATCCGCACCGCGATCGACCGGGTTCTTGAGGGTGACGACTATGTGGATCCCGCTGTGGCGGCAATCGCACGCGCGGCACGTGACGCCTGGCTCATGGAGATTTCGGTGACCGGCCGCGAGATCAGTGTGCTTGAAGGAGTCCAGCACGGACACACGAATACCGAAATCGCAAGGAGATTAGGCTGCACGGTGCGCACGGTGAAGTTCCATGTGTCCAACCTGCTCCGTAAGTGCGGCGTCGCATCTCGGTTCGCGCTCGTGCGGAGACTTGCCGAATTCGACCTGGAAGTGACGCCCGCCGCCGAGTGACCAGTAGATACCTGAACCGAGCCCCTGGAAGAATGTCCGCATGGGTCGGTCAGCATTTAAGCACACCGCACCTTGCCGGCGATGTCAATTCGAGTCAACAGGAGGGGGAGTTTGGTATGGTGCTTTCAAGGAGGATAACGTGCGCGATCATGTGTACAGCCCTCGCGGTTGCGTTGATGGCTCCGTCAGTTGCGGCTGCTAGCGAGTCCGCGTACAGCATTTACGTTCCTGCGTCGGGAAACGTCTACACCGACACGGTGCTTGAGCCGCCGTCCAGCACACTGGATACGTTCTATCTCGACTACTTCACCAAGAGGTTAGGAACCCAGTACAAGTACGGAGGTGGGAAGGCCATGGCCTTCCAGGGAGTCGTGCCGAGTAACCACGCAACCTGGGACCGAGAAGTCGTGCTGACTCCTGGGGGGAGTGGTGCCACAACCAAGTTCATCTGCGACATGTATCCCGGAACCATTCGGGGATACATCGCGTGCAGGTTGAACTCGGCGCTCGGCGTGATCGTTGAGGTTCTCGCCCAGGGGGACTGGGTGTACAACTACTAGTTCAGCTATGGTGCAACAGCATCGCCGGCGTGTCACACGGGCTCTCCGCCACGGCGGGGAGCCCGTCATCGGGGGGAGAAGTTGTGTGGAACCGACTCATCTGGCTTGAAGTCAGAAGAACTGTCGCCAGGAGAAGGTACGCCCTTCTGATTGCGGTCAACGCCGCTTTTGCGCTCTACGCGGTCTTGGCCACCCGGAATTCCGTCTATCCGGGCACGATCATGACGGCGCCGATTGCATTTGCAGTCTCTTACGTCGCCGTGAGTCTTATGCCCGTGGTTGCCCCGTTCGCGCTGGGAGACAGCCTCGCAGCTGACAGGGTCTCGGGCTACCTGATGCTGCAACTCACGCGCAGCGTTCCCCGCCCGCTCCTGGCCTCGAGCAGAGCAGTCGCTGCAATCATCTCGGGAGTCGTGGCCGCGCTCGTGTCGGCTGTTCCATGTCTCATCGCAGCGTACGAACTCTACCCCCCATCCGGCGGAGACCCGACGGCTGCCGTCGCGTTCCTTCCCGGGCTGCTCGCGCAATCGCCTGCGCTATACGTGTTACTAATGGCCGCTCTCTACGGCCTCGCGGCCGGCGCCGTCGCAACCTGCGCACTCGCCGTAGGAACGTTCGTCCGGCGGCCTATTGCCGCCTCGATGGTTGCGGTGTTCCTCCTCGGCACTGGCCTGGTTATTCCGGTTCAGTGGGCCAATCCGCTCGAGCGCATCATGTTTGCCAGCACGTGGCAGGCGACGTGGACGACGCCGGTTTCGATGACTTTGTATTGGGGAGCGATCGTCGCCCTGGCGATTGTGGTTGCGACTGCCAGGCTCACGCAAATGGACGACTGCTCGTAGCAGACAAGGAGAGACTCTATGGATCAGTCCGGAGCCGCGCCAATCCTGGAGCTGGCCGGGGTTGGAAAGCAATACGGCCGAAAATGGGCGCTGGAAGCTGTCGACCTGGTGCTGCACCCCGGTCAGATAATCGGGTTCGTGGGTCCGAACGGAGCCGGAAAGACGACCCTCCTCAAAGTGATCATGGGTCTGATTCGACCGTCCCGGGGCAATGGAAGCGTGGTGGGCCAGCAGCTGTCGCCGACGTCTCGCGTCGCACCGCACGTCGGAATCATGCTGGAGAGGCCGCCGTTCATCGAGCACCTGTCCGGACTACGCAATCTGTCCGCCTTGGCCTCCATCCGCAACAGTATCGATACCGATGATGCCCGCCGCGTGATGGGGCAGGTCGGCCTTGACCCAGACGCCAGGAGACCGGTCCGCACATACTCTCAGGGCATGCGCCAACGACTCGCGTTTGCCCAGGCGGTGATGGAGGACCCGCCGCTGCTGCTGCTCGATGAGCCAACAAACGGCCTCGACCCACACGGTATCGTGCAAATGCGCGAGTCAATTCGCAGCGCGGCACACAACGGGACTGCGGTGCTCTTGGCAAGCCACCTCCTATCCGAGGTCGAAGCCATCTGCGACGAGGTCATACTCGTAGAGTCGGGGAAAGTGATAAAGCGGATCACACGCGGGTCGATCGCCGCCATGGGGAAGGGCACCCTGCGCCTCGTAACGAACACAGATGTGCAACCCTCTCTGATACAGGGATGTGACGTCCGAATCGTGTCGCGCTCGGGAAGTGTGTACACGCTTGAGACGCACATGCCTACGCCCGACCTGGTCCGTTCACTGGTCGCGGATGGCATCGACATCGAGGAGATTGGTCCAGTGGGCACAACGCTCGAGGATGTCTACCTGGAGACGCTCGCATACGATGCCCGATGATCAGACACCTGGCCGCCCTCGCCCGCGTCGAGGTTATGCGCTGTCTCATGTCACGGCGATGGATAGGCGTTGCGGGCATATGGTGCCTTTCGTGGTTCCTGGTGATAGCCTTTCGCTTCCCCGAGACTGTCCACCAGGAGTCGACAGTCTGGGACATCTACCTCTCGGTGATGAACAACTGGATGACCGTTGGATACCTCCTGCTCCCGGGCTTCGTCTTTCTAGTAAGCGACGTGCTGACCGACGACATGCGCAGCGGCTACGCTTGGCTGGAACTCACCCGCACTTCTCGCTCGCACTGGTGGATAGCGAAGGTCGCGGCGGTCGTTGGCACCGCATTCGTCTATCAGCTCGGCTTCATCGTGGCTACTGCGGCGGCGGGGTCTGTTTCGGGATTCTCTCTCGGAGGCGGACTCCCGGGGTCAGCTCCTGACTTCGCAGCAGGCATCTCGGGAATCGGTCTCTTCCCGCCGATTTCGTCTTCCGCCGAACTCGTGAGACGCGTCATTACGCTCTTACTCCACCAATCCCTCGCATTCGCCGCGATTAGTCTATTTATGATCGTGCTCACGCTGAAGTGGCGGAATCCCATGTTGCCCCTCGCATCCGTCGTGGCAATTGAGATTCTTGACTGGGTGCTTTCTCAACGCGTGAGCATCATTGCGTTGATTTCGCCCGGGCGGAGACTCATCGAAGGGATCCACCTGACATCCGACGGGATTCCGGCATCTGTAACGTGGATCTCGAGCGCGTTGTACTTCACTCTGTTGCTAGGGGTAGCCGCAGGTGCCGGCTGGCTCGCGGTACAGAGAGTTGACTGCTAGCCCGACGTGATCAGGAGCCTGACCTCTTGGATGACAAGATAGCGATTGACGCCACAGGACTCGAGAAGCGCTTCGGAGAGACGGCAGCGTTGCGAGGCGCTGATTTGATGCTGAACAAGGGGGAGTTGCTGGTCGTCAGTGGTCCGAGCGGCTCAGGCAAGTCCACGCTGATGCTGTGTATGGCTGGCGTCGTGCGGCCCGATGTGGGAGATGTGCGCTTCAATGGAACGAGCATATGGGGGATGAAGGCTTCGGAACGCGCGATGCTGCGCCGTCGTCGCTTCGGCCTGATCTTCCAATTCGGTCAACTAATCCCCGAACTCACGGCCGTCGAGAACGTGCTGTTACCACTCCTGCTTGATGGCATCAATCGCCGCGAGGCAACCCCGCGAGCACTGGAGCAACTTGCTTCGTTCGGCATTGAGGACCTGAGCAGGCGCCGACCCTGCGAGATGTCGGGTGGTCAGGCTCAGCTCGTCGCGGTCTCACGGGCGCTGGTCATCATGCCTGACGTCCTGTTCGCCGATGAACCAACTGGGTCCCTCGACTCTCGTGCGGCGCATGAAGTGATGGCTGCGCTGCGCGAACGCACCAAGAACACGGGGATTGCAACCATCGTGGTGACGCACGATTCGGAGGTCGCAGCATATGCCGACCGGTGCGTGCACGTTCGCGACGGCGTCACCTGCGCGGCGGAGATCACGTGATTTGGCTCGTCGCCAGATTGGCCTGGGTCGGAGACCGTCGGTCAACGGCAATCCTTGCGGCGGCTGTAGCGGGAGTGGCCCTGGGTACCTTGGCACTTATGGTCGTTGCGGGAGTATTCGCGGGACTCGGTGCAAGGGAGGCGAGAATTGCTTGGCGGTCGTCGGCGAGTCCCCGGCTGCAAGAGTCATCCGTCTCAGAATTTACGTGCTCAGAGCAGTACTACCGCATGCAGCCGTTCACGATCATCGCGTTGGATGCAGACGCCGAAGGAACCATGCTCCCGGGGTTGCCGACCGCTTTGCGCCAGGGTCAATACGCTCTCTCCCCTGCGCTCCAGGCCCTCGTCCGCTCAGTTCCGAAGAACGAGTTGGGAGATCGATTCATTGGGATCGAGGCAGCAGCGATCGATTCAACAGCCCTATCGTGGCCCGGTGAGCTTGTCGCGTATGTCGGCGTTACCGGGAACGCGTCCGGCCCTGATCCTGCCTCAACTATCGGGGGTGCGGAGCTTCCGGCGAGCAGCCCGCTGGTTACCGTCCTCGCCGGCCTCGCGGCATTCGGAATGTTGGTACCGACCGCCACACTGATCTCGTCGGTCCTGCAAATGAACGCGGTATCGCGCCAACGACGGCTTGCGGTCCTCCATCTCGTCGGTGCGACGAGTGGCAACCTTAGAGTTCTTGCCGCAGTCGAGAACCTCGTGATCGCGGTGCCCGGTGCCGTACTCGGTACAGCGCTCTTCTATGCAGTGCGCCCGCTCGCCGCACTGATTCCAATCATGGGCGCACCGGTCAGCGCGTCGGACATCACGCCTTCAACTGGCGTCCACACCGCCGTCGCAGCCATCGTTGTTGTCTCGAGCATCATGATCAGTCAGTTCACCCTTCGCTCCCCCGCTCCGGGAATCAACCGATTCAACGAACAGTCCACCCGATCCTCACCGTCGAGCCACCCATTACTGCTGCTCGCCGCTTCGTGCCTCGTCTCGGTAGGAAGTCTGACGCTTGCATCAGCCGGAATCGGGGGAATCGGAACGGTCGTCGTCCTATCGTGCGCTCTCTCTGGTGTGCTTCTGAGCATGGCGTGGAGCGGCCCCGCCATCACCGCACTCCTCGGGAGGTCGCTGAGAGATCGCAATGGCGCCGTGTCGCTGCTTGCAGGAAGTCGACTCGCGAGCGAGCCTGTCGCGGGGTATCGCGCCATTGCGGGCGTAGTTGTCGCGCTCTTCGTGGCTGCAGCATTCTACGGAATCGAGATCGGTGTCGCGTCAAATCCCCTCAAGACAGGTTTGCCCCCTGGTGTCTTCGTCGTGAAAGGCAACGAGGACGCAATCGAAGAGGCTGCCGTTGATCGACTGTCCGCCGTTCACGGAGTGAGTGGTCTCGATACCGCATCGTTTGCAGTGGTTCAGAGCAAAGACGATGCGGCCACGGTATGGCTCGGGTCTCCAGGGCTGGCACGGCGGCTGCTGGGGCTGAGCGGCGGCACCTCGGGGGGCGCCATCTCGAGAAGCTCCGGCCTTGAGCCCGGAGGGAGGTACACATTCGCCTCCGGTGAGAACCTCGACGTCCCGTCTGATGTGAGCATCTATGACGACCCCGGGTACCTGGTTCCCGATGCGATTATTGTGCAAGCCAGGAGGCTCCGCATCGACAGAGTGGTCGTCTCCACTGACGGTAAGCCGGCCACGCTCGATCGCATCCGGACCTGGATATGGACATCAGCCAGCGGGGCAGGTGCGACGGTGACGGGACAACCCGGGTCTCTTGAAGCTAAGGCTAAGGCCCGAGCAACGGTTGGGTTCGTGATAGACCTTGGGCTACTCGGTGCTCTCCTTACGGCAGGACTGTCACTTGCCACATCCACAATCGGTGGGGTGGTCGACCGTAGCGTGCCTTTCGCCCTGTTGCGGATAACAGGCTTCACGCTGGGAGAGCTGCGACGCGTGGTCCTTGTGGAGATAGCAACCCCCCTCGCGGCCGCAGCCGCCACCAGTATGGTCCTGGGCACGGCTGCCTCCATGGCGTTCATGTGGGTCGTGGGCGGCTATGATTATGTCCCACTGCTGAGCCCGGAGGCGTGGCTCAAACTCGCCGCTGCCGTTGCCGCGGCACTGGCGGTCGCCGCAACGGCGCTGCTCCCGCTGGACGCTGTGACGCGAGGTGATCGAACCCGTTTCGAGTGACACGCTCCTCGGACAGCACCCCCGCCTCAATGCGATTCGCGAACTGCTTTCAGCTGGAACGCTGCAACGCTGCAACGATGTCGAGCTTGGTGGCCTGCCCTGCGAGAATCGGCGCCGCGAGCCACCGAATACGATACCGAGAGCGAACGTGAAAGCGAACAGCACGGTACGACAGAAAACGGACCGCCCCTTCAGGGACGGCCCGTCGCTTCGCTTCACTGCCTCGAACCCGCGCCCCGCTAATCTGGCGGATGCGACCCCCCTGGCTCCGCTGAAGGATTCTCGTACGGCTCCTCCTCGGTATATCGTACTTCACGTTCGGTGAAATAGTTGCGCGTTGCTCCCCAAAGCCGCTCGGGAACCGCCATGTAGTCCACGGGCTCCGGCGCAGTCCAGCCCCGCTTGACCGAGAGGATCCTCAGCGTGACCGTCACGATGACCGCCACCACGAGCGCCACCGGCTTCACGATGTTCATCCACGTAACAAGCAGAACGTAGAGCGTGGATCCGAGCGCAGCAGCCGTCCCCGACAGCGTGCCGGGTCTGAGCACCTGTGGCGTCTCATTACACAGCACGTCGCGAATCACTCCGCCGCCGACGCTCGTGACGACACCGAGGAGGATAGCCGGCACGAAGGTGAGTCCCGCCAGCAGCGCCTTGTCGGCGCCAACGATCGCGAAGAGCCCGAGCGAGAGCGCGTCGAGGTACAGGAACGGCCGCTGAAGACGGGTGCCGAGCGACGAGAAGAAGAAGCCGACTGCTGCGGCCACGAGGGCCACCGCGAGGAGCCGCCAGTGCTGGAATGCGGCGATGCCCTTCGTCTGCAGCAGCACGTCACGAAGAATACCGCCTCCCAAGGCGTTCACGATCGCGAGCACCACCACACCAGAGATGTCCATGCGTTTCTCGGCCGCTCGGGTTGCGCCGGAAAGGCCGCCCACGAACGCCGCCGTGAGCTCGTAGAGCATCGGGACCTTCACGATCGTGGCGGTCACCGGAAGCGTCGTGGTAACGGCTGATGGCAGCGCGCTCGCGATCATGCTCGGCACCACCGTGGTGATGACGCCCGCGAGCGTGGTCGGCTCGACGCCTCCCGTCGTCGCCGTGGCGACAGCGCTCGCGGTGGTGATGATCGATGCTGCAACTGATACAAGCATGGTAATGCGCTCCTGTGGTGGATCGATTAAGTTCACGTGGGACAACGCGCCGCCCGGTACATACTGCACTTACCCAAGCGGGAGTGTGCCGACCGATGCGAGACCGTTGATGCGGGTACAAACTGCACGAGTCGCCGACGTCGTCATTTCCCGCGATCGGAGCCCGATGCCGCTTCCGCTGGCTCCACTCATGCTTACCGCGACGGCGGTAGTCGGCGCTCTCATCGGCTACCGCCGTGAGCGTCGGGCGGTATACGGGGTCTGCAAGACACTCGCGTCAGCGGGGTTCGTGTGGCTCGCGCTTTCCGGCGGCATGCCGGGTGAGACGTGGGCGCGACTCGTGCTTGCGGCGTTGAGCCTGGCCCTGCTCGGCGACATCGTTCTCATCGGCAGAGACAGGCGAGCGTTCGCCGGCGGAATGGCGCTCTTCTTTGCGGCGCACATCGCGTTTCTGACTGCGTTCGTCGTGATCGGCCCCGAACGTCCGATCCTACTGCTGGCGATCATCCCGCTCGGCGTGTCCGCCCTTACGATCCGGAGGGCGATCGTGGGCCACCTTCCCCGCACGCTTACCTACGCCCTGACCGCGTATACGGCACTACTGACAGTGTCCGTCGCGACCGGCATCGCCTCGGCCTGGACGATGTCGTCGATCACCCTCGGCCTCGGAATCACGCTCGTGGGCTTCTCGGATGCTGCGGTCGTGCGCGAACGCTTCATCCGCGCGGGATTCGGCAACAAGGTCGTGGGTCTGAGTGCCTACTACGCCGGGCAACTACTGCTCGCATCGGTGGTCCTGCTGAGAGGGTAGTTCCCGGCGGTTTGACGTGCGCCACGCAGATGCTTCAGAAGGTGCCTCGAGCGCTCGGTAGGAGGAACACCATGAACGCGATCGTGCAGACCGGCTACGGCTCTGCGGATGTGATGAAGTACAGGCAGGTCGAGAAACCCACACCGGGTGACGGTGAGGTGCTCATCCGCGTGCATGCTGCCTCGCTGGCCGCCGGCGAGTACTTCGGGATGCGGGGCAAGCCCTTCCCGATACGGTTCTACATCGGGTTCCCCAAGCCCAAGCAGGACTTCATCGTGGGGCTCGACTGCGCGGGCGTCGTCGAGTCTGTCGGCAAGGGCGTGACCCGCTTCCAACCCCGTGACGAGGTCTATGGCGAGTGCCATGGCTCGTGCGCCGAGTACGCCGTCGCCAAAGAGGGCTCGATCGCGCGCAAGCCGAGCAACCTGACGTTCGAGCAGGCCGCAGCCGTGCCTACATCCGCGTGCACTGCGCTACAGGCGCTTCGCGACCATGGCAAGGTTCGGCCCGGGCAGAAGGTGCTCATCAACGGTGCGTCAGGAGGAGTCGGACCTTTCGCCGTACAGATTGCCAAGACCCTCGGCGCCGAGGTGACCGGCGTGTGCAGCGCGGGGAACGTCGAGATGGTTCGCTCGATCGGAGCGGACCACGTCATCGATTACACCCGGGAGGATTTCACGAAGGGCGGGCCACGCTACGACGTGATCCTGGACAACGTCGCGAGTCATTCGCTCTCGAAGACCCGGCGCGCGCTCAAACCCGACGGGGTGCTGCTCCCAAGCAGCGGTCACGCGGGTATGGGTTGGTTGATTGCGGCGGCTCTGTCGGCGTTTTTCGTGCGTCAGCAGGGTAGCCCCTTCGTCGCAGCGACGACCGACAAGGATCTGGTCGCCCTGGGCGAGCTCATCGACACCGGCAGGGCCACACCGGTCATCGATCGAACCTATCCGCTAAGCGATACTGCCGACGCCTTCCGGTATCTGGACGAGGGTCACGCGTGGGGCAAGGTCGTCATCGCCATGGCGCCGGACGCGGCGTAGCGCCGGTCAGGACTCGTCTTCAATGCTGCAGCACAAGTCCAGTCCAACCCTGCTACTCCGCCGGCAGCTGTGCCTGCAGGAACTCATACGCGTTGTCGAACGCGAACTTCTCGGCCAGTTCCGCGCCATGGCTTCGGCTGACGGCATCGAACAACGAGGCGAGGGATGCCGGGTCGCCAAGTTCTCCCATCGCGGCCACGCCCCAGTCGCTCCCGATGGAGACTGCATTCTCACCGGCGAGCGAAGCGATTCGGTCAATGTGACGCAGCGCCTCGTCCACGGAGCCGTGTTCGCCCAGGAAATCCGGGGGGAAAGCCAGACCGACCAGCCCGCCATGCTCACCGACCGCCTGAAGCTGCCCGTCCGTCAGCCCCCGCGGGTGGTCCACGATCGCCCTGCAGAACGTATGGGATACCAGCACCGGAGACGCGTACAGGTCGAGCGCCTCATAGAATCCCGCGTCATTCAGATGGGCCAGGTCAAGGATGATCGGGCTTCGCCCAAGCGCATCGAGCAACTGCCGGCCAGCCGGCTTGAGCGGGCCAGCACCGTCGTCGTAGCAGCTGAACCCGTACTCGGTCTCGAAGTTCCAGGTCAGTGACAGGCTGCGCAAGCAGTACTCCGCCCACAGTGCCTCAAGCGCCTCGGACTCGATCGCCGGGAGGTGCAACCCTTCAGAATGGGGCAGTACCCCCGTCCGCGCGTCATCCTCGGTAAGGTCCTTAGCGGTCGTGACCAGTCGCAGAGAGGCGCTGTGGGATCCGAGGAACTCCTTATGGGCCCGAAGCTGGCTGAGGAGGCAATCCTGCGTGCCGAGCGGATAGAGCGCTGAGAAGATCGCCGAAGCGTGATGCGACCCCGTGAGATAGTTTGAGCCGTACGCGGGAAAGTCGCCGCCGAGCCGACCGACACCAGACAGCATGTCCTGGTGTAAGTCGATGAAGACGCTCTGTCGGCGCGCGCCGTACGTTGCCACTGTCTGCACCTACGCAGTCTCTCGCGTTCGAACCAACCCGGGCCGCACAGCGTGCAGACGGTTTTCGAATCTGCTAGCGAATCCGGTTCCAGGTATGCGACGAGCCCGCGCCGAAGCCAAGCGCGGTTGTCGAGGAACCCGGCAGTGGTACGCAAAGAGAGGTGAATGGTTATCGTGCGAGTTCGGGGAACGCGCCGAGCACCATGTCGACCAACCGGTCGGGAGATCGCGTCAGCGCATCGGTGGCCGGAATGCCAAGCTCGGATTCGTAGCGCGCGATCGCCCCGGTGACCTCATCGTCGGTCATGCGCTCGTGATTGATGGCCAGGCCGATGACCTTCGTGTCAGCGAAGGTCTCGAGGAGATGGATCTCGCTCTCGGGTGTCGGCATGGTCACATCGTGGAAATCGCCAAGGGTCGCTCTCGCGGGTGCGTGCTGCAAGATAACCGCATTCGGCCGGCTCCCCCGCAGGATGAACGTCGATGACACATAGGCGGGATGGCTCAGCGCACCCTGCCCTTCGATGATGATCACGTCCGGGTTCTCGCCTTCGAACGCCTCCACCACGGTGGACTCCATCTCTCCCGAGCCGAACTGGCACGGGATTGCGTCGAGCGCCACGCCGTACCGGATGCCCTGGATCAGGCTGGTCTGCCCGGTGCCGACCATGACGGCCCTGATGCCACGGTCATTGAGCGCCCGCGTGAGGATCACCGACGTCGTCCGCTTGCCGATCGCACTGTCGGTTCCGAGCACGGCAATGCGCGGGCAGGTGACCGAGGAGATGCGCCCTGTGAACATCCGTAGGTGCTTCTTGTCGCGCGGGTGCCGCACGTCGAGAATCGTCACGCCATGCTCCGCTGCCGCAGCCGCGAACTCCGGATCGTCGTTCAGGAACTCGTGGAGCCCGTTGATGATATGCATGCCCCGCCCGATGGCATCGAGTACGACCCCGCGCTCGACCGGCGAGAGCATACCTCCAGACGGCGCCATCCCTAAGATGAAGACGTCGGGAACTCGCTCCCCGCGCTCGACCGCTTCATCGAGGTCCGCATAGATCGGGATTCCGTTCGGCTTGTCGCCAAGTGCGACACCCGAGTCGAGCCCCGCTTTCGTGCTGTCTATCACCGAGAGGATCTCGTACTTGTCGGAGTGACGGACGAGACCGTTGGCGGTCTTACCGTCGTCGGTGCCGAAGTTGGCCTCGCAGTAGACGACTGCGGTAGCTCGCACGTCTATCGGTTCCTGTCGATTCTCAGACATTGAAGCTCCTCCGTACCGGCCCGCCCAAGACGACCGAGCCGCGTCTAAGGTTCCTGCCCGCTTTGGGGGATTTGCTGCGGTTCTCGACCAAGGTGCTCCGTAAACACCGGTCGCCCCGCCGCGAGAACGTACACCTTGCCCTACCACCTACGTTTTCGTAGACTTTCCTACGGAGGCTATTCGCCATGATTGACTACGTGCAGATATCGGCCCAGATCAGTGAGGCGACGCGTGACAGGCTCGACCTGTACGCGCGCGAGACCGGAATGAAGAAGAGCCGTCTCGTCGAAGACGCTATCCTCGCCCACCTCGACACCCTCGACGCTGTTCCGTCCGAGTACGTCGTCCCCGCGAGTCTCATCGTGGGCACGATCACCTGGGATGCAGTGCTCGCCGACATCGAGAATCCGGCCGAGCCCACATCCGCATTGCGCGAACTCATGCTGCGATTGCGCGATGCTGGTTAGAACGCTCGAACGCTCGGACGTACGCGTCGGGTTCTCCGATTGCGGCAGCCTCGATCGCGAGCGATGCGACAACGGAGCCGCTCGCTCCGGGCGGCTACTCTGAGATCCCGGTCTTGCGCATCGCACGGCTTGCCGTGGACGCGCGCGTTCAGGGCATTGGCGTCGGTTCTGAGCTGCTGCACGCGGCGTTTCGCATCGCGCTCGAAGAATCCACGCGAATCGGATGTGCCGACGTTGTCATTGACGCACGTCCCGAGGCGACCGGCTTCTACGAACGATTCGGCTTCCGCCCGCTCGGCGTCCTCGTTGGCGGCGGCGCCTCTCGGCCCCGCCCGGTGACGATGTGGCTCGCGATCAGCTCGGTCCGAAAGGCGTTGGAGTAGTGCGCACGCGGCCAGACGCAGCGCACTGATAAGTAGCCGCTCCCCTAGGTGATCGGCCGCACCGGCACGACCGCGGGGACGGCTGCCGGATTTCGGATTCCAAGGCGCGGGTGCTGCGGAATTTCACGTCTGCGCTGCTTCTTCAGAGTCGGAAAGCGGTGAACAAGCGCCTGGACGAGCTTCTGGCTACCGTAGGTCAGCACATCAGTCGTCGGCAGCCCAAACTGCGCTTCATACTGGTCGATGGCCTCCAGCACTTCTACCTCGGTGAGGTCCTCGTGGCTGAGCGCGATCGCCACCACTTTGGCTGCGGAGATCGATTCGATCAGCTTGATCTCGCTCTCAATGGACGGCATCGCCAGCATCGGGAAATCGCATCGTCTCTTGCGCGCCGGCGGATGTTGCACGATCACGCCGTCGGGCATGCTTCCCTTGAGGATGCCGAGTGAGCTCAAGAATGCGGGATGGCCGACAGCGCCCTGACCCTCGACCAGGATGATGTCGGGATGCTCGTTCTCGAATGCCTGGACCACGGCGTTCTCGATCTCGCCAATCACAAACTGCGAGATGAGCGCGTCGATCGGCACGCCGTACCGCGCACCTTGCATCATGCTTGACTGGCCGGTTGCAACGAGTACCGACGTGATGCCGGCATCGTTGAGCGCCGTGTTCAGCTCCACCGCGGTGGTCCGCTTTCCACACGCGCAGTCGGTGCCGAGTATGGCGATCACCGGAACGTTCACCTCGGAGATTCTGCCCGTGAACACGTGCAGGTCTTCGAGCTTCGGAGGCTTTCTGATGTCGGTGATCTTCACGCCGCTTTTGTCGGCGGCACAGGCGAACTCCGGGTCGTCCGAGAAGAACTGGTGGAGCCCGTTGATGATGTCCATGCCGCGTTCCATCGCCTCGAGCACCAGGAGTCGCTCGTCGGCGGAGATGCACGCCTCAAGCGGGGCCTTTCCGTATATGTAACAGTCGGGCGTCTCGGCGAGAGCACCCAGCGCGTCGTCAAGATCGGCGAAGATCGGGATGCCGGCGTGCCGTAACCCCAGCTCTTCACCTGCGTCTTTGCCTGCGAGCAGGCTGTCGATGACACCGACGATCTCGTACTTCTCGGAGTGGCGGACCAGACCCGCGGCGGTCTTGCCGTCGATGTGGCCGAATTGACGTTCGCAGTACACCAGGGCGGTCTTCTTCATTGTTGGCAGACCTCCTCGTTCGGGGAATGTGGGTGCCGCGCGTCGGCATTGGTCATCGCACCCCGGCGACGCGCCCGTGACGTTGGATACGCCCCTCGCGTCGGCCTTTCGAGTTCGTGTGCGATGTCGTGAATGCTTCGGGCCTGCGCCGCCAGCAGTTCGTGAGAGAGTGCCCGCGGATGTCCCAACGCGACGCTGCTTCAGGAGTACGGAAAGCCTGAGGCCTGTCGCTGTGGGGGCGACTGCAAAGGGGGGAAGGCGTCAAGTCAGCCGACCAGCAGTCCGGGCAGACGCGGTATACCGCGCATCCCTATTCTACCACGGCGCAGAGAGGGCCGCCTTTCGGCGACCCTCTCCCATCGCTGCTGGACAGCGAAGCGTATCCGTTGTGCGGGTGGTGCGTTGGCATCCAGGCAGGATCGCCCGACGCGACGCCGTCCTACGAGGTTGACACCTCCGCAGCGATGCTGGTTCTACTCAACGCTGGATCACCTCCTCCGGATCGGCGGGCCGCCCTATCGCGCCCTCGGGATCACCCGTGCCCGTGGACTAGCGAGAGTCGTGCCGAGCCGCCGCCTTCGGGCTAACTCGCCGAGTCCCGATTGCGGTTTGAGCGTCTGACAAACCGGAACGTGTCCGTCTGGCTGCCCTTGACCGCATACATGGCCGCGTCCGCGAACGACATGAGCGCCTCGAGTTCCTCGCCGTTGTCCGGATAAATGGCGACGCCGACGCTCGCCGACGCGTGCACCCGGCGGCCGAGAACCTGGTATGGCTCGCTCAGCGCGGCGATCAGGCGTCCTGCGAGTTCCTCGGCATCGTCCTCATCGTCGATTCGGGCGAGCACCACGAACTCGTCGCCGCCGATGCGCGCCACGGTGTCCTCGGTGCGCGACGCCGAAACAAGCCGGTCGGCGACGGTACAGAGCACGTCGTCACCCGCAGCATGCCCGAGGGAGTCATTCACACCCTTGAGGTCGTCGAAATCGATGAACACAAGTGCCAGCTGCTCGTGGAGCCTGCGCGCCCGCGCGAACGCCATGCCCGCACGATCCGAGAGAAGCGCACGGTTCGGCAGGCCGGTCAGATGGTCCGAGTACGCCAGCCGACGAACCGTTGACTCCGCGGCGCGCCGCTCGCTCATGTCGCGCGATACGTCGACGATGAACTGAGCATCCCCGACGCTCACGGGCGCAAGGTGCGCCTCGATTGGTCGGAGCACACCCGTGTGGCAGACCGCCTCGGTCTCGAAGATCGCGGTCGAGCCCTGGCGAAGCGTTTGGAGGTGTATCTCGAACATCTCAAGGTCCGCCGGGGGAATCAGCGCGCGTACGCTGGCGCCGATGAGGTCGTCGTTCGAGCACCCACGCTGCTCGCACGCTGTGTTGTTGGCGTACACGATCGTTCCGTCGTGGCGGTAGACGAGGACCGCATCCGTCGTTTGATCGAGCAGGATCGACCGGAACGCAAGCTCCTGCTCCAGGCGAACCCGCGCGGTGAGGTCGATGCCCGCGCTGCGGACGCCGCACGTGCGCCCATCGTCGTCGCGTAGCACCTTGCGGTGCCATACGACGCGTCGCTCTACCCCATCGGCGGCCTGGAGTCCGTACTCGACGTACTCGTCGCTGCCCTCCGGGTCGGCCATGAGGCGCTCAAAGCTGTGCCGAACCTGCGTGCGTGCCTCCTCGGACACGAAGGTCGCAAACCAATCGATGCCGACGAGATCCTCTCTCGGCACGACGAGTATTTCCGCGGTCGCTTCGTTCGCTTCGATGACCCGGCCGCTGAGGTCGAGCGATACGATTGCGGCGCCCACCCGGTTGAGGAACGAACCGCTTCTGGCGCGCTCTCGTTGAAGCTGGTGCCGTGTGGTCTTGAGGGAGAGAAACACCTCTCTGATGCCGAGCACACCGACCAGGAGCAGCACGGACACGGCAAGCGCGGTCGTTGCCTCAATAACGGTGGCATTCGAACCGGCAGCATAGACGCGACGCCATGCCTGGAGCACGAGTCCGAGACACAAGACGATCCACGACAGACGGCGACCGCTGATCGGGATGAGGAACAAGGCTGCGATAGCGGCCACTATCTGCAGGGCCGCTGCAAGGTAGAGCATGAGCCGGACGTCCAAGACGACGTCCATACCGGGCCTCCGTACAGTACCCCCGCCAGGATGCCACAGACACGTCACCGGAATGGCACCCTTAACCTGTGTCAATCGTAGCCCCGGCAGGTCAGCTAACGGAAGGTACACGCGCGTTCACAAATGTGATTCGTGCAGGTAGAGCAGCCGACTGTCACAATTGGAGTGCTGCGGCGGGTGCCTCCGCTCCGCTTCCTCTTCGGCATGAAAGGCCGCGCGTGACCGAGCAGATCGTCCTACGGGTCTCGACTGAGTTGTCCGCAAGCGACACGATCGCGCGATGGAGGCTCCGCTGGCGAGTCGGCCGCGACATCGCGGTTGTGCCGCCCGGACTCTTCCGCGTTGGCGATCCGACTCCTGAGTCTCCGGTCATCGTGACCTGCAACTACCGCATGACGTTCGATCTCGTGCGCCGCGACCTCGCCGGGCTCGATGCGTGGCTGCTTGTGCTCGACACCCGCGGCGTGAACGTGTGGTGCGCCGCCGGTAAGGGCACGTTCTCCGACCGTGAGGTCATCCTCCGCGCGGTCACGACCGGCCTCGAGCGCCACGTATCGCACCGGACGCTCGTGCTCCCGCAGCTCTCAGCAACGGGTGTGTCCGCCGCGGCGGTGCGCGAAGTGTCTGGCTGGCGCGTCGTGTTCGGGCCCATCCGTTCAAGGGACCTCCCGGCGTTCCTCGCGGCTGGCATGAATGCGACGCCGGCGATGCGCGCCGTTACGTTCACTTTCGCCGAGCGCATCGTGCTCGTGCCGGTCGAGTTCGTCGGCATGTTCGTCGGCTGGCGAGCGCTCATCCCGTTCGGATTCCTCGCGCTCGGGGCGCTCGTGTCGTGGGGCGGCACCGCCGCACACATCGCACAGCCGCTCGCGGCGTACCTTGCGGGCGTCGGCGGCGGCGGGGTGCTCGTACCGGCGCTTCTGCCGTGGCTGCCTGGCCGCGCGCTCTCGCTCAAGGGCGCCGAGGCGGGCGCGCTTCTCGGCGCCGCAACCGGCCTCGCGCTGGGTGCCCCACCGCTCATGCTCGCCGCGGGCACGCTCCTTGCAGGTGCGGTGGCGTCGTACATCGGTGTGAACTTCACCGGCGCGACCCCATACACCTCGCCTTCGGGCGTCGAGAAGGAACTCCGTGCCGCGCTTCCGTTCGCCGGTGCGGCGGCTGCACTCGCGGGCGTACTATGGGTCGTGCAGGCGTTCCTCGGCTAGGAGACATGCGTGAACGGCTTCCGCTATCTCGGTGGCGTCGCCACCCTCAAGCTCGATCGCGACAAGTGCACCGGCTGCCAGGTGTGCCTCGCGGTCTGCCCGCACGCCGTGTTCGAAATCGCCGAGGACCGCCGGGCGCGGATCGCCGACCTCGACGCCTGCATGGAGTGCGGCGCCTGCGCGAACAACTGCGCGTTCGGAGCACTCTCGCTCAAGCCCGGTGTCGGGTGCGCCGAGGCCATTATCTACGGCTGGATCCACAACACCGAGCCCACCTGCGGCTGTTCCGGTGACGAGGACGCGCCCGGGAGTGCCTGCTGCGGCGGTCTGCCCACGCAGCCGACTGCCGAGGAACCCAGCGGCTGCGGCGAACCGCAGGCGCCGACCTGATGAGCGCGCCCGCTGCGGACGGCAGCCAAATCCCCTACAACGCGCGACACCTGCTTGGTGACACGTACGTCGTTCCGGGTCTCACCAACGCCGGGTTCATCCGCGGCCTCTTGATCGACACATGCGAGGACGAAGCGCCGTTCGCAAACACGGCCGTCGACCGCCTCGGCATCACGCACGGACACGCCGACCACTTCGCAATCGGGCACATCCTCCATGCCGGCGGCACGCGCGTGGCAGCTCCGCGAGACGACGCATCGCTCGTTGAGAACCCCGACATCAACATCCGCGGCATGTTCTCATGGGCGAATCCCGGCGACTCCCTCACGACCAAGCTCTTCCGGGGAGTCCCGTGCCCGGTCGACGAGTACCTCGAGGACTGGGACGACCCGCGCGCGACCACGATCCCGCTGCCCGGCCACACGATGGGTCACACCGGCTTCCTCACCGCCGACGGCGTGCTGTTCACCGGCGACGCGCTCTACCTGAAGGAGCTCTGGGAGCGCCACCCGCTCCCCTACGCGATCGACCCTGCCGCCGTTGCCGCCTCGCTTGAGCATATACGCGAGACGCCGTGCGAGTGGATCGTGCCCGCGCACGGCCATCCCGTGAAGCGCGCCGATGCCGAGGAGCACATCGACTTCCACCTCTCTCAGCTTGCCGAAATCGAGGCGCTGCTGCTCGAACTCCTGCGCCCGGGGCTAACGACCGAAGACGCCATCGCCCGCGTTTCGGAGGCGCGAGGTCTCGTCGAGAACCCCGCGTCATATTGGCTCGCAGTCACCACCGTGAAGGGTTTCCTCGGCGAACTGCTGAACCGCGGAAGCATCGAGTTCTTTGTGCAGGATCACGCCGGTTGGTGGAAGACGACGTAGTCGGTCGAGGCCTGCATGCCAAGATGACCGTTCGTCCCTACCTTCCGTCTCCCAAGTGACGCCGCTCACAGGAACGCGCTTAACCCGCCTCGGACTGGACCCGATAAGTAGTCCGAGACTGCAAGCGAAGACGCCCAGTCGTCATGTGCTGCAGACGGGACTCGGTGACATGGGTAGGACGCGCCAGCCAGAGGGGCTCGACGCGCGCCGGAATGCGGTCCGGTTGCTCTGCTGCGCTCTTGCCGCCGCGATCCTGGTGCTATCCACGCCGCTTAGCACGTCCGCCTACCTGTCGACCGGTCCCGCAGGCGATAAGGGTTGGTACTGGCAGAACCCGACTCCTCAGGGAAACCCGCTCTACGGAGCAAGCTTCGTTGACGCCGACAACGGTTGGGCTGTTGGCGGCGGCGGCGTCATCCTGCACACCGACGATGCGGGACTTGTGTGGGAGACCCAGGAGCCTCCGATTCAGAGGACCTTGCGCGGGATCGACATGGTCGATACGCAAACAGGGTGGGCAGTGGGCGACACCGGCTTTGTCATCAAGACGGTCGATGGTGGCTCCACCTGGACCACGCAGACTGTCCCGACTGCGGGGGTCCTCTACAGCGTGAGTGCAATCGACACAACCACCGCGTGGATATCCGGAGCATCCGGCGTGATTCTCAAGACCACGAACGGCGGCACCACGTGGACGGCGCAGACCTCGGGAACCACGCAAGCTCTCTACTCGGTCAGCGCGGTGTCTTCGACAGCCGCGTGGACGGTAGGCGCATCCGGGACGATACGGGTCACCACGAACGGATCCACCTGGACGGGCCAGACTTCGGGCACGGCGAATGCCCTCTACGGAGTGAGCGCTGTATCCTCGACCATCGCATGGGTGGCAGGAGCTACCGGGACTATCCTTCGGACCACGGATAGCGGCGGGACCTGGACAGCGCAGACATCGGGGGCGACAAGCGCCTTCTACGCGATTTCGGCCGCCTCGGCCACCTCTGCGTGGGCTGTCGGTCTGAGCGGGCTGATCAGGGCGACCATAGATGGCGGCGCCACCTGGAAGACCCAGACCGGTGGCAGTATCACCCTGCGGGCTGCATGCAGCGTCAACGACAGCGCAGCGTACGCGGTCGGTGACTCAGGAACCATGATCTCGACCGGTGACGCCGGAGCAAACTGGGAAAGTGAACTCGGCCGAACCACTCAGAACCTCAACGCCTCGTTCTTCCTCGATGATGTTACCGGCTGGGCTGTAGGCGCCGCCGGCACCATCATGCGTACGTCCGACGGCGGCGAGAACTGGACCGTGCAGCAGTTTGGAACCACGATCCTGAGAGCCGTCCATTTCATCGATGAATCGACTGGATGGGCCGTTGGAGATGCAGGGCGCATCATCAAGACCGTCGACGGCGGCAAGACGTGGGTCGCGCAAACCTCGGGGACCACACAGATCCTCTACGGAGTCCGGTTCTCGACTCCGACGAGCGGGACAGCGGTCGGGGCGGCCGGCACGATTCTCACCACCGTGGACGGCGGCACCACCTGGACCGCCCGGGCATCAGGAACAACCGCGATCCTGTACGCCGTCACGTATGCTGACGCCAACGTCGGTTGGGCCGTCGGCGCAAGCGGCGTCGTGCGCAAGACCACCGATGGCGGACTCACGTGGGCAACACAGGCCTCAGGCGTAACAACGCAGCTCTACGCCGTGAGCGCAGTCTCGACCAGTACCATCTTCGTCGCGGGCCGCAGCGGTCTCATCCGCCGCACTGCCAATGGGGGCACCAACTGGATGGCACAGACGTCCACCACGACCCAACATCTCTACGGTATCGCCATGGAGTCGGCCACCACCGGATGGGCAGTTGGGGCCGCGGGCGCACTCGTCAAGACCTCCGACGGCGGCACAACATGGAAGGCACAGCTCTCCGGCACGACGGGCGTCCTCAGGGCGGCGAACGCATTCGACAGCACACATGCGTGGACCGTGGGTGACGCCGGGGTCGTACGTCGGACGGTCGACGGCGTCATCTGGCTCTCCCGGACGCTCGGCACGACCAGCGCGCTCTACGGCGTCGCCATGGCCGATTCGATGTCCGGTTGGGCAGTCGGGGCATCGGGAACCTCGATCCGCACGAGTGACGGCGGGGTGCAGTGGGTCGCGCAGAACACTGGCACGACACAGCAGTTCAACGGCATCGCGGCTCTGTCGGCACAGTCCGCTGTCGCGGTGGGCGCAGCAGGGACGGTGCGCCTCACCAACAACTCCGGAACGACCTGGACGGGTGGGACCTCCGGCACGACCAACGCACTGTACGCTGTCTCGTTCCCGAACACCTCCATGGGTTGGGCCGTGGGGGTCGCAGGCAAGATCATCACGACCTCCAACGGGGGACTGACCTGGACAGCCCAGAACTCGGGCACGACCAACCAGCTCAACGCAGTTCATTTCCTCGACACGATGCGAGGCTGGGCAGCCGGCGCCGCCGGGACGGTCCTCTCGACGACCGACGGCGGAGCAACCTGGGTGACCCGAACATCTGGTACCGCCAGCGCACTGTACGGCATTCGCTTCGTGAGCGAGAGTAAAGGCTGGGTTGTTGGCGCGAGCGGCGTGATCCGCACCACGAACGATGGCGGCGCCACATGGACGGCGCAGACGTCAGGAACGACATCGAACCTTTACTCGATCACGAACATCAGCGCAACGAGTCTCGCTGCAGTCGGGGCGGCAGGCACGGTGCGACGCACCATCGACTCGGGCACAACGTGGACAACGCAGGCCCCGGGAACCAGCAACGACTTGCGCGCGCTCAGCTTCGTCGGTGACGATTCCGGCTGGACGTGTGGCCTCTCGGGCACCATTCTCATGACCACCGACCTGGTCGCGCCCATCACTACCGCCTCCGTGGATCCTACGGACCCCGATGGCGACAACGACTGGTATGTGACCACGCCGACGGTCTCTTTCTCGCGCAACGAGGTCGGGATCACTCGCTTCTCGTGGACCTCGGCAGCCGGTCCGTTCTTGCTGTACGCGAACCCGATCCAGCCGACCGCCGAGGGCACACGCACGGTCTACTACTACTCAACGGATCCCGCCAATAACCGCGAAACCGTCCGATCCCTGAGTCTCAAGACAGACACGAACGCACCGAGCACACCCGGGACGCCCGACCACATGACCGACTCCACGTCCACAGTGACCCTCTCCTGGACACCCTCCACTGACTCGATCTCCGGACTCCGCGAGTACACCATCTACGCCGATGGTCTACCCGTGCTCTCGACATCAGAGACGTCAGTCACCGTGACCGGGCTTACCGAGGGACGAACCTACTCGTTCGTCGTTGCCGCGATTGACAACGCCGGCAATGCGGCGCCCTCCCAGGCGGTGACAGAAACCGTCGCGGACTCTGCCGAAGCGCTGTGGCTGACCCTCGAAACGCTCGCTCCGGCGGGAATTGTCTTTGGCAGTGTCGACCCCGACGTGCCGCACACCATTTCCAGCGCGGTGAACGCCACCGTCGGTGGATTCCAGCCGATCACGTACGAGCTTCGAGTCACTTCCGGGGAGTTCACGAAGACCGATGCTCCGGACCTGGGGCAGACGGTTTCGGCGGACGCGATGAGCCTCGCTATGTCCGGTCACCGCACAATGCCTACTACGGCGTTCGTATCCAACACGCCGATTGTGCTCGCGACAACCAGCGCAACACCGGGCCGATGGACGCACACGTACGTGTTCGATTACTCGCTGGATGTTCCCTACTCGTGGAATGTCGGTCTATACGAGGCTCAGGTCATCTACACCGTGGTCCCGGCACCGTAGGATCCCTAGCCTCTTCCCTGATCCTTGAAGTACTTCCGTGCGCTCTTGTGGATGATCTTCCACTTGCGGGTCTCCTCTTGCCGGAGCCGCACGTCGGTCTTCATCGCCGCTACCTGCGCTTCGCGCTGGAGCTTCTGATACGACTCGAGCCGATCCGGTGCGAGCGTACCCGCTTCGACCGCAGTCGCGACCGCGCACCCGGGCTCGCCTGAGTGCGTGCAGTCGCCGAAGCGGCACTCCTCGGCAAGCTCTGTGATGTCGGCGAACGCGGTGGCGACACCCTCCTCGGCATCGGTCATTGCTACCGCGCGGAGGCCCGGGGTGTCCACGAGCACGCCACCGCCGGGCAGCGGCACGATCTCGCGCGCGACCGTCTTGTGGCGGCCCTTGCCGTCGGCGGCCCGCACCTCGGCCGTGGCCTGGCTGTCGGTGCCGGTGAGCAGGTTGATGAGCGTGGACTTGCCCGCGCCCGAGGGCCCCACGAGCGCGACCGTGCGTCCGGGCCCTACGTACGCGTCGAGCGACTCAGTGCCGGTTCCGTCCACGGCGCTCGTTACGAGCACATCCACGCCGAGGGCGATCTCCCTGACCGCTACGCGCGCGGCTTCGGCGTCCTCGGAGAGGTCGGACTTGGTGAGCACGACCACCGGCACGGCGCCGCTCTCCCACGCGAGTGCGAGTTCGCGCTCGATGCGGCGGAGATTGGGACCCTCGGCGATCGGGTGCACGATGAAGGCGGTGTCGATGTTGGCGGCCAGCACCTGCGCCGACGTCATCTTGCCGGGGTCGCCACGCATGAATGCCGAGGTACGGGGTAGTACGGCCTCCACGAACGGGATCTCGTGGGTCGACGCCGGGTCGTACATCACCCAGTCGCCCACAGCCGGCAGCTGGTCGGGTGTCAGGTCGCGGTAGAGCCGCGGCGACGGCTCCACGCGCACAACGCCGTCCTCGGAATTCGCGAGCACCGAGCCGCGATCGGCGCGCATGACGCGCGCGAGCCGCAATCCGGCTTCCTCGTGCGGCGCCGCGAGTGCACGGACGCGGTCGTTGAGGCCGAGGTGCTCCAGGTCGAGCCGGTCGAGGCGCGCAAGCGTCTCGTCGATGACGTCGGGAGCCGCATGGCGAGCCGCAAGCAAGAGCGCGTCGGCCTTCTCGCGCTGCGCCTCGGCGGCTGCGGGTTGTCCTGCCGCGTCGAACGCGTCGGCCCGCGCCTCAAGCACCCGCGAGAGCAGCACAGCCCGCGCGGCGTCGAGTTCGCCACCTGCGGCGAGGAACGCGACGAGCGACTCGGGCGTGAGCGCGTCGATGAGCGAGGGCTCCGCGTTCGCGGTGAGGCGCAGGGCCTCCTCGGCGGTCTGGAGCGCTTCTTCGGGGGATTCGCCGCGCGCGGTGAGCACCCGGCGCAGCAGCGATCCGACCTGCTCGATGAGCCGCAAGATGTAGTCGGACTGGTACATGCTACTCCGGCTTCACGGCGTTGCCGGCCGAAAACGCGTCGCCGACCTTCTCGCCGAGACGGCGGTACTCACGGCTGCCAGCGATATAGATGAGCGGGTCGAGCAGCTCGATGTCGACCTTGCTACCGGTCGCGTCGAGAACGCTCTCCTCGGCATGCGACTCGACGACCTCGCCGATCACGAGCACGTGCGAGCCGCTGTCGACCTCGGAGATCACGCGGCACTCGAGGTTGTAGGGGCACTCGGCGATAAGCGGCGCCGAGATGACCGAGGAGGGCTCAAGCGTCCAGCCGGTCTCCGCGAACTTGTCGTGGTCGTGGCCGCTCACGAGGCCGAAGTAGTCGACGACCGCGGCGTCAGGGGCGCGCGGAACGTTGACGGTGAACTCGCCGGTCTCACGGATGAGCTCGAGCGTGCGGCGCGAGTGGCGCAGCGCCATCACGATCGTGGGCGGCTTGGCGCCACCGATCGCGATCCACGCAACGGCGAGCGCGTCGGCCTTCTCCATCGTGCCGCCAAGGACAAGCGGGCACGGCATCGGGTAGAGGCGGTCGCTCGGACCGAGGGCTTTTTTCACGTGAAGACTCCTTTCGGGGCGGACGTACCCCGCAAGTGTACCGCTACCGCGGCGCCCTTCGCAGTGCGACGAGTTCCTGCGGCCTCGGCTGCGCCCACTGGCGCGCGGCGGTGAAGCGCTCGCCGGTCGACACGCAGCGGTCGGCAGCGTTGAGGAGCACCGGCATCAAGTCGCTGCCGCGCAGCGTGCCGAGGAACCCGCGCGTGCACGAACGCTCTCCAAAGGTGACGACGTCGTCGGTGCCCGCCGCGCCGCCGAGCACGAGCAGCGGCACCGCCTCGCCGGAGTGGTAGAGCGGCCCGGCCGATGGCGTAGCGTGGTCCGCGGTGACTGCCACGATGATGTCGCGCTCCCACACGCGCTCGCGTACGAGCACGCCGAGCGCCGCGTCGAGTTGCTCAATCACGTCGCGCTTCCCTGCGGGGTTCTTCTTGTGCGCCGCATGGTCGGGTGCCTTGGTGTGCGCGTGCACGAAATCGATGTCGCCGCTCAGGAGCGCGAGCGCCGCCGCGAGCCGCGTCTCAAGGTCGGTCCGCGGGTCTCGCAGGTCGCAGCCCGTCTCCACATGCCGCATCCCCACGACCGCCGCCAACCCGGCGTAAAGCGGTCCCGAGGCGACCATTGCGCCCGACATCCCGTAGCGCTCGGTGAACGGCTGCGCCGTGTGCGACGAGCCCGCCCACTTCGTGACCATGAAGTCGCCCCCGAGTCCGGGCACGCCTGCGAGCCGCTCGTGCGCCTCGAGCATCCAGGCGTTGAGCGCCCTCGCAGTGCGGGCGGCGTCCTCCGGGTCAGGTGCCTCCTCGGTGGGCTGCACCTCGAGGACCGGCAGGCCCTCCCGGAACGGGTCCGCGTCGGTCACGTGGTGACTGAGCGCCTCATGTGCCGAGACGAACACGAGTCCCTGGCGGGCGTCGGTGTGCACGAAACGTACCCGTACGCCGTCGAACTCGCCGTCAAGGTCCACGCTCGCAAGGGTCGACTCCCCGCGCCGGGGATCGGGCCGGTGCGTCACCGTGAACCCGTCCGCGCTCTCCTCGGCAGTGAGGAGGCTTGCGCGCAGCGCGATCTCGCCGCGAGCGGGCGGCATGCCCTCGCCGATCGCTTCGAGCAGGCCGCGGCCGGGATACTCCTCCGCGGGATAGCCGAAGAGCGCGTAGTGCGCCTGGAACGACGTCGGCGCGCGACCGGGGCCGAGCGAGTACATCGTCCCGCACACGCCGGCAGCGGCAAGCGCGTCTAGGTTCGGCGTCGAAGCGGCCTCAAGCGGCGTGCGCCCGAGGAGAACGTCGTGCTGCCGATCACCGAGGCCGTCGAGGATGACGAGGAGGACCTTGCTCACGCCGTCACGCTCCGGCGCGCAGGACGTCGGCGACGATGTCGTCGTAGTTGGCGCGTCCGTTAGCGACGGCGTCCGCAAGGCGCGTGCCCACGGGCACGAGGAACTCGTCGAAGAACGCACCGGGAAGCTCCGCGGCCTTCGATGTGCCATCAAGCCCGCGATAATTGCCCGAGAGCACGCACTCGAGTTGGGGCGAACCGCCGGGCCACCGCTCGCCGAGGATCGCCTCGACCTCGCTGCTCTCAGATAGCGACCGCACCGGATACTCAAGCCGTACGCCGACGCTCGCGAGCACCGCCGCGTACGCATCGAGCGCACGCGCGGCCTGATTGGGCTTCTGGTTTGCGCCATGCCACTCACGCTCGCCGGAGATGACGCAGACGGCACCGGTCGTGCGCGCGAGGTGCACGCGCATGAGGTGCAGGTAGAGGTGGCAGCCCACGCACGGCACCCATGCGCCGTATCGCTTGGCAAGCACCGACCCGAACCGGCCGTTGAGTGCGGCCCAGAGACGGGGCCTGCCGGACTCCTTGAGCAACAGCAACTCGATCCCAAATCGCGACTCAAGCTCCTGGCCGAGAAACGCGAGGTTGCCCTTGATGCCCCCGAAATCGCCGAACTCCGTACCGGTGTGCACGTACGTCGGGAGGACCGTTCGGACACCGCGATTCCGGTCGCAGAAGGCAAGTGCGGCAGCGATGCTGTCGGCGCCCGAGATCTCGGCGACGGCGAGCGTTCCTGCTTCGTGTCGTTTGTTCATCTGGACAGCATACCGGAGTACTCAGCCCGCAAGGCGAACGAGGGCGGTTTCGAGGAACTCCGCCAGCATCGCGCGCGTTCGGCGGGCGTCATCGACGTTGTGCAGCTCGACGACCCACCAGTCGCACCGGGTCTCGTCGAGGAGCACGTCGAGCGGTGCGGTGAGCGCGACAAGGTCGAGCGGTGCGATGTGGCAGCCTTCCTCGCGCTCGTACACGTGAGCGTTGCGCACGTACGGAGCGACCATGCGCGCGAACTGCTCGGCACCGAAGCCGCGTGCGGCAACATCGCTCGACGCTGCGTGACCGACGTCGAGCGTCACCGACGCGCCGCTGCCGGTCACAAGCCCCATGAACTCGTCGGGATCGCTCGTAAGCCCCCACCGTAGGTTCTCGAGGCACACCTCCACGCCGAGACCCGCGCCGTGCGCGACGATTGCGGCGAGTCGCTCCGTGGTGGCGGAGATGCGACCGCGCGTGGCGTCGTGCGGGATGCCAGCGTGGAGCGTGAGGTACCGGCCGCCTGCGACAGCGACCCGGGAGACCGCCTCGGTCATCCACGCGAGCGCGAGGTCAGCTTCGGCCGGATTTTCATGGCCGATCTCGCGGTAGCCGAGCGGCAAGTGGTAGCGGATCTTGAGGTCTCCGCGGGGCGCGAGCGCCCGCAAGGCATGCGTCGTCTCAGCCGTCGAGCCGAGGTCGTGAGGCGCAAGTGACAGGTCGACTCCCGCATGCCCGGAGACTTCGCGCATGAGCGCCACCGTCATCTCAAGAGACGGCGCGGTGTGCCCACAGACTGCGAGTGTCGGTTCCATGTCGCGAGTGTACATCAGGTGTGTTGATATTCTCAATCGGTCGTTGTTATCTGACGCGCAGAGCCGCTCCCACTGACTATCCCCGGGACGCACGCACCCGAATCGAATCGTACCTCCGGTACGTGTGGCTTTGAGTGTGGCATCATTAGGATGCTTCGGGAACATCTTGGGGAGATTGTGCGTGCCGAGCCGTAAGGGGACACCATGACCGACACCGCCGGCCTGTTCGTAGCGAAGGCCACCGAGGAGATCTACCTGCTTCCGCGCATGGCCAACCGCCATGGCCTCGTCGCCGGCGCCACAGGCACAGGCAAGACCGTCACCCTGCAGGTCCTTGCCGAGGCGTTCAGCTCGATCGGCGTCCCGGTCTTCGCCGCCGACGTGAAGGGCGACCTCTCGGGCATCTCGCAAGCAGGTGGTGGCAATCCCAGGGTCGATGAGCGCGTGGCGAAGCTCGGCCTCACACCCTGGGACACCGCAGCGTCGCCGGTCGTGTTCTGGGACGTGTTCGGCGAGCAGGGTCACCCCGTGCGTACGACCGTCTCGGAAGTCGGGCCGCTCTTGCTCGCACGGCTGCTCAACTTAAACGACGTGCAGGAGGGCGT
>JBBQIR010000016.1:0-36437 GCA_038325105.1 Coriobacteriia bacterium
GGTACACCGAGAGCGCGCGCCGCTGAGTCTGTCTGGTAGCTTCTTGGCGTCAGCCACGTATACGGGTTCTCGAGGATGACATCGGGCCTGAGCGCGCGAAGCGCACGGCCGTAGCCGGGCATCACCGTCAGGACGCCGCCCACTTCCTTCTTCGCGAACCGAAGCGCAACCGAGGGCAGCAATCTGACTTCCATCCGCTCGGGGAATGCCGGGAGGTCGGATTGAGTCAGCCGCTTCTTGCCTACCAGTGAGCGCTCCACGGGGCTTACGGCTCTGGGTGCGAAGGAGACGTAGCGCAGGTCTGCTTCGATGCGAACCATCTCCTGACCGAGGCGGACGTCCTTGTCGCCGCGGTACAGTTCGATGAATTCGTGAGAATCAGCCACGAGCACTCGCTATCACCCCCGGCGTTTCGATCTGCGGGGTGATTCGGGCCGTGCCGAACGACACCGCAAGCAGCGCGGCGGCGAGCGCAACCTCACCGATCGCGCTGATCCATGCAGCCGCCACGGCTCCGTATATCGGCAGCAGCACGACGTTCGCGGTGACATTGCAGATGGTGAAGACGATGGCGACTACCGCGATGTGTCGGCTCCGGCGAAGCGCATTCGCGGCGTAGAGCGCCACGGTCGAGACGCCGCGGAACACGACGACGATCGCGAGTATGCGCAGCAGCGAATCGGCAGCCGCAAACTCCGCGCCGAAGAGGAGCTTGAGCAGGGGTCGAGACCAGACGAACACGACTGCGGCGGCCGCAAGACCGATACCGCCTGCAAGCGCGATGGAGCGGGCGAGATAGCGCCGGAAAGCCGCGGCGTCGCCGTGCATGCGCGCGAGATCCGGATAGGCCACCATAGCCAGCAGGCCGCCGACCACAGACGCGGTGAACGAGACACGAGCTGCCGCGCCGTAGAGACCGTTGGATGCAGCTCCCACGATCGTGCGAACGAAGACCTGGTCCAGGTTGTAGAACGCCGAGAGACTCATGACCGCGATGCCGAACGGGGCAGACTGACGGAGGAAGCGCCTGAGTTCCCCCGCGTTCGCAGGAGGCTTGAGGAGCGCGTCGTGCCGCTTGCCAAGGTAGCCCCACATCACGAACACCGCGACCCACGACTCGACGGCGAACGCGACGCCGAAGCGAACGAGCCCACCGCCGAGCGCCCATGCGAGCAGGACCGCCGAGAGCCTCAGAAGCGACTCGGAGCTGTTGACGGTGCTGTCGAGTCGGAACCGTTCGAGCGAGCGCGCCGCCGACCTCAGGCTGTCGAGCACCGAGAGCCCCGCCGCCCATACGATGAGCAGCAACACCGTGAGCGTCTCTTGCGCGGAAAACCGGCCGACGACCATCACGAGCCCGACGACTGCGGAGAGCGCGATCGCTATGAGTGTCTTGTTGGAAGCCGCGTGGGTGAACTGGAAGAGCCCCACCGCGGGGTTCTCGGCCACCGCGCGCCCGAGTTGGGCGTTCTGACCGAAGTCCATCACGCATTCGAGCACCAGCGCCAGGCTCATGCCGAAGCTGAAGACGCCCAGGTCGGAGAGCCCGAGCGCCCGCGCGAGCAGCGCGAATGTGGCGACGCCGAGGACGCGCGCGGCACCCTCTCCCAGGAGCAGCACGAACAGCTTGCGAACGACGGAGGCGGTGGTCCCCATTGCAGCCGCGGACTCGCTAGTTCGGCTGCGCGGCAGGTGCGGGGCGGCGCCTTACGAGAACGAGTACCATGGCGAGGAACGCACCGGCGATGAGACCCTTGAGCGCATCAACGGCGATTGCAAAGACCGTGGAGGGTTCCTCGGCAACGGCAGCGGACACCACCGCTACGGACGGGGCGTCGATGCTCGCGAGCATCTCGAGGTGTGCGGCACGTGCGAGGAGCTGCTCGTAGTCAGTTGTGGCTGCCGCAAGCGCGGTGTCGATCTCCTTGGTGTGGCCGCCGGCTTTAATGCGTGCCTCGACCTCGGTGACGCGTGCCGCTGCAGCGGTAATCCGTGGCGTGAGTGCGGTGGTGGCCGCGCTCAGGTCTGCCGCGGCCGTCTCGGAACTCCATGCGACATACTCGGCGACCCACGTGTTCGCACGTTCAAGGGCAGCGGCGGTGTCGGGAGCAACCGCCTCGAAGCTGATGAGCGTCGAGCGGCCAAGTGCGGTAACCGAGATGCGCTCGAGTGCGGTGTGCGTTGTCTCGGCGAGACCGAGACGGTTGATCACGCGCGTTGCGACCGCCGGGCTCGTTGCCAGGCGCACGTGTGTATCCATGAGAACGTCGTGGTCGGGTGCGAGAGCACCATCGCCGAGTCCGAGAAGGTCCGAGGATCGTGATTGATCGAAGACCTGCACCTGGGCGCTCGCTGTGGCGTCGGGAGGCATGATCTGACCTCCGGCAATCGCCCCGACGATTGTCAGCGCGATAACGGACAACACGAGCACGCGTTCCTCGGCAAGGAGGCGGAGCGCGTCTCTAGCAGTCATGGATCCCCCAAACGAGACAGGAAAGCTGTCGAGGCGAGTATACCGTGACCTGCCCTTTTCGCGCACGCGGGCGTCAGCAGCGGACGAGGGCGAATCCGCGATGAAGTGCGTTGACCGCCGGGAGCGCATCCTCAGCGGGCACGAGGACGGAGATCGTGGTGTGGCTGTCGGCCGTCTGAAGCACCGTGACGCCGGCTTCCGAGAGGTGCTCGGCCACTCGTGCCATGACGCCGGGGACGCCGTGCATGCCCGCGCCCACCAGGGTGACCTTCGCAAGTCCCGCCAGCATCTCACAGGAGAGATCGATGTCCGAGAGAACCTCGCATGCGCGGGGCACGTCGGTCTCGGGCACCGTGAACACGAGTGTGTCAGAGGCGGGAGTGAACATGTCGAGTGAGACGCCGGCATCAGCCATGGCGCGGTAGATGCGCGCCTGCGCGGCCATGTGCTCGGGCGTGCCTTCGTGTGCGGGCAGTGCCACGCGAACGCGCGCGATGCCGTCAGTGTGGGTGACGGCGGTCGCCATGGCTTTGGGCTGATAGGAGGCGATATCGGCAACGAGCGTGCCGGGATGATCGGAGTACGTGTTGCGAACGCGCACGGCGAGCCCGCTCGCGAGCGCGAGTTCTGCTGCAGGAGTGTGTACGACGCGCGAGCCGTGCCGGGCCATCTGGAAGAGCTCATCGGCCCGGATAACGTCGAGTACACCGGCGCCGTCGCACGTGCGGGGATCGGCGCTCATGACGCCGTCGACGTCGGTGTAGATCTCGACCGCCTCGGCTGAAAGCGCGACGCCGAGTGCGCATGCGGTCGTATCGCTGCCACCCCGGCCGAGCGTCGTGAGCGAACCGTCTGGCGCCATGCCCTGGAAGCCGGCAACGACAGGCACCAGTCCGACCCCTATCGCGGTGAGCAGCGGCTCCGGGTAGATGTCGGTCACGGTTGCGGCTCCGAAGACGCCGTCTGTACCGATGCCGGCTTCTGCGCCGGTGAACGCGCGGGCATCAATCGCTGCTGCGCGGAGTTCGTGGGCGATGAGAACAGCGGAGATGAGTTCGCCGGTCGATGCGAGCAGATCGCGCTCGCGGTCGTCGGCCGGAAGACCTTCGAGCAGGCCGAGGAGCGTGTCGGTCGCATACGGTGCGCCTTTACGTCCCATTGCGGAGACCACGACGACCGGCGCGCGGTCCAGTTCGAGGGCCTCGGTCACGCGGCGCGCCATGGCGGCGCGGCCTTCCGGGGTGGCGACAGACGTACCACCGAACTTCATGACCACGATCGGGCGCTCTGACACGCTACTCCCCCATCAGCCGTTCGAGGCCGACGACGAGCCCGCTGTGCTTTCCGACCTCGCGAACGGCGAGGACCACGCCGGGCATGAAACTCGTGCGGTCGATGCTGTCGTGACGGATCGAAAGCGTTTGCCCCTGACCGCCGAAGAGCACCTCCTGGTGCGCGACGAGGCCGGGCAGGCGTACCGAGTGGATGGTGACGTCGTCCACAAGCGCTCCACGCGCGCCGGGGGCGATCTCGGTCTCGCGACCGGGTGCCGCCGGGACGCTTGCGCGAGCTTCCGCGATGAGGCTGGCGGTGCGGAGCGCGGTACCGCTTGGAGCATCCGCTTTGCGGTCGTGGTGGAGTTCGATGATTTCCACATGCGGCATGAAGCGTGCGGCATCGGCAGCGAAACGCATCATGAGCACCGCGCCGATGGCGAAGTTCGGTGCCACGAACAGGCACGTGTCGTCGGGCGCCCCGGCTGCGAGAGCAGTGAGGGTTTCGGCGGGTAGACCGGTCGTGCCGACGACGCAGTCCACACCGGCAGCAAGCGCCGTGCGGATGTTGCCCTCAACGACGGTCGGGTGCGTGAAGTCGACAAGCACGTCGGGCGTTGACACAGCGAGCGCCTCAGAGAGGTCGCCGGTGATGGTCACGCCGTCGAGGCACTCGCCGGCGTGCAGCGGGTCGACAGCGGCTACGACTTCCATACCGGGCTCGGCCGAGACAGCCGCAACGACCTCGCGGCCGACCTTGCCTGCCGCTCCGGTGACGACTACGCGGATCATGTTCGTCCCTCCCCTGAGCGAACGCGCTACAGCAGGTGCGCGACGTCCTCGGCATCAAGCGGCGCGATCATAGCGAGCACGCGCGGACCGGAGAACAGCCGTTGTGCGAGCTCACGGACATCGTCGCCGGTCACGGCGTCGACACGCTCGACGAGCTCGTCAAGCGACAGGATCTGGCCGTTGGTGACCTCGGACTTGCCGAGACGCGACATGCGTGCCCGCGTGCTCTCGAGGCCGAGAACGAGCTGACCCTTGATGTTGTCCTTCGAACGCGAGAGTTCCTCGGCAGTGATGCCGTCCTCGCGAATCTTGTCGACTTCTTGCTTGATGAGGGTGATGACCTGCTCGGCATTGCTTGGCCGCGTGCCCGCGTAGATGGTGTACTGGCCGGTGTCGAGGTAAAGCGAGTGGTACGAGAAGACGGCGTAGGCAAGCCCGTTCTTCTCGCGAATCTCCTGGAACAGCCGGGACGACATGCCGCCGCCGAGTACTGAATCGAGAATCGAAAGTGCGAAGCGGTCATCGGAATCGGCGCGGAGTCCCTGGACGCCCCAACAGATATGGGCCTGCTCGGTCTCCTTGCGAACGACGCGCAGCGTGGAGGAAACGACCGGCACGCGCTCGCCGCGCGGGGTGCGAACGCCATCGGGAAGCGTGAGGTACCGCTTCACGAGTTCGACCACGCGAGCGTGATCGATGTGGCCGGCGGCCGCGACGATGACGTTGCCGGTCACGTAGTGGCGCTGCTTGAAATCGACCGCAGCGGCGTGATCGAACGAACCGACCGTCTCGCGCTGGCCGAGGATCGGCAGGCCGAGGGGATGGTCGGGCATGAGCGTGGAGGCGAAGAGTTCGTGGATCGCATCATCGGGCGTGTCGTCGTGGCGCGAGATCTCCTCGAGCACGACTTCTCTCTCGGGGACAATGGCGTCGTCAGCCAGCAGGCTGCTCACACACATGTCCGAGAGGACTTCGACAGCGTCATCCACGTGCTCGTCGAGCACCCGTGCGTAGAAGCACGTGTACTCCTTGCTCGTGAACGCATTGAGCTCGCCGCCGAGGCGGTCGAAGTGCTCCGAGATCTCGGCTGCGGTGCGGGTCGGCGTGCCCTTGAACATCATGTGTTCCATGAAGTGGGACATGCCGGCCTCGGCCGGGCTCTCGTCGCGGCTTCCGACTGAGAACCAGATGCCGATGGCGACCGAACGGACGGTGTCGATGGTCTCAGTGATGACCTCGACACCGCCGTCCAGAATCGTCTTATTGTAAAACGTGTCGCTCACGATTAGTGGTGACGCCGCGGCTTGCGGTCGTCCCTGCCACGGTCGTCGCGAGGCGGACGACTGTCGGAGCTAGGGGCACCGGGAGCGCCGGGCTTCTTCTCGGGAACGTCGAACTTGTTCACAGCGTCCAGGCTGACCTTGCCGCGATCGTCGATCTCGAGAACGACAACCTCGACCTCGTCGCCAACGTTGACGACGTCCTCAACGTGCTCGATGCGGCCCTTGGCCATCCGCGAGATGTGCAGCAGGCCGTCCTTGCCGGGGATGAGCTCGATGAACGCGCCGAACGGCTGGATCGACACGACGCGGCCGGTGAAGTGCTCGCCGGGCTCGACGTCTTTCACGATGGCCTTGATGCGCTCGACCGCGGCGAGTCCGCCGGCGTCACGCGAGGCGACGTAGACAGTACCGTCGTCGTTGACGTCGATCGAGGCGCCGGTCTCTTCGATGATCGCGCGAATGATCTTGCCGCCTGGGCCGATGATGTCGCGGATCTTGTCGGTCGGAATCTTGATGGTGACAACGCGCGGTGCGAAGGGCTTGAGGTCCTCGCGCGGCTCGGAGATCGACTCCATCATCTTGGCGAGGATGAACGCGCGGCCTTCTTTCGCCTGCATGAGCGCACGGCGGAGGATATCCACCGAGAGGCCCTTGGCCTTGTTGTCCATCTGCATCGCGGTGATGCCGTTCTCGGTACCCGCGACCTTGAAGTCCATGTCGCCGAGGAAGTCCTCGAGGCCCTGGATGTCGGTCAGGATGGCGACGTCGTCGCCCTCCTTGATGAGGCCCATCGCGATACCGGAAACAGGCGCCTTGATCGGGCAGCCGGCGTCCATGAGCGCGAGGGTGGAACCGCAGACCGAACCCATCGAGGAGGAGCCGTTGGACTCAAGCACCTCGGAGACGATGCGGACGGTGTACGGGAAGTCCTCCTCGGCAGGAACCACGGGGAGCAGCGCGCGCTCCGCGAGGGCACCGTGGCCGATGTCGCGGCGCTTCGGGCCACGCATGAAGCCCGTCTCGCCGGTGGAAAACGGCGGGAAGTTGTAGTGGTGGATGTAGCGCTTGCCCTCGGCAACGTCGATCGTGTCGATGCGCTGCCACTCGGACAGCATGCCGAGCGTGAGCACCGAGAGAACCTGCGTCTGACCACGGGTGAAGAGGCCCGAACCGTGCGACAGCGGCAGGTAGCCGGCGGTCGTGGTGATCTGGCGGACTTCGTCGAGCTTGCGGCCGTCGGCGCGCTCGCCCTCTTCGAGAACCATGGTGCGCATGGTCTTCTTCTCGAGCTGCTTGAGCGTGGCCTTGATGTCCTTGCCGTCGGCTGCCATCTCTTCTGCGGTGAAGGTGGCGAGGATCTCTTCTTTCACAGCGGCGACGTTACCCATGCGGGAGTGTTTGTCAGCGTTGTGGAGGGCGACTTTCATCTTGTCGGCACCGGCGGTGAAGATGCGGTCCTTGAGGGCCGGGTCGACGACGTGGAGCGGGACTTCCATCGGGGTGATCTCGAGCTTGGCGAGGAACTTGACCTGCGCCTCGCAAAACGCGCCGATGGCTTCCTGCGCGAACATGAGTGCAGCGAGCATGTCCTCCTCGGTGACCTCCCGCGCGCCGGCCTCGAGCATGTAGACGGCGTCCTTGGAGCCGGCCACGATGAGGTCCAGATCGGATGCCTCTGCCTCTTCGAAGGACGGGTTCACGATGAACTCGCCGTCTTCGTCACGGCAGATGCGAACGCCGGCGAGCGGACCCTCGAACGGAAGGCCTGCGGCCATGAGTGCGCTCGATGCGCCCATGATCGAGATGACGTCGGGCTGGTTCACCTGGTCCGCGGAGAGCACGGTCGCGATGACCTGCACCTCGTTGCGGAAACCGTCGGCGAACGACGAACGGATGGGACGGTCGATCATGCGAGCGGTGAGGGTGGCCTTCTCGGAAGGGCGGCTCTCACGCTTGATGAAACCGCCGGGGAGCTTGCCTGCCGCGTACATGCGCTCTTCGAAATCGACCGTGAGCGGGAAGAAGTCCAGGTCCTTCGGGTAGTTCGATGCGGTCGCGGTCACCAGCACCATCGTGTCGCCCTGGCGGACGAGAATTGCGCCGCCGGCCTGCTTCGCGAGTTCCCCGGTCTCGAGGGTGTATTCCTTGCCGAACAGTTCAAACGTTTCAGTGACTTTTCCCATGCCTCTTCCTCTTTCTTCATCAGTCGCTCCTGCGTCCTTGCAGGAACGTACCCGGGGCCGCGGCCCCTATGACACGGAAGGCGGGAGAATGTCTCCCGCCTTCACGAATCTCTTACCGGGATTAGTTGCGCAGCCCCAACTTGGCGACGATCGCGCGGTAGCGCTCGATGTCGTTCTTCTTGAGGTAGTTCAGAAGGCGACGGCGCTGGCCGACCATCTGCAGCAGACCACGACGTGTGTGGTGGTCGTGCTTGTGGAAGCGGAGGTGCTCGGTGAGGTCGCGGATGCGCTGCGTAAGGAGCGCGATCTGGACTTCTGCGGAGCCGGTGTCGCCCTCGGTACGGGCGTGGTCGGCGATAATCGTGGACTTAACGTCCTTTTCCAGTGCCATATTCTCTTTCACCCTTCGCTTTCGATTCGCCCCTGTCTGAGGTGAGCGTGGGTGACTCGGTCATCCAAGACAGGGGTACACAACACAACCGCAGAAGTATAGCACAGGAACTACTGACGGTGACCTCATCGACCGCCGACGTAGCTTCTCACGTAGCTTCTCAACTTCCGAATCTCCGATGCGTTGCGCGTTGCGAACTCGCCGACGGTGTCCGCTCGCGCACTTCCGCCCATGGCTCCTGCCAGTGTTGCGGCCATTTCGGCGTCGTCGGCTTCATCAACGAGCGAGATGTTGTCGATGACGAACGGAATCGCGGGGGCCCCGAGTTGCGCGATCTGTCGGTCCTTCTCACCCGCCGAGGCCTTGCTCGCCAGTATGTCCTTCACACGGCCGGGCATGCTGCGGAGATATACCGGCCACTTGTCCCTGAACGCTCGCGCGGTGTCCCATTGGGAGTCTCCGAACTGTTTGAGGTCGCAACCCGTGATCTTCTCGATGGCGATGCAGATCATGTACTCACGCAGACCGCTGTTCGCGCTCGAGTTCAGTTCCGCTTCGAGCGCAGGCAAGGCGTCGTAGCCTATTGAGACAAGCGTGTCGAATTGAGGATTGTCGATTGTGTAGTCGTACGGGTTTGAACTCAGCCCGCCCAGAGTCTCGGAACCTGAGTCGAGAGCGGCGGGTTGCATCATCGCATCGAGAGCAGCGCTCACTCGTGCAGCAACAGCAGGGTCATCGGCGACCTTCGACGAATCGGGTCCGTGGTCAGGCGATCCGTTGAGTGCGTACGAGCCGGCCACAGCGAGACCGAGTACCACCAGACCGACGACGATCGCGAGCGGAATCCCTAGTATTTGTCTCTTCATTGTGATCATCACTAATCCCCCCGTCAGGCTTTCGAGTATGTGAAGACGCGCGGTCCGTACGCATACGATGTGTATGGGTTCGAAGTGCTGTGGGTGAAGATCTCGCAGTGCCCCCACTTTGCTCGGATCTGGGTTGAAGTAACCGAGATGTTCTTGGAGAAGTGCGTCACGGCACTCGAGCTGCCGTAACAGTAGACACGTTTGGCGGCGACCGCGTTCGGCATGTATCCCCATGTATACATGTAGGTGGTGACCTGCGCGATGGTGGGCTTTGCGCTCCCCCATGGCCAAATCCACCTGTCGGTCACCCCCACCGCGTACGCAAGGCAGTTGTTCTCGTACCATCCCAGCGTGTAGTAGGTCCAGTTGTAGGCAATCGCATTTCTCTCCGCGGTCGTCGTCTGACGCGACGGTGTCAGCGCACCAGCAGGTGATGCCACTGCGATGGTTGACATGAGAAATGCACACACCAAAGCCAACCTCAGAAGTCTCATACGAATCCCTTCCCCTTACCGAACGCAGCCCGCTCGGTCCCCTCCGCGATGTGGATCGCGCATCCCCGCCGCGTGTGCCGCGTGCGATGACCAGAGTATGGAGCCCGGACCTTACCAGAATCTAACCGCCACACAACCTCCGACCGGGAAACTCAGCCGAGGATCTCCCTGATCGTCGCGAGATCGGCCTGGATGGCCCCGGCGAGTTCGGCAGCGCTGTCGAAGCGTCGCTGGGCGCGAAGGCGCTCGACGAAGTCGACGGCGATCTCTTCCCCGTGCAGGTCATCGCCCAGGAAGTCGAGCAGGTGAACCTCGATGGCGTCGAGGGCCTCCGGGAACGTCGGCGGCTTGCCGACCGAGACTCCGGCCCCATAGGTGCGCCCCCGCACGGTCGCGCGCGCGGCGTACACCCCGTCGGCGGGGACGGCCGCGTAGGTGTGCGGGCGAACGTTCGCTGTGGGAACGCCGAGCGCGGCCCCCTCTCCACGTCCTACGACCGAGCGACCCCGAACACGGTGAGGTCGGCCGAGGAGAACTCCGGCCGATGCAACGTCGCCCGAGGCTACGAGGGAACGGATTCGTGTGGAGGTCACCGGTGCGCCCGCAATCTCGAGCAGGTCGAACGCGGAAGCAAGAAACCCGTGCTGTCTGCCGAGCGTGGTGAGCGCGGCGACATCGCCCTTGGCGTTGCGGCCAAAGCGGAAGTCGCGACCAACGATCACGGCGGCAGGCGCACACGAAGCAAGCAGGATGTCGCTGACGAACGCTTCCGGAGGCATCATCGCAACCGATGTGTCGAAGGGAACCACGAGCACCACATCGGCGCCAAGCTCGGCGAGGAACGCGATCTTATCTTGGACTTCGAGCAGCTGGGGGGCGGCCCGATCGGGTACAACGACGCGGTCGGGATCTCGGTCGAACGTGATGACGACTGACGCGACCAAAGAATCTCGCGCGCAGTCGACGGTCTCGCGCACGAGCGCCTGGTGACCGAGATGGACACCATCAAAGACGCCGATGCACGCCACCGCTGCACCGAGCGACTCCATACCGCGTTCGAAGGTGAGTGTGCGCGTCATGCCTGAGCACTCCTCGGGAAGACGGCGCGGGGCACGAAGCGCTCACCGCGTGCCTCGTAGACGGCTGAGAGCGCGCCCTCGGACACGACCGAGACAAGCGAGCCGTCCGGAATTTCGGGCGCGACTTCTCGCGGGAGCGAGAGGCCGTTTGAGACGGATGCGAGCGGCGCGTCGAGGACCGGCAGTCCGAGCGCGACGAGCGGATCGATGAAGAGCGTCGTGACGTCGTCTGTGGCGACGACGTCGGCAAGAGCGGTCGCGGAATCGATCGAGAGCGTGCCGCTTGCACTCCTGCGAAGCGCGCCGAGATGCCCGGCCGAGCCGATCGCAGCCCCGATGTCGCGCGCGAGCGCCCGAATGTACGTGCCTTTCGAGACGAAGAACGAGACCTGCCACGATGGCGGGTCCGAGACGATCGAGAGCAGCGTCGCCTCGTGTACGACGACCGCACGCTCCGCGAGTTGGAGTGCTGCTCCGGCGCGTGCGGCCCGGTGGGCGGTCGTGCCGTCGACTTTGATCGCCGAGTACGCCGGCGGCCGCTGCAAGAGCGCGCCGGTGAAGCGGGCGAGCACAGACGACGCGAAGGCGGCGTCGAGGGTCTCGGCAGGAACGTCGGCGGTGCGCACGATGGCGCCCTCGGCATCGTCGGTGTCGGTCTCGGCACCGAAGAGGATGGTGGCGTCGTAGCGTTTGCCGGCGCAGCTGAGGAACGGTTCTAGGCGTGTGTACGGGCCGACAAGCACCACAAGAACGCCGGTCGCCATAGGATCGAGCGTACCGGCGTGGCCGACTCTCCCCTCGCCCGTCGCACGGCGAACAGCAGCGACCACGTCGTGGCTGGTCATGCCGGCGGGCTTATCGATGACGAGAACGCCGGAAAGTCCGGTGGCTCCTCGGCGTCGACCCATCACGAACCGCCGGGCAGTAAGGGCAGCAACTCGCCCAGAATCGACTCGAGGGTCCCTTCGCGGGTGAAACCGGCAGCGGCCTTGTGACCTCCGCCGCCAAGCGAGCTGGCGACCGTACCCACGTCGTACCCGTTCTTCGAGCGGAGACTCACGCGCACCGAGCCGTCGCCGATTTTGATGAGTGCCACGGCTTCGACATCGCGCACGACGCGGATTTCGTCGATGAGGTTCTCGGTCTCCTCGGGCAGTGCACCGGTCTCCGAGAAGTCCTCGGGGGTGACCCACGAGTAGATAACCGCGTCGTCGTTTGCTCGCGTCATGCGGGAAAGCGTGCGCGCAACGAGCGCAAGCGCGCCGGGTGTGCGGCTCTCGTACACGTGGCGGAAGAGGTCCGAGACGTTCGCGCCGGCTTCGATCATCTCGGCAGCCGAGCGAAGCGCGCCGGGACTCGTGTTGGAGTACGAGAAACGCCCGGTATCGGTCATGAGCGCAGTAAAGAGGCACGCCGCGATTGTTTCGTCGGCCGCGATGCCGAGGGATGGGAGCATGCGCCAGAGGATCTCACCGGTTGCCGCCGCGTCGGACTCCACAAGGTTGATGTGGCCGTAGCAGCGATTGTCGGGATGGTGGTCGATGACGATGAGCGACGGGGCTGCGAGTGCCATGTCGCGGGCCGCGCCGAGGCGCATCGGGTCCGGGGCGTCGAGCGCGATGAAGAGATCGCACGCCGGAGCGGCTTCCGGGCTACTCAGGCGCTCAGCGCCGGGCAGAAACGCGTACGTGGAAGGCGCGTGCGAGCCGTTCGCGAGGAGCGGAACGACGGTCTTGCCGAGCCGCTCGAGGATTGTGGCGAGTCCCAGCACGCTGCCCATCGCGTCGCCATCGGGGTCGACGTGGGCGCAGATCGCCACCGACGAAGCCTCCGCAATCGCTTTCGCAACTACCTGAAACGAGTCGGTGCATGCACTCACGCCAGCTCCTCCCCCTCCACAGGTTCGGTCTCAGGCTCAGGGTCGGGAGTGATCGGGCGACGCTCGGCCTCTTCGCGGAGCGCGACAGCCATGCGCTGTCCGGCGTCGACACTCGTGTCGACGTGGAAGCGAAGTGCCGGCATGAACTTCATGCTGACACGCTCGCCAAGAGCCGCACGAATGCGGCCCTTGGCGGATTCGAGTCCTTCGAGCATCTCGGCGTACCGCTCGGCGTCACCATGGGTGGTGACGTAGATATCGGCGTAGCGCATGTCGGAACTCACGCTTGCGCCAGTTACCGTTACCATCTCAAGCCGCGGGTCCTGGACTTCCTCGATGAGGATAGTTGCCAGCGACTCCCGCACTGCTTCGCTCAGCTTGCGGGTCCGGGGGGTGGCTTTCATCGCTACTACTCCTCTCGGGCGACCGAGATCGTCTTGTAGGTCTCGATGATGTCGCCTTCCTTGAGGTCCTGGAAGCCTTCGATGCCGATACCGCACTCATAGCCGGCTTTGACCGACTTCACGTCGTCTTTGAAGCGCCTGAGCGAGTGGAGCTTGCCGTCGAAGACGATGGCACCGTGACGAACGATGCGCACCTGGTCGTCGCGGAAGACTTCGCCCTCCTGGACGAGGCAACCGGCGATGACGCCGATCTTCGGGACCTTGAAGAGCTCGCGGATCTCGATGCGAGCCGTGTCGTGCTCTTCGATGGTCGGGGCGAGCAGACCCACGCGTGCGGCGTTGATCTCTTCGATTGCCTGGTAGATGACCCGGTACAGACGCATGTCGACCTTCTCCTGGTCAGCAAGCGCCTTCGCCTTGGGCTCAGGGCGAACGTTGAAGCCGATGATGATGGCGTCGGAAGCGTCGGCAAGCATGACGTCGCTTTCCGTGATGCCACCGACACCCGAGTGGATGACGTTGATGCGCACTTCGGACTGGTCCATCTTGTCGAGGGCATCCTTGAGAGCCTCGATGGAGCCGCCGACGTCTGCCTTGACGACGAGGTTGAGGTCCGCGAGCTCGCCCTGGGCGATACGCGAGAACAGGTCCTCGAGTGAGACATGCGTCTTCTTGCTGTGCGCGAGCAGGCGCTGCTTGAGTGCGCGTTCCTCGGCGATCTGACGGGCCTCGCGGTCGTCACAGACGACGACAAACTCGTCACCGGCGGTCGGCACGCTTGCCAGACCGACGATCTCGACCGGATCAGCGGGACCAGCAGTGGTAACGGTATCGCCAATCGGGCTCACGAGAGCGCGAACCCGGCCGTGGCTCGTGCCGGCGACAATCGCGTCGCCCACCTTGAGCGTACCGCGCTGCACGAGGACGGTCGCAACGGGACCGCGGCCCTTGTCGAGCTTGGCCTCGATGACGACGCCGTGCGCATCGGCCTTCGGGTTGGCCTTGAGCTCGAGGATCTCGGCCTGCAGAAGGATCATCTCGAGGATCTCGTCGATGTTGAGGCGCTTTTTCGCCGAGACGTTCACGAAGATGTTGGTGCCGCCCCACTCTTCCGGCACGATCTCGTGCTCGGTGAGCATCTGGCGGACCTGATCGGGGTTGGCGCCCTCTTTGTCGATCTTGTTGACGGCGACGATGATCGGTACGTTGGCAGCCTTCGCGTGGTGGATGGCCTCGATCGTCTGCGGCATGACACCGTCGTCGGCGGCAACAACGAGCACGACGACGTCGGTGATGTTCGCGCCACGGGCACGCATGGCTGTAAACGCCTCGTGACCGGGAGTGTCGATGAAGGTGATCTTCTTGCCCTTGTGATGCACGACGCTCGCACCGATGTGCTGCGTGATGCCGCCGGCTTCGGTTGCGGCAACGCCGGTCTCCCGGATGGCATCGAGAAGCGACGTCTTACCGTGGTCTACGTGACCCATGACGGTGACGACCGGCGACCGGAACATGAGGTCCTCGGGACGGTCCTCGTATACGAGGCACGACTGTTCCTCGGGCGCGATGACCTTCAGCTCGAGGCCGAGGTCCTCGGCGAGGATCTCCATGGTGGTACGACCGATTGGCTGGTTCACGGTGATGAGCTCGCCGAGAAGCATCAGCCTCTTGATGATGTCGTTCGTTGCAAGGCCGGCGGCCTCGGCGAATTCACCGACGGTTGCACCCTCGGCGATGGTGATAGTGCCCTCAACCGAGACAGGAGCCGCGAACGCGGAGTTGTCGGCGTGCTGCTCGACGATCTCACGCTTGCCGGTCGGCTTCTTGTCCTTCTTCTTCTTCTTTTGGTTCGGGCCACCGCCACCGGCTGCGGCCATCTTCGCGGCTTCAACGAGGATGTTTTGCGAGCGCTGAACTTCTTCAGCCTCGTGAGCCATCTTCTTGTAGCGCTCGGCTTCTTCGGCCTCGAGGCGCTTTGCCTCGGCTTCGAGTGCTTTGCGGTCTTCCTCGGCACGGGCGTGTGCTTCGAGGCGGGCGTTCTCCTCGTCGCGACGGCGAACGCGATCCTCTTCCTCGAGGCGCTTGGCCTCTTCTTCTTTCTCGCGCTCGCTCAACTCAGTTGCACGGGCCTCCTCGTCGAGACGCGCGGCCTCGGCGGCAAGCTTGGCGGCAGCTTCGGCCTTCTTGCGCTCGGCGTCGGCAGCCTTCTGCTCGGCGGCCAGACGCGCTGCGTCCACGGCGTCCTGCTTGGCCTGCTCGGCTGCAAGAACCGCCTGATGCTCCGCGATGATGGGAGCGAGGTTCTTCCGGATCTTGTCGACATACGCCTCCACCAAGGTGGACGCGTGGTTCTTTGCGGGGATCTTAAGTGCGGTCAAGTGGTCGAGAAGCTCCTGGGATGTCATCCCGAACTCCTTGGCCAACTCATGGACTCTCATCGCGGGCATGGGCGTCACCGTCCTGGTCGCGAGCGGACGCTACTTCTCTGTGGTCCGCTCGAATTCTCGTCTCAAACGCTCAACATCTTCTTCGCGCAGGTTCGCGTGCAGTGCTCCTGCGAACCGCTTCTTGCGAACCGCAGCCTCGAAACACGTACTCCGAGGACACACATAACCACCGCGCCCGTTCAACTTGCCCGACGGGTCGACGTGCACCTCACCATCGGGCGTACGGACGAATCGCAATAACTCGCGCTTGTCGGCCTCTAGACCGCAGCCCAGACAGGTGCGAAGCGGTGGCTTCTTCGACATCATGCCGACGCATCGGCCCCCTTATCGTGGATACGGCAGTGCAAACTGCCGGGAAGGGACTTGTTGCGGCAGCGCACGCCGGGGCTTGTCTCGGCGATGCAACGACCGTCGCCGTGCTCGACGTGAGCGCCCTCCCCGCTTGCGATGGCCTGCGCCAGCCCGCTGTCAACGGCCTGAGCGACGCTCTTGATGTCGATACGCCAGCCGGTGAGCTTGGCGGCGAGTCGTGCGTTCTGGCCCTCTTTGCCAATGGCAAGCGAGAGCTGGTCGTCGGGAACGATGACCGTTGCGGTGTGCTCGGCCTCGTTCGTGAGGACATTGGAGACCTTCGCGGGCGACAGTGCGTTGCCGACGAAGCTGGCGGGTGTATCGGACCACGCGACAACGTCGATGCGCTCACCGCGGAGCTCCGCGACGACCATGCGCACCCGGCTACCCTTGGGGCCGACACACGCGCCGACCGGGTCGAGACCCGACTCACGCGACGACACGGCGATCTTCGAGCGGAGCCCGGGCTCGCGCGCAACGCTCTTGATCTCGACGATTCCGTCGTAGATCTCGGGGACCTCGAGCTCAAAGAGACGCTTGATAAGGTTCGGGTGCGTACGCGAGACGACGATCGAGGGCTCGTTGGCGCCTGTTTTGCGGACGTCGATGATGAGCGCCTTGATGCGCTGGTTGTGGTCGTAACGCTCGTTCGGGGGCTGCTCGGTCGGCGGCAGAAGCGCCTCGACGCCCTCGCGAATCTTAATGAGCGTATAGCGCGAGTCCGACTGCTGCACGGTACCGGTCACGGAGTCACCGATGCGGTCCGCATACTCCTCGAAGATCTGCTCGCGCTCGGCTTCACGGATCGACGATGTGATGACCTGCTTGGCAGCCTGCGCGGCGAATCGCGAGATGTCGGGAGGGGTGATGTCGGTCTCCTCGAAAACCGGCTCCTCTTCCGTGCCACCGACGGGTACGAGCTCGAACACGCGGATGCGACCGTTCTCACGGTCGATGGCCACCCGGGCGTCGTTCTCGAGGTCGAGCGTCTTCTTGTAGGTGGTCGCAAGCGTTGCCTCGAGGCGATCGAGCATCTCGAACTCGTCGATGTTCTTCTCGCGAGCAAGCTGACGAAGCGCGTCCATCAATTCCGAACTCATCGCGCTGTCCCTTCGTCGATGGCGTTGAAATCTACTTTGAGTCGTGCCGTGCGTACCGCGTCGAGCGGTATGCGGTAGGTCGTTTCATCGACGGCGAGTAGTGCTTCGTCGCCCTCGAGCCCGGCGATGGTGCCGGTGATCGTGGAGCGGCCTTCGATCGGGCGGGTGGTCTTCACAACCACCATCTTGCCCGTGAAGCGCTCCCAGTCGGTCGTCTTGCGCAGCAAGCGCTCGATTCCCGGTGACGAGCATTCAAGCGTGTATGCCGACTTCACAATGTCTTCGGCGTCCAGTGCGTCCGAAATCCACGAGTTCGACCTGGCGATGTCGTCGATGTTGATTCCGCCATCACGATCCAGATATACGCGAACGATCGGCGAGCCTGCCTGACCGACGACCTCGACTGCGACGAGCTCCAGTCCGTGGTCGGTCGCGAGCGGTTCGAGCAACGCGACAAGACGCGCGGTCGTATCTTCTTTCATGCGGCCGACCTCCTTCCAGACGAAAAGAAGCGGGTGTAAGCCCACTTCTCGCAAGACGCTTTCTGTTCGTACGAGGAGATTCTACCACAGGGTACAGGGACGGCAAACGTGAGGGCCTCCGCGCCATAGACAGCGGAAGCCGAGGCAAGATGAGCTGCGGCGGACCGAGGTCGCTACGGCCTCATGTGTGAGACGGGGCCGGTCAGCTTGCTTTCCACCTGCGCCAGTACTTGCTGCAGGGAATTGCGGCGCAGAGCCCACGGTGACAGCCCGAACGAACGGGTGCCATCGGCGCGCCTGACCCACACCGTGTGCCGGGCGTCGCACTCGACCGTGTAGTCGGATGCTATGAAGTGTGCTTTACAGATCTCATACATACCGCTGCCGCCATCGTCGGTCAGAACAACGACAGGTTCGGTGAGGGTATCGCATGAGCTGGCGTATCGTGTTGCCTTGAGCATGGTGAAACCTTCCGTTTTCGAAGTGCGGTCGAACGCATCTACTCGGCGGTGCCGTCCAAGAAACCGGTCGACAGGCGAAGACGGGTCGACGACACGAGTCATAAAGGAGTATGCCCACAGTATCACGACTCGGGCGTTGAGCGCCTACTGCTCAGAAGTGAACTCGTTGGTGAGATTGGTTCCGCGCCTGTCGAAGTACGTGAATACCAGACCGTTCACGAGTCCGTCGTCTGTGTAATCGGGCCGGTCGTCATAGTCGAACGCGAACGCGAAGAAGTCTCCGGGCGGCATGACGAAGCGCACTGAGACGCCGATGCCCTCGACGCGGAGCTCGGTCGCGTCCGCGGTGTTGACGCCCCAGACTATGACCGTCGGTACCTCGGCCTCGCGGGCGTTCGTGGATGTGAGCATCCATGAGTAGCGCGACCCCTCTCCCCGGGGCATCTCGGCAGATACGGCCGGTGTATACCGCCCGGGGAACACACGCCGGTACTGGCAGCACCGTAGCCGCCCGTTCCCGGTACCCGCCTCGGACGCCACGAGGAACGCGTCCCCGCGCGTGTTCGCACGGGCGACGACGCGGCTCCCCTGCCACTGCCCCACGACGTCGGCCACGATCCCCGCGCTGCTGAGCGTCCCAGCGAATACGATCGCGATCATCACCGGAACCGAAACGAGTACGGTCACGCCCACGGGGAACGCGGCGAGCAGCAGCGGTTCTCGGTCGGATGTCGCACCCATCCGGTCGAGAAAGCGGCGTCCTTTGGCAGAGCGGCCGGCGAGCCGCGCGAACGTTGCGAAGAGCGCGAAGCCCGCCACAGCACCGACAGCGTTAAGGATGACGTCGTCGATGTCGACCGTTCGGGACCTCGAGATGAACTGCAGAAACTCGATCGACACCGAGATAGCTGCGGCACGCCATGCGAGAGCCATCGGTCGGCGAATACGGGTGAACAGGAGCGGCAACATGACACCGAGCGGGGCGAGCAGCAGGAGATTACCGGCGATGTTGCGCCTGGCCACGCTCGGGATGCTGTAGCGGAGCATGTCGCCGATGCTCGCGAAGGGGACGAGGTTCACCGAGGAACCCCAGTTGTCCATGATGCCACGAAGCGGCGACAGCGTGAGGGCGACAATCACGAGACTCCAGGCGAACAGCACCGCGACACCGGCTTCGCGCAGAAGGTCGCCGCGATGACGCCGCCAGAGCACGACGCGCCATGGAACCCAGACCACCACAGCGACCAGGAGGACCGGAGCGATATCGATCCCCATCATGCTCTCTGCGGAAGTCGAGTGCCTCTCGGCCGGGCGAGACCGTCTTCGTACCAGCGCATGATGCGGTGTGCCTCGGCCTCGTCGAGGTGCAAGACGCCGTAGACCGCCTTCGACGATCCCGAAACCGAGGTGCTTCTCAGGGTCGCGAGTCTGGCATGTCGCTGGAATGGGCTCTGGCGCACGTCGAGCGACTGGATTCGCGACCGGGTGAGACGCACGCGTTTGACGCCGAGTGCGCCGGAGCGGATGGAGACGGCGACTTCGTCGGTACCTATCCCCGCCCCGCGCCACAGCAAGAAGCGCATACCTGCGGTCACAAGCGTCACGGCCACGACGATGCCGATCGCCCATGGCACCGACGGCCGGTAGAGCAGACTCACCGGAGCGACGGCAACGAGCGCAGCGGTCATCATGAGTAGCGTGGGCACGAGCAGGTAGAAGCGCAACGCGCGAGCGGGCACTCCCCTGGTTTCGGGGAACGTCTCGGCCTCCGGAAGCAGGCCGTGCATGAGTTCGGCGACGTCGGCGGCCCTGGCCACCGGCACCATCGCCTTGGTCACGGTCGCCTGGCCGGACTCTTGTCCGCTCCGTTCGAGCCCCGCCGAGTCAACCTCGATGACTGCAAGGCCAAGCAGATGCCGGAGCCACGACGCCTCGATGCGCACCGCCTGGATACGGCCGACCGGCATGCTGATCTGCCGGCGTTCGAAGAGCCCCGCCTCGGTCTCGATACGCGTCTCGTAGCGGCGGGCCGTGAACCCAAAGTCCCGTGCAACACCGATGGCGGCGGCAATCCCGACCATGAGCGCTCCGAGTGCCACTACAAGCACGACGAGCACCGGCAGTGCGAACTGGGCGGCACGCGAGGCAGTCTGGTCAAAGACCGATTGGTCGACGATTCCATAGATCTGACCGATGACGCCGACGACGACAGCGAAGAAGATCGGGACGCGGCTGGAGGTCACTTCACCGAGAAGGAGTCGGCCGAACGGTATCTTATGCTCGAAACGCACCTCGTGGCCGCGCACTTCGGTACCGCCGAAGGCGCCCCGGAAGTCGCCGATGCGCCCGACCGGGTCCAAAACGGATGGAACCTGAGAAGACGCATCATCCGCTTCGGTCAGGAGTGCGTTGCGAAGTTCCTCGGCACGATCGAGGCGGATGGCGCCGATCTTGGCTTCCGGCTCGTTGGCCCCGCCCCCGGCGGTCTGCACGACGAGTTCCACCACGCCAAGCGCGCGCATGAACAAATCGGCCTTCACGTTCACGCCGTGCACGCGCGCGATTGGAATCGTACGGCGCTTGCGGACGAAAAGGCCCTCCTCTATGAGCAGGTCCGTGCCGACGATGGCGTACCCGAAACGCCACCAAGAGATCCACTTGGATGCGATGACGCTCAGCACGACAATGGCGATGACACCCGCGAGGATGAAGATGGGGATCGCCTGTTCGTCGCTGAGGCTGCCGAACACCACGAGGCCAATAACCCACAGGCCCACCTGCCATAACACCTGGGCGCTACGGACTGCCACGGTGGCAGGATGGGTCCGCTGCAGGTTAGAGTCCGCCATCATCGGTCACCTGCGCGAGCGCGGCTATGCGGTCGCGAATGTCGGCGGCATCGGAGTCGGCGAGCATGGGAATCTTGTGCTTGCCGGCAGTAGTCCAGAAATGCACCTCGGAAAGCGAAAGCATCCTGAGAAGCGGGCCCTGGCTGGTGTCGACGTGCTGAATCCGTGCCATGGGGATGACTGTGCGCTTGACGATGATGAGCCCGGACTGGAGGCGGACCTCAACGTTGGTGATCTCCCATCGCCAGCGCCGGTACATGATCTCGACGAGAGCGGTGGTCCACAGGATGGCCACCACGACCGTAGCGATCAGCGGCAGCAGCCACACGAGCATCGGACCGTTGACGATCGTCATCGCGACCGCGAGCCCGACGCAGGCGACCAGTGCTAGCCCGCAGCTGATGCCGGCGTAGATGCGCCAAACCCTCTTGGCGCGCGGGTCGAGCCTATTGGCGGGCGTACCAGAAGTATCCATTTGGACATGGTACTTCAATCGCCGGGAACAGGTCGTACATCCGGATACACAGTAGTACACCGTGCCCCACCCGACATGGTCGGATGGGGCACGTTTGAAACAGATAGTGCCCCGTCGCAGGAGCAGAAGGGCGGGTGTCCGCTAGGGCATGTCCAATCAGAAACCCAGATCGTCGGCGATCATGCCGAGGACATTGCCCCACACTACAACGCCGGCTCCGTAGAGCCGGGCGCCGGTCGTCACGCCGGTGGACGCCACGTTGTACTGCTGCATTGGTGAAGGCTCCACATGAGGCTGAGTGAGCAGAAGCGCGCCGCCCATGCGGCCTGACGCAACGCCGCCCGACAGGCCGTCAGGGAACCCTAATCCGCTAGCGTAGCCAATGAACCCGCGCGACACAGCGCCTGTTGCCACGCTGTTCTCTGCAACGATACGCGAGGTTTCATACCGGTTAGCTCCCGACCACCGCTGTGTCTGCGCGCCGAGCGCTGTCTCTATCTGCTGCTCAGCCGCAGCACTCACAACTGGAGTCCCGCCAACGATCGTCACGTTTTCGACCCCAACGGAGTCCATCGCACCGAGGAGTGAAGAGTGCGCGTACTTTGTGGGTGTGAGCAAGATGGGACGGTTTCCTGCGTACGCAAGCGGCGACGCGCTCAACGCATCCGGGAAGCTGGTGCCGCAGACCACGATTGCGTCGGTGAGTGGAACGCCCAACTCAGTCTGCATGGCCTCAGCGACTTTCCGTGCTGTCATGTAGCGATCCGTGCCGGCAATACGGCTTACCTTACCCGACAATGCGGGCTTTGCAGCCAGCGCGTTCTGGACAGCGGACGACACAACAGTCGTTCCTCCGATGATAATCGCCTTCGTAGCACCAAGGCGATCGATCTCCGAGGAGACGGCGGAAGGAAGACTGGCGGCGGGCACCAAGAGCAGTGGTGCGTCGTACGCTCCGCACAGTCCGGCAGCCGCAAGCGCATCCGGGAAGTTGGCTCCGGTCGCGATGATGACCGTGTCAGCCCCGCCCGCGAATGCATCTTGTGACGCCTTAACAGCCGTGGCGTACCGGTCTGCGCCCGAAACTCGCGCAAGCGCCGGGTCTACCGGCGGGTCCGTCATCGAGACGCGTAGGGTGTACGTGCCACCGTCAAAGGCGCCGACGCCAATCCAAACGAACTGCGGCCCTGTGCTGAAGTCAGCGTAGTTGAAGTTGATTACTTCCGTTCCCGAGTCGACTCCATCTGCGAAGGCCAGTTCTTCGTCATCCTTGTCCAACAGGACCAGAAGGAAGTCTGACGAGGTAGCCAGGCGAAGATTCAGTGTCTGCCCGGGGAAGAGCCACATACCGTACCAGGCCATCTCTTCGGTTGCCAGGCGACCGGTGTTGGTCAGGCTGGTCATCGGCCCATTGAAGGCGAGAGCTGTCAGTGTCGTCGGATGCAGTCCGGATTCAGGTGCCGCCCAATCGGGCGCAGTGGCGTTCGGCTTCACCCACTGTCCCGGAGCGGCAGTTGCTGAGGCGAGTGGGAGTACTGCAATCAAGGCTGCTGCGAGGGAAACCACGACGAGTGTGCGTACGAACGATCGCTTCACGTATCCTCCTAAATGAGTTGCGTTCTGTTCCCGAGGAGAGCACCGATGGCTGCAAATCCTGAGTTGTGATTTCACTCCCGGCGATGTACGGATGTGCGCACGAGCCGAGCGCCAAAACTCCCCCTGAGTGAGTCTACCAGATGCGCGGTCGTTGCCGGGCGCAGCACTCGCTTCCGCACGGAGCTTGACGGACCACGGTTGCAGCCTCCGGTGGTCGAGGCGAATTATCGGCCTCGCATCCAGCCCTATCGACCGAATATCTGCGCCGGAATCTCGAACACCACCACCAGGTAGTAGAGCGCCACGCTCGTCATAATCGCCCCGGCTGCGAACGCTATCCCCCGCTCGTACTTCACGAGCAGGTTCACCATCGTCCGACTCGCCGCCCGGCTCACCAGCGACAGCGCGATCAGTGGCGTTCCGATGCCGATACCGAACGCCAGGAAGTTGAGCACACTGGCAACGGGATCGGCGATAAGGGCGCTCCTCGCCAGGAACGCGGCGATGAACGCGGGGTTGCATGGGATGACGATGGCGCCGAAGAAGAAGCCGTAGAGGTAACTGGCCAGCAGCGGGTTCTTGGGCTCGGGCAGCCGCACTTTTCGGCGGAGCTCAACACCAGCCATCATCAGGACGCCGATCAGCGCGAGAATCGCGAACGCGATCGGCGAGACGATGCCGATCACTCGCTGCAGCGACTCCTGGAGCAACGTCGTGAACACCACTCCCAGCAGGCCCATGAACGTGATGACGCCGAGTGTTACGACGAGTCCGATCCACGCGAAGACGGCCCGGTCGTCTCGGTCGCGTTTAGCAAGCCGTGCAATCCGGGCGAGGAACGCCGGGTAGAGCGGAATCACGCACAGCGCCGTTATCGGCGTGATGAGGCCGAGGAGGTAACTCGTGCCGACGAATCTGAGCGATTCCACGCTATCGTCCCTTCGCGAGCTCGGCGCGGAGTTCCTCGGCGCTCTTGAGTCCGCTCGGGAGTAAGCGCGCCGAGGTCTGGTCGGCGGAGATGAGCACGATGGGCGCTTGCGGGGCGGTCACGATCTCCGGCCCGTACTCGGCAACAAGCGTTGTGGTGAGCGGTTCCGGGGAGATTGCGACCATCTCGGTCAGTCCCCTGCTTCGCCAGGCCTCGCGGATGAGTTCCTCGTCCTCGTTCGAGTCGATATCGATTGCGATCAGGACCGTCCCGCGGTCCTCGGCCAGCAGCTCATCGAGGATGGCTTGCTGGCGCTTGCACACCGTTCACCAGACAGCGAACGAGTGCAGGAGCACCGGTTTGCCCTTGAAGTCCGAGAGACGGAACTGCTCGCCGGTGACCGCATCGGTCAGAGGCGTGTCGAGCCATGCGATTCCGGCGGCCGACGGTTCGCTCCCCGGCTCCTGTGGCTGAGTGGCAGGGGTGGACGGCGCGCCGGAGTCTGGCGCGGTCACCTCGCGGTTCGGGGCGCATCCCCACGCCGCCACGAGCACGGCAAGCACGGCGGATACGATCAAGAGACGTCTCACGGCTTCTCCTCGGCTATGGACCTGCGGACGTGTCGCAGTGTTCATACCCTCCGCCGTATCTTTTGCTACCACGAGAAGGGGCCGACAGGCGCGCTCTTCACGACACGAAGGAGCGCCTTACGCAGGGCAGGTGGTTGCAACGTGCGCGGGTTCCACGTTCCGGATTCCGAGCACATCGTCGAAGAGTGTCGACCAGTCATACCGGGACGCGTGGATACGGGCGGCTTCTCGCATTCGTACCTGGGCGTCGGGATGTGCTTCCAGCCGTTGCAACCCCGAGAATATCGCCTCTGCCCAACCAAGGACGCTGTCGTGTGTGACCACTGTCCCGGTCGCACCATCGATGATGATGTCCTGAGGTCCACCGACGCCGCTCACGAGAGCGGGTAACCCGCAGGACTGTGCTTCGAGCACAGCCATTCCGAACGTGTCGGTCTTGCTGGGGAACACAAGGAAGTCGGCGGCCGAGTAGAGCGGCGGCAGATCCTGGTTGTCGAGCCGCCCGGTCAATCGCATCCGGGGAAGCCCCGCTGCTGCTGTGTGCAGTTCCGCGGCATTGGGTCCGTCCCCGGCGACGATGAGGTTCACGTCGGGCAGAAGCGCCACCACCTCGCGGTACGCCTCTACCAGCGTGTCCACAGCCTTGTCGCGTGACAGCCGTCCAACGAAGAGCAGCGTCGGGGCGTCGTCCAGACCGAAACGCTCGCACACCTCGGCCCGGGTGGAACTCTGTGGCGAGAAGTGCGCTGTATCGATACCGCGCCGGAAGACCTGCAGCCGATCGTTGTCAAAACCACGTCCGAGAAGCACACGGAGGTAGTTGGATGTCGGAACGAGAATCTCATCGGCCAATCCGTAGAACCAGTTCTGATAGACGTCCACCATGTCCGCGAGTGATTCATCACGGGTGACTCCCAGCGACTGGGCTGTGAAATCGGTGTGGAAGACCATCTTGAGCGGGATGTCGAGGATCTTCGCGCACGCCGCACCGAGCAGCCCGACGGGCCCCGGAGTCGACACGATGATCGCATCCGGCTCAGCATCTTGGATGATACGCAGAGAACGCATGATGGACGGCACCGACAGAGCGTACGACTCGTAGTACGGCAACTCGAAGTGGTGAATCGGCGGAAGGTCGATCACCGACTCGCGTGCACACGCGCCATCCCCACCCCCGCACGTTACGATTTTGACGGGCAGGTCATGCTCCTCGGCGTAGCGCGCGACATTCTGGAGGGTGACCGAGACACCATTCAGGTCGTTGAGCGTATCTGTGAACCACAGCGTTTTGGTGCGTCCGGCGGACGTGAGGCCCCGGGAGCGCGCAAACTCGTCAGCCGCCGCGCGCCCCTTGGAAAGAAGGTGCGCTGTCGAGAAGAACGGGGCGGCCAGGAACGCTGCCGGCAGAGCCGCCGACATGTTGCGCACCAGTGAGAAGACATCTCCAGCGGCCAAGTCATCTCGCACCGACGCGAGCAGTGATACCGCGAGTTCATCGGCGATGTCCGAGATTCGCTCGTGCGCGACATCAAGTCGCTGGTCGAAGTCGAGGGACTGGGCCGATTCCAGATCGTCGATGAGCCGGAAGAACGCCATCGCAAGCGGATCTTTGGATGCCTTGATCCTGGCAATGCGCTCTCTGAGCGTGCCGGTGACGTCCGACGCGGCTGAGGATTCGAAGAGCAGGTCATGCACCCGCTGCATGGCGTCACCATGCCGGCCCGGCCCCGTGGTGCGACTTCTCGAGAAGTCGCTTGCGATCTTGTAGACCGAGAAGGCCAGCGTGCGGGAGTCATTGTGACGTCCAGCCGAGTGCGATGCCCTGTCGGCTACAGCACCGAGGAACGCCTCGGGAGTCGTGCCGACCGCCTCGGTCCATGTGCGACCGATAAGCAGGCCCGCATGATCATCCGATCCACCGGTCCGCCCTTTCACCCACGGCCTGTCCGAGAAAGGCTCGAGTCTGTGCTTTCTGACCAACTGGCCCATCAGCTGGGGCGTGAGGTGGTCGAGCAGCGTTTCCCACTGCGTGTTCTGGCGACGTGTTCTCGCCCCGTTCACGGTCTCGAAGACATCGAAGAGGACGACGAGCTTCTCCAGGTGCGCGGCCGTTAGACGATCGTTCACCGAGAAGGTCGCGTGTGCTACCGAGTGCGGCAGATCTTCTTCGCGGAGGTAGTCGCGCAATGCCACGACATCGGTTCGGATGGCGTCGATGGCTTCGAACCGCCGCTCGTCCAAACCCCAGACGAGTATGTGCGCCTTGCACCCGTCCTCAGGGAAGTACGACGTTACTTCGGCGCCGACGATCACGTCATCGTGTCTCTTTGCAAGTTCCAGGGCGCCGGTGATGCAGTTGTGGTCGGTGATGGCCACGAAGTCCATGCCGCGGGACTTCGCAAGTGCATAAGCGGTCTCGGGATCGGTATAGGACTCGGCCGCGCCCAGACGTTGCAGGAACCATTCGGACGGGTGATCTGAGAATCGGGTGTGCACATGCATGTCGACTCGGGGCATGCAGCCTCCTAGATTCGCAACCGGGACGATCGCGTGAGTAAACGTGTGCACCTCATGAATAGCACCGGATGAGGATGCAGAGGTTTCACCGAAGTTGATTGGTTGTGAAAACCGTGTGGCGCGCCACCGTGTCTTACCCGCGCAGCATCTCGTCCGCCAGCACGCCGAGCGCTGCGGTGCCCTCCCTGACGTTCGCCAGATCGCCCGCGGCAGCGGCTTCCTGGACCCCGTCGATTGTCACGAGTACCGCGCCGGCCATCTCCTGCATGATGCCGATGCGCGATACCACCGAATCACGCATCTGCTCAATTGCGCCGACGAGGACGCCGACCTCATCCGCGGAGTGCCGGGTGAACTGAGCCCCATACTCTCCAGCCGCGACCCGCTCGGCAGTGTGCTTGGCGTCGTTCAGAGGCCCGACGATCGTGCGCAGAAGCCACAGCGAAGCCGCGACGGAAACTATGAGGGTAGCAAGCATGAGCACGAGAAGGACCGTTGTTGCCAGACGACGCGCATCCTCCGCCAATGCTGTGGCAGCGTCACGCTCCTTCACGGCCGCTGTGCCCATATCCCTCAGCACGCCATCAACGAGACCCTCCGAGTGTGCCCGCACCAGACGTCGGAGTTCCACGCCGGTCACGTTGGCGACCGAGGCGGGAGTGGTGACGTTCGAGCTCACACTCGCTCTGAGTTGCCCGTCTTCCATCAGTTTCAGACGTGCCGGCGAACCACCGCTGTCCGCCTCGGCATTCACCCAGACAAGCGTCTCCAGCCGAATCGTGTCCCAGCCGTTGGCCACCCGTTCCAGGTTCGCAGGGTCCATCCCGTCAGCGGGATGCGCGAGCATCCGTGAGATGTCGGAATCCGCGCCCACGAGATCCCCATATTCCGAGGAGAACTCCTCAGACACCCCGCCTGAAGCGCCGAATGCGAGGTCGCTCGCCTCGCCCATGAAGGCGGTGACTTGATGCGACAGTTCAGAGACCCATTGCGCGCGTTCGGCTGCGCTCCCGGCAGCGCTCGCGTGGTTCGATGCCACTGCGGAGTAGTGCCATGAGAGTGCGCCGGTAAGAATACACATAGCTACCATCGCGCCCATGGCGATGGCCACACGACTTCTGACATCAAGAAACACGGCAGACCTCCTGATCAGACGTGGATACCAAGCTCTCCGGCGACACTCAACAACCGATGCATCTTGTCGGGATCGTCGTGATCCCCCGGACCGACCATTCCCACGAGGAATCCGGTACGCGTGGCGATCTGGCCCTTGGCTCTGATCAGTCCCACGGGGTCGCCGGAATGCGTACGTTCCAGCTCCTGGGAGATCCGCTTGCACAGGTCGTAGAGTCTCGTCATCCATGTCCTCCGCGCCGAAGCCGTGGCAATCGCATACAAGCTATACGACAACCCGGGGGCAGCGCTGAAGGGTCTTTGCGGTGTATTAACAGGGAATTGGCGCTCGTGAAACATCCCGGCGTTTCGCCGGCATGAGCGCCTCAGCGATCGTGCCTACCGCGTTGGGTCCTCAAGGAAGCCCTGCGCACGGGCAGCGAACGCGACCTTGAGCATCCCGATCGCCTTCGCGCCCATGCCGTGCAGGCGCGTGAGCTCCGACTCCCGGATCGCGGTCAGCTGGTCGAGGTGCGTGTAGCCCGCCCGAGAGAGTGCCCGCCGAGCAGGACTCGAGAGCCCGACCGGCAGGTCTGAAGGGGTGTCATGTGTGTCTGGCATTGGGAGCCTCCGTGTGTGGAGAGGGTTCCTCAGCCCACCTACTGATACACCGCGCCTTCGTGTTGCAGCCACCCTGCCTCGTGCACTCCGTCAGGGTCACGGTGAGTCCAGTGAATCACGCCGCCCTCGGCATTCCATTCATACACCCCGTAGAAGGCGACAGTATCTCCGACCGCCAGGGCCGGGATACGCGGAGCCAGGTCGATGTTGTGCGCGACCAGGAGGGTCTGCCCCGAGGCAAGCTGCAGCCCGCTTCTCTGAGCGTTGAAGGCGTCCGAGATGACATCGTTGCCGTCCGAGGCGACCACCGCGACGCTCGAAGGCGCGTCCGGTGTGGTGCCGCTCAGGAACGCGGCCGCGCCACCGACGACCACAACCAACAGAAGTGCGGCCGCCGCCACGATCAACGGGAGTGAGCGCGGCTTTCGGGCGGGTGGCCGCGATCCTGATGTGGGAGTCGTGATCACCCTACCCGTTGAACGTGCTGAACAGCGCAGCGCCACCGACAAGCGAGACTATCAGCCCGATGATGGAGACGATCACGCTGACGACGAGGCTTAGCGCCAACAAGTGACCGTAGATAGCCCAGGCCCGCGTCCAGAACTTGGGGCTCACGATGTTCGTGCGCGGCAGGCGGGTCTCAAGCGCGGCAATCCTCTGCTCCAGAAACGCGACGTATTGTGGATCGTTCCGCATCGGCTGCGGTTGCTGCGGTACCCCATAGCCCATATCCATACGACACTCCCCTGGTGGCGACGGCATTCTCGACTAAACGATACCAGACGTTCGCCGAGAAGTTCCCGGCCGCGCCCTAGCCTTCCCCGCCGATGACAGGATCATCGTGTGCAAGCCGTAGGGATTCCTCGATTGTTGCGTAGAGCTTCTTGCTGCCGCCCAGGACTCCACCCCACCCGAGTGCCGAGCCATCGACGAAATACGCGACCGCCGGATTGCCATCCTGCACGTAGTCCACCCGAACCCAGGTGTTGATGAAGTCGCGTCCCTGCCGACCCATCGACAGCTGCGTGATGTCTCGAATCACGAACGCGTACTTTCTGCCCCGGAACTCGAGCTCGGCACCCCGAATATCAAGCGATCCCTGGTCCTGCCAGGCAAGCGGCTCGAAGTTCGCCCACGTCGTTCCACGCTTCTGGTAATTCGTTGGCACACCATTGGCAGTTGAGGGCTCAGCGCCTCGTCAGCAAGACGTGTCACAGCCCAAGAGGGGTTCGCGAGAAGCAGACGTAATTCACTCGTCCGGCGATTCCGGACGCTCGCCGGCGATCTGCGAGTCGAGGTCGTCGGGCGGGGCCGCGGCATGCGGCCTTCGCTGGCGCAGGGAGCCGACCGCGCCAGCAGCTCTAGCGGCTAGTCCCCCTATCGCCGAGCTGGCGGTATTCGCTCCGACACCAATGGCACCGGCAGCACCGGCAGCGGCACCCTTGATCGCCGAACCGGCATCTTCCGCAGCCGACAACGCTCGGGGCTTGTCAGGGACACCGTCGCCGTCGATGTCAACCGGGCGCAATGCTTCGGCTGCTTTGTCGAAGGTGTCTGCGCCGAAGCGGCGGGCAGCATCGACGCCTTCCGCAGTCGTGGTGAACACTCTGTCTCGCAGTTCTGTGGCCGCTTGGCCCCATTGCCTCGCCTCGGATGTCTCGTGACCGGACTCGATTCCGAGCCGTCCACGGAAGTCGAGGAGATCAGTGGCGACCTGGTTGCTTGACCGCACGGCGGCTGGCGACTTGAACGGGTTGAACAGCACCTTTGAGTTCGCCTTTCGGACCGTTTCGCCCATCTCCGTCAGCAAGCGGGCGGTGCTCCGGGCAATGAGTTCGCGGCGTTTCTGCCGCGCGGTGCTCAGCCCGAGACGGTGCGAATCGAGTTCTTCCGGCGAGGCGTCAAGCACTCGGTCGAGTTCGAGCACTGAAATCGCGTCGAGAAGTTGGAAGCAACGTGCGAGAACCGCGATCCATTCCCGGACCTTCACTTCGGCTTCCTTGGCCGCCCTGGCGAGCTCGCCAGCATCTGCCTTCGTGTGCAACTTCTCCGCGATGGCGTCGAGCTGACGGAGTGCGTATGCCTGGGTGCGTGCGATCGTCATCGAGGTCCCCTGGACCTTCGACCAAGTGACCTCCGAGACTCGCCCCACCTGGTCACGAACGGTCCAGGCCTCCTCGATGACTAGGCCCACTCCGATCATGTCCGCCAGCATGGCATCCTTCTGACCGCAAAGGATGTCGTCGACTTTCTCGTTGATCTCCTGCAGGTACTCGACGATCTCATCCATCTGCTTCTGTATCGCAACCTGCGCCATGATTCCGGCAGCACCGGCAAGAATCGCCGGATTCGCCAGGACTGACCATGGTCCCTGTGCGAACTCGACGATCCCCTTGATCGCGCCGCCGTCGGCCTGAACCACGCCCAATCTCAGGCCGCTGACTTTGCTCTTCATGAGCCCGACCTGATCGATCTGCTGGGCCGACCTCTCGGTGATCTGCACCCAGCGACCCGAGCCGATGGCGATTGCGGAGACTGTCTCCGCGGATACGGCTCCGTTGCTCCAAATCTTGCCAAGTCGCTGCAGTCCGAGGTCTCTGGATGGTACTTTGTCGAGGCCCTGAGAGATGAGGAAGCGCTCGACATCCGTCGGATTCCCGATGACCGCCAAGCCATCACCATCGCTGATTAGCTGAATTTCGTTATTCATCGGTTCCCATTTCCCTGGGTGTCCATCACTACCCGTCACGTGCGGGCGATCTCAACCCTCATGGCCTATCATACGTTCTTGCGCTTCAGCTGAAGCGCGCCCTTTCGCGCCTCTTGCTCGAGTAGCATACGTCCAGCGTAATGGCCGCCGAATCTGCCCGCTGTTGAGCCCTCTGTGTGTTCGCCCTCTACTCCACGCTCCCGCTCGACCCTAGCCCGAAGAATCGCTCGAAGAACTCGCTAAATTTCGCCAGGACCCGCTGCTTCTTCTCGCTGTGCTTACCATCGGGCGAGAAGCGTGACGAAGGCGGCAGCACCTTGGTGATCGCGGTCCCGGTGGCCTGGATCCCGCCATCGCGGAACGCTAGCTCGATGAACGCGCGTGTCTCCTCCGGCCGCAGCCCTTCCGCCTCGATGAGCGCCTCAAGTTCCGCCTCGCGCCGAGCACGAATGTACGCCTGCCACTCCTCGTCGATCTGCCCGCTGGCCGAGACGGAATCGACGAAAGCCTCGATGAGGTCCTTCTTGTTGCGCAAGCTGGGGCTGGCATCGATTGCACGACCGATCGAGGCACGGATCTCCTTGTCAGTACCGTCACCGCGAGACGCGCGCCACTTTTCAACCAGCATCAGAATGTAGTCAACGTTGATCTCGACCTGCTTGATGAGCTCGATCTCAAAGACGATGTCGTCGTTGATCGACTCCTTCTCAGCCTCCGCCAGACGACGGAACTCGGCGTAGAGGTCGAGGTAGACGCTGCGATAGTCCTGCCCCTGGCGTTCCGAGAGAATCTCATTGCCGGCGAAATCGTCAAACGACGTGAGGATGTTCTGCAACCGCAGAATCGCCCCGAACAGTGCGATGAACGCCTTTTGCTCGGACTCACCCACGATCGGCGCTCCCAGCGGGAAGACCTCAAGCAGCTGCGTGACCTTGTCGGCGTATTCGGCGTAGTACTCTCCGTACGGCTTGAGCAGCACCACGCCGCAAGCGTCCTTGTTGCCGAAGAGCGCGATCGCGTCGTTGGTCTGCTCCTCCAGATCGCGGAACGAGATGATGTTTCCGTAGGTCTTCACCGAGTTGAGAATGCGGTTCGTGCGCGAGTACGCCTGGACGAGGCCGTGGGCGCGCAGGTTCTTGTCAACGAACAGGGTGTTGAGCGTCGTCGCGTCAAAGCCGGTGAGGAACATGTTCACAACGATGACCAGGTCGATCTCGCGGTTCTTGAGGCGCAGCGAGAGGTCCTTGTAGTAGTTCTGGAACTTGTCCCCAGAGGTGTCGAAACTCGTTCCAAAGAGCGCGTTGTAGTCCTTGATCGCTTCCTCGAGGAAGTCGCGCGATGACTGGTCGAGCGCGTCGGTCTCGAAACCCTCCTCATCGAGGTAATCGTCGAACGCTTCATTCGCCGCGTACGAGTAGATGATCCCGACCTTGAGCTTGCGGTCAGGCACGAGGTCTTGCTGCTGCTCCTTGAATTCGAGGTAGTAGCGCTTGGCGGCGTCTATCGATGCTGTAGCGAACAGCGCGTTGAAGCCATGCATCCGCTTACCGGCTAGCGAGTAGTGCTCCGCTCGTTTGGTCTTCTGGTCGAAGTGCTCCAGCGTGTACGAGGCAATCTCCTTGATCCGCTCGGGAGCGAGGAGCGCCCTCTCTGTGTCGATCGCCGCGACCTGCTTGTCGGTTATGTTGTCCGGCAGCTTGATCGTGTTGACGTAGTCGATGCGGAACGGCAGCACGTTCTTGTCGCTGATGGCGTCGACGATCGTGTACGTGTGCAGCTTCTCGCCAAACGCCTGCTCCGTGGTCTTCAACTGCGGATTGCCGCCTCTACCCGCGTTTACCGAGAAGATGGGCGTGCCCGTGAAGCCGAAAAGGTTGTATCGCTTGAACGCCTTGGTGATTGCCGTGTGCATATCGCCGAATTGGGACCGGTGGCACTCGTCGAAGATAATGACGACGTGGCCGTCGTAGATGCTGTGGCCCTTGTTCGCGGCAATGAACGTCGAAAGCTTCTGGATCGTCGTGATGATGATGCGTGCCGACGGGTCCTCGAGCTGGCGCTTGAGGACGGCAGTCGAGGTGTTCGAGTTGGCAGCACCCTTCTCGAACCGGTCGTACTCGCGCATGGTCTGATAGTCGAGGTCCTTGCGGTCGACCACAAAGAGCACCTTGTCGACACTGGGGAGCTTGGTCGCAAGCTGCGCGGTCTTGAAGCTGGTGAGCGTCTTGCCCGATCCAGTCGTGTGCCAGATGTAGCCGCCGGCGCCGGCCTTGCCCAGCTGCTTTTAGTTGGTCGAGGTCTCGATCCGCTGCAGGATTCGCTCAGTCGCGACGATCTGGTAAGGCCGCATCACGAGCAGCATCCCGTCGGCGGTGAGCACGCAGTACTTGGTCAGGATGTTGAGCAGGGCGTGCTTCGCAAAGAACGTCTTCGCAAATGCCGCGAGGTCCTGGATCGGTCTGTAGGTCGCATCGGCCCACCAGGAGCTGAACTCAAAGGAGTTGGAAGTCTTGCGAGCCCGCTTTGCCGCCGAGGTCTCTTCCAGGTGCTGACGGCGGGTCGTGTTCGAGTAGTACTTCGTGAGCGTGCCGTTGCTGATCACGAAAAGCTGCACGTAGTCGAAGAGCCCCGAACCGGCCCAGAAGCTATCGCGCTGGTACCGGTCGATCTGGTTGAACGCCTCGCGTATGTCCACGCCCCGGCGCTTCAGCTCGATATGGACCATGGGCAAGCCGTTGACCAGCACCGTAACGTCGTAACGGTTCGACCGGGCCGCGCCGTCCTCGCCTCGGGCGACCTCATACTGGTTGATTACCTGCAGGGTGTTGTTGTGAATGTTGGTCTTGTCGATGAGCGCGACGTTCTTGGTGGAACCGTCGTCGCGCTTCAGAATCTGAACGTGGTCATCTTGGATGCGAACCGTCTTCTCAGTTGTGCCTTCGTTCGCCCCCGCGATCTTCTCCGAGAAGAACCGCTCCCACTCGGCGTCGCTGAAGGTGATCCCATTGAGCGCCTCAAGCTGCGCCCGCAGGTTCGCGACGAGCTGACCTTCGCTCGTGAGTGGCAGATACTCATAGGCCTGCGACTGCAGCAGCCGGATGAACGCCTGCTCCAGCGAGGTCTCAGACTGGTAGGCCGCCTCTTCCGCAATCTCCGGCAGGTACTCTGCAACGACCGTGCTCTCCGCGCTGACGGCTATCGGGTCGTAGCGGACTCCTCCGCTGGCCTCGCTCATCGTGGCCCCCTCGCGACATCCAGATGCTCGCCCAACTGCCGAACGACAAGCACCGCCTCGTTGCGTGCCTGGGCGACCTCCGCTGCCGTCCCAGCGGACGCCGCGAGGCTGGCGTAGTCGACCGCTCCTGCCCGATCGGGCTCGGCGAAGTCACCGAGCACGCGAAAGATTGCCGAGACGACGAAAGGGTCGCTCGCGACCGGGCTTGCTGCTACGGCCGCCGCTGCAGCCTCGGGGCCACCCTGCCACCATCGGAGAACGTAGACCAGGTCGTATGCGTCCTTTGGCTTTCGCCGATCCAGATAGGCATCTGCCTTCAACGCCACAAACGGCGCGAGATTGGCAACCTGGAACTCGACACTCGATCGAGCTCCGTCCAGCAGTTGCAGGTCACGAGTGACCACCAAGGAGTCTCGGAAGGCCAGTTCAACGCCTCTCACACAGAGCAGCCCCACTCCGCCCCCGCCCGTTGGCGGCTCAACCTTGGGCCGGAAGACCGTTCCGGGCGCTACGTCCTCCGCGTCGCCGAGAAGTTCCAGAACGACAACGTGGCCGTCGACCTCTGCGGCCCAACGCCAAGAGCTTCCGTCGACTCTCGAGAAGCCGTTCCTCTTCAGGTTCGTCTCCAGCGTGGAGTACGCGCCCTGGTCTTCGGCTTCTACTGCGAGACGGATAGCGACGTCGACGTCAGTCGATCCGACGTGCGCCGGCTGGTTGTAGCCTTTTCCCTGCACGAGGTACAGCGGAACGAGCCCCCCGACGAGGCAAATCTTGTGACGCCATGGCTGACCGATTCCGCGCATCAGGGTGCCGAGAGTTCTCTCGCACCGCTCGGTCGCCTCACTGCTGTACTGCTGGACCACGTGAACCCCTTCTAGAAGCCGATGATAGTCTCGCGCAAGTGTTCCGCCTGTTCCTCGCCCCGAGCCGGATCCGCAAGCGCGTCGGCGTACATCCTGAACACAGACACTTGGTGAACACCCTCACGGTACTCGGATCCGACGAGAACACCTTTGTGACCCCGCATGACGACAAGGTTCGCACCCTCATCGACGGGCATCGCGCCCATCGCGCTCAAGATGAAGTCTGCGCGATGAGAGGTCGTCACCCAGGCCTCGAACGTGCGCACTGCGGTCACATGTGGCGCGAGTAGCTGGGCAGCGGCCACGCCCGTGAACCATGCCCGAAAGCCCTGTCCACCGTCCATCAGGCGTTGCGACACGGAGCGCATGGTCTCTTCTGCACCGTTGTTGAGGAGGAATCCCCGTGCAATCACCTTGCGATCAGCCACGGCGTCCCGAGCGTAGTGATCGAGCAGCCCTGCCGGGTCGGTTACGCGTCTGCGCGTTGCCGGCCCGCGGCCCGAACGCTCCAGCAGGCCCTCGGACTCGAGGGAGACAACTGTGTTCTGCGCTGCCCCGAGCGACGCATGCCCCTCGACCGCCAGGTCGGTAACCTTCCACACGCGTGTTGGGTCTGACAGCAGCGCCAACGCAACGCCCCCCGCTGCACCACTCAGGCGAAGATGGGTGGTCTGCCGCTCTTGGGGCGGCCCGGCTTCGTCCTGGAGCCGGACGAGCACACTGGGCTCGAGCAACCGAACCTTCAGGTGTCGGTCGTCCATGTAGTTGGCGTCGGCAGAGTTGAGCTCCGCAAGCGCCTTCTGACTGAAATGGCGACCGGCGATGACGGGCACACGGGACGACGCCCGCGAGCGCAGCAGCGCCTGCGTCACCTGCTCCGTGCGGCCGGAGCCTGCGTCGATGACCTGTAGCGTGCTTGCGGTGTCGGGGTTGCTGTCCAGCGCTACAGTGTCGCCGTGGGCGCGGAAACTGCCCGCATCT
>JBBQIR010000017.1:0-33932 GCA_038325105.1 Coriobacteriia bacterium
AGCGCGTAGACGATGACCGTGCGTACAACGATGAGTAGAAGCGGCGTGCCACCAGCCACGAGCTGGGAGACGCCGGTCTGAGTCCAGAGCGCTTGCATGGGGACCTCCGGGGCGAAGTTGGGCGAGCACCTCGAACAAGTGTACCCTCTTGCGTGAGCACTCCCTCACACACTCGGATTTCGAAAGGACACCCCCATGCCCGCGACCGTCGCCATAGTGCGTTGTGATTCCTACGAGGAGTCGGCCGTCTTTGATGCCCTCGGGCGGGCGCTCGAGCTGCTCGGAGGCCCGGGCCGATTTGTCCATGCCGATGAGCGCATCATGCTCAAGCCCAACTTCCTCGTGGGTGCAACGCCAGACAAGGTCGTCAACACACACCCGGCCGTATTTTCCGCAGCTGCCCGTCATCTGCAGGCCGCTGGCGCGACGCTCAGCTACGGTGACTCGCCCGGCTTCGGGAACGCCCTGGCCGCAGCGCGCAAGATCGGCATCGCGCAGGTTGCCGAGGCGCTCGGCGTGACGTACGCGGACTTCGCCGAGGGGCGGCAGATCTCGTTTCCCGAGGGCGAGCTCATCAAGCAGTTCACGATCGCCTCGGCAGTGCTCGACGCCGACGGCCTGGTCACGCTTCCGAAGCTCAAGACGCACGCGCTCACCCGCATGACGGGTGCCGTGAAGAACCAATTCGGCTGCATCCCGGGCATGCTCAAGGGCGAGTTCCACATGCGGATGCCCGACGTGGACCGCTTCGCGCAGATGCTCGTCGACCTCAACCGCCTACTCCGCCCCCGTCTCGCCATCATGGACGGCATCATGGGCATGCAGGGAAACGGCCCCCGGGGTGGAGACCCCCGCCACGTTGGCGCGATCATCGTTTCAGACGACCTGGTTGCCGTCGACGCGACCGTCTGCCGCATCATGAATCTCGACCCTTCGCTTGTCGGCACGGTCACCTACGGCACTGCATGGGGTCTCGGGGATGGCGAGAACATCACGTATGTCGGCGACCCACTCGAGTCGTTCGTGATTGCCGATTACGACGTGAACCGGAGCCGTCAGTCAACGACCGGCGGATCAGGCGGCGGGGCGCTCGCGAAGCGCCTCATCGTGCCGCGACCCGTCATCGATCCCGCCAAGTGCACGGCGTGCGGCACCTGCGTGAGTGTGTGCCCCGTCGACCCGAAGGCAGTTGACTGGGCCAGCGGCAAGGGTGTTCCTCCGGTCCATGATTACACCCGGTGCATCCGCTGCTACTGTTGCCAGGAGCTGTGCCCCGAGCGGGCGATCGACGTCAAGGTGCCGCCGCTGGGCAGGTTCCTGCACGCCAAGCGGTAGGGACATATTCGAGTAGCGCCTCCGGAAATGCAGTAATCTCGCCTGACGGCGTCAGGCGGGCTCTTCCCGAAATGCCCAATGCGTCGCCAGCAGGTAGTTCACGCTGAGCGAAGCCAGAATGGCGACTGCTTCAATCCCGTTGAGGAGAAGCGCCTCGGGCACACCGAGTGATAGACCCCGAGCGGCTCTTTCCAGCGCCAGGACGATTCCGGTGCTCACCAGCAGCGCGGCTATGTTCGTCAGTGCGAAGCGTACGAGCGAGCGAGTGGCATCCACGCCTGCGCGGTCCGCAAACGTCCAGCGCCTGTTCCAGTAGAAGGAGTTCGTGAATCCTGCGACCCACCCGAGCGCGTTGCCGACGACGGCCGGCCATCCGAGGACGACGGCGACCAGATTGAAGACCGCGAGCGTGATCAGCGTGTTGGCGACGCCAACGGCACCGAACTTGAGGAACCGCATCCGCCTGCTCCGTTCGTAACTCCCTGCGACCGCCTGTACTATACACTGAGGCATCACCGCCAGACCCCGCTGAGGGAGACCCACGACCTATGGACGAAGAACTTCTCCTGCGCTTCGAGAAGCTCGAGGAAGAGCATTGGTGGTTTGTCGTGCGCCGACACCTCGTGCTCGACTGGGTGGCGCGCTATGCCCCGAAACCGCTCACGCGCGTTGTCGAGGTAGGTTGTGGCACTGGCGGCAACCTCCAGGCGCTCAGCCAGCTCTTCGATGGGGCCGAGGTGCTTGGTGTCGAGCCGGTCGAGTCCGCAGTCTCCGTCTCCCGTTCGCGTGATTGTCAGGTTGTGGCCGGATCGTTCGAACACCTGCCGGCAGCAGACGCATCAGCCGACATGCTGGTTGCACTCGACGTCATCGAACACCTTGAGGACGACATCGCCGGTCTCACCGAGGCACGGCGGGTGCTTAGGGCTGGCGGTCGCTTGCTCCTTACCGTTCCGGCACTGCCACTTCTGTGGGGGCCGCACGACGAGGCCAACGCACACTGGCGCCGCTACACGCGGTCGACGCTCGTGGCCGCCGTCGAGAAGGCAGGATTCTCGGTTGACCGTGTCAGCTACTTCAACACATTCCTCTTGCCGCTCGGGGTCGTTGAGCGGACGATAACGAGGTTACTGAGACTCAAGTGGACGCCCGGTGTGAATCTGCCGTCCAGGCCGATCAACGCAATCATGCGGGCCATCTTCAGCCTCGAGATTCCGATTCTGCGGCGCAGCAATCTACCGCTGGGAATGTCGCTCATGCTCATTGCCACTACGTTCGTGAACGAGGAGGAGTAGCAATGTCGACGACGTGCACGCACTCGGTGGTCGTCCCCGTCTACAACGAGGTTGAGGGGATCGAGCGCTTCCACGAGCGGTGCTCGGCGGCGATGGACGCGATCGGCGACCCATTCCAGGTCGTCTACGTCGACGACGGCAGCCGCGATGGCTCGTGGCCGAAGCTCCTCGGTATCGCCTCATCCGACGACCGGGTGCGACTCGTGCGATTCTCTCGCAACTTCGGACACCAGATCGCGATTTCCGCTGGCATCGAACACGCCACCGGCGAGACGATCACCGTCATCGACGCGGATCTGCAAGACCCGCCGGAAGTGATCGCCGAGTTTGTCGCGAAATGGCGCGAGGGCGCGGACATAGCCTATGGAGTACGCACCGAGCGGCGCGGAGAGAGCTGGTTCAAGGTCGTAACCGCGAAGCTCTTCTACCGGGCGATGCACTCGCTCGCCGACATCGACATGCCGCTCGACGCCGGCGATTTCCGCCTACTGAGTAAACGGGCAGCTGCCGCCCTGATCGCGATGCCCGAGCATCACCGGTACGTCCGGGGAATGGTCGCCTGGCTCGGCTTCGAGTCGGTGCCCGTGGAGTACGTGCGCGACGCACGCTTCGCAGGTGTCACCAAGTACCCGCTCGCGAAGATGATCCGCTTTGCGACCGATGGCATCATGGCATTCTCGGTGCGCCCGCTTCGGCTGGCCACCTGGCTCGGGCTGTTCGTCTCAGCAGCGGCGTTCGTGACCGCGCTCGTGCTGATCGTCATGAAGCTCACCGGCAGCGTCGTCGTCCAGGGATGGACCTCGGTGATGGTGCTCGTGCTGCTGCTCTCGGGAGTTCAGCTCATGACCATCGGCGCTCTCGGCGAGTATGTCGGGCGCATCTACACCGAGGTCAGGGGCCGTCCGCTCTACCTCGTCCGCGAGCTTCGAGGTTTCAGAGCCGGGGAAGAGCCGGACGCGCGGCGCGGCTAGCGGCGAACGAACACGGCGAACGGGTCGAACGTCTCCACGAGGTCGTACTCGTCGGCGAGGAACGCGACGAGCGGATCCTTGGCTGCCGCAGCTTCGAGTCCCCCCGCCGAGGACAGAACGCTCCTGTTGATGTAGACGACGTCCGGCGCGCCAGTTCTGGCGAAGTAGTCGACCGTGTACTGGTCAGACGCTCCGGTCGTGAGCCAGACCGCGTTCGTGTGCATGCGTCCCGGTACGAGCAGATAGCCGAGCGGTCGTCCCACAACGAGCACATCGTCGGATGGCTTTGACCAACGCTTCCCGGCGTCGGCAATCCTTTCGATATCCACCTTGCGCTCTGGCGTCGTTGCGATGCCGGCGAGGGCGCCAGACGTGAAGCGGCTGCGCAGCGTAAGCGGCGGCGACTCGCTGAACGACGTCGCGAACAGCAACCCCACAAGAACGCCGATGAGCAGCATCGACGATACGATCTGGGCGAGACGGCCCTCACCGACGAGCTTGCTCCACCCGGCCACCACGACCGTTGCAAACGGCACGACCGCTATCACGGGTACGGCGTTGAGCCAGCCCGAACTCGTCGAGTATGAGACAACGAGGTAGCCGAGTACCGCGAGTGGCGCGGTGAGGGCGAGCCCGCGGAGCGTGTCGGTGTCCCGCTCGGCAAGTGCGGTTGCGAGCACCGGGAACGCCGTGGTCACCGCGAACAGGATCATGTAGGCGGCGCCGTTGGTGCCGAACTGCTCGAGCGTGTTGCCCGATACGAGCACCCTGATCGCCGGGACCAGACAGGCGACGGGGATGAGTGCCGCGGCCGCAGCGCGCACCCGCCGGTCGAGCGGGGGCAGTCCGGCGATGACGCCGAGGCCCCACGCGGGAAGCGTCCAGCGGGTGAGAAGCGCGCGACGCGTGAAGCGCAGCATCACGGTGATCTTCTCGGCAGGGGACCGGTAGCCCTCCCAAACAGCGTTGGCGTACTTGAGCGCGAGCTGAATGTCAGCGATGTGAACTGTCGCAAGCAGCCATACGCCAAAGACCGCCACAACTGCTGCGGCGCCTCCGAGCGCGGACAGTACGAGCCGCCACGACCGCGCTACCACCAGGTACGTCACTGCGAGTACGAGCGCCCCGATTATGAGGGGCGGGTACGAGATCGCCGCGAATGCGATCGTCGCCCCGGCAGCAACGGCGAGTCGCGGATTCTGTTCGCGGACCGACGCCAGACAGAGCGCCGATCCAAGCACGAGACCCGACATCGCCATGGTGTTGTAGCTCACACCGAGGATATTGAAAGGCGGCACCAGGAATACGACGGCCGCGCCAAGTGCCGAGGGTACGGTGCCGAACGACGGCTTCATGAGGCGGTACACCGCAGACGCGACTCCTGCGGATACCGCGACGTAGAAGAGGCGAAGCGCAAGTACGAATCCGTTCAGCCCGAACAGCGCAGTCCAGGCTTTAGCGAACGGCACTGCGGCGAGAAAGCCGAGTACCTGCGTGGTCATGTCGTCAACGAACGGGCGCGCTCCCTGGGAGAGGTACAGTACGATGCTCGCGTAGTGGGAGTCGTCGGCGAACGTGATGCCGAGGCTGGCGCGGTAGGCGACAGCGACCACAACCGTGACCGCCACCGCTACCACGGTCAGCTGCTCGCGCTTCGGATTCGGTCTCTCGTTCACGTCGGTGTGTGGAATCGCCACTACGCCCCCTCTGGTCGCATGGCTGATTGTACCGTAGCGACCGCAGCCGGCCTGTCCCGGCGTTGCGCTACACTACATCGCATGCTGACCGACTTCCATACGCACATATGGCCGGACGCCCTCGCGCCCTCGGCGATGGCCACGCTCAGTGCCGAGGGAGGCATTCCCGGGTTCTACGACGGCACCGTTGCGGGCCTGCGTGCCTCGATGCGTGAAACGGGAATCGACCGTTCGGTCGTGCAGCCGGTCGCGACGAAGCCCGGGCAGGTCCGACCCATTAATGACTGGGTCGCGACGCTCACAAGCGACGACGTCGTGCCCTTCGGCGCGATGCATCCGGAGCTCGAGGATCCCGCAGCCGAACTTGCGCGAATGGCGTCGCTCGGACTACGCGGTTTCAAGATGCATCCCGAGTACCAGTCTTTCTCGCCCGACGACCCGCGTCTTGACACGCTCTTCGATGCTGCTGCAGGTCTCGGGATGATTCTCTTCTCGCATGCTGGAGCCGACATCGGCCCCCAGACGATCAACGGGACCCCTGAGGTCTTCGCCCGCCTGCTCGACCGCCATCCCACGCTGACGGTGGTGCTCGCACACATGGGCGGCTTCCGGCAGTGGCACGACGTACCCGCGAATCTGACCGGCCGTGACGTCTATCTCGATACCGCGTTCACGCTCGGCCACCTGCCCGACGAGGAGTTCGTCGCACTCGTGCGAGCGCACGGCGCGGAGCGCGTCTTGTTTGGGAGCGACGGTCCGTGGACCGACCCCGCTGCAGAAATCGCGCATCTGCGCTCGATGCCTCTGACAGACAGTGAGCTCGACGCGATTCTCGGAGGTACGGCTGCACGTCTGCTGGCCTCGTAGTTCGGTTCTTCCCAACGTTCTGAAATTGGCTTACTATGTCCGCACGGGCCCTCTTGTGGGCCACGGATGTGCGGCGCGACAGTCCGCTGTCTCGCGGATACGTTGTCTCGCCGCTTTTGTTTTGCCCTGCGGGGCGGAGAGTGAGTTTGGTATGGCTAACGGTGCTGTTAAGTGGTTCAACCCGGACAAGGGCTACGGCTTCATCTCGCGTGAGGATGGCGACGATTTGTTCGTCCACTTCTCCGAGATCCAGGGCGACGGCTTCAAGACCCTCGACGAGGGCCAGGCTGTTGAGTTCGACGTGACCACGGGCCAGAACGGCAAGATGCAGGCAAGCAACGTCCGCAAGGCGTAGTTCGCGTCAGCGGAACACATAGCATGCAGCAGAAGGGCGACCCACTAGGGTCGCCCTTCTGTCGTTCTCGTAGGTTGTGACTACTCCTTCGCGCGCCGCGCGTTCGCGAGAATCGCGTCGTGCCAGTACTGCGCCATGCCGATGTGGATCTTCTCGTACGTCGCCGTGAAGCGAGGGTCGACGATGTACATCTCTGCTAGGTTCACGTGCATCTCGTGCGAGCACGGGTAGAACCACGTGTCAATCTGCAGGCGGGCCTCGTCGGCGAGGTCCATCGCGCGCGGGTCGGTCGCCGGGACGCCGGCGTCAATGAGCGCGGCGGTGTCGCTGCCGATTCGCTCGCTCTCGTCCTTGAATCGCTGCCAGTCGGCCTTGGTGTAGCCCTTCGTGCGGCGCGCCGACTCCTTGTACGCGTCGGTGGCACCCCAGTGCTCCTCGGCCTCTTGCTCGTACTCGGCGGGGTCGAACTCGCCGAAGACCTCGAACATCTCTTCCTTGTCCATCGTGATGCCTTTCTGCAGGCCGTCGAACGTGCGGTCGACGGCATCCATCATCTTCATGAGCTGCGCGGCTTTGTCTGCAAGCATCCGGTGCTGCAGCGCGAGCGCCTCTCGGCGGTCGAACGTGGGGTCGTGCATGAGGCGACCGATGTCCTCCAGCCCAAAGCCGAGCTCCTTGAAGAACAGCACCTGCTGCAGCGTGACGAGGTCGTCGTCCGTGTACAGCCGATAGCCTGCCCCGGAGCGCTCCGAGGGTGTCAGGAGTCCGAGCTCGTCGTAGTGATGCAGCGTGCGCACGCTGACCCCGGCGACATTCGCGACCTGTCCTACTGTCTGACCCATCGTTCTCACCTCCGGACGACAGCGTAAACCCTCACGTAACGTCAGGGTCAACAGTGGTCTCGAAGATTTCCGGGTGATCGTTTCTGTCGCGCCGCTCCTGGTACCATCAGAAGCATCCATCCGAGGAGGCCACATGTCGGAGTTCAATCCAAACGATCGGGACGCATACCCGCCCTCGCTGCTCGAGCAAGTCGTAGGCGCCGAGGCGGAGTTCCTCGCCGGCAGCCACGGTCACGCCGAGAACACCGAGAGCGCAGTTCGCATCTTCCTTGAGCTACTTCGCGGCTTCGAGTTCCTCAACATCAATCAGCCGATGGTCACCGTGTTCGGCTCGGCGCGGTTCAAGGAGGGGCATCCGCACTACGAGCTTGCCCGTCAGATGGGGCGCGAGCTCGTTGAGGCGGGTTACGCGGTCATGACTGGCGGCGGTCCCGGCATCATGGAGGCGGCGAATCGCGGTGCGCAGGAAGCCGGTGGGCTGTCGATTGGCGCGAACATCCACCTGCCGCACGAGCAGAAGCCGAATCCGTACCTCGACCGCGTCATGACGTTCGAGCACTTCTTCGTGCGCAAAGTGATGATGGTGAAGTACTCGAGGGCGTTCGTGGTCATGCCGGGCGGCTTCGGCACACTCGACGAGATCTTCGAGGCGCTCACCCTCATGCAGACGGGGAAGATGGACGCGTTTCCGGTTGTGGCCGTGGGGACCACGTTCTGGCAGCCCATGATGGATTTTTTCGCCAGTCAACTCGTGGCAGAGGGTACGATAGCACCGGGGGACATCGACCTCGTGCAGGTGACCGACTCGTGCGAAGAGGCTGTTCGCATCATCCAGACGAATCCGAAGGGCAACAATCACGGGTGAGGCGGTTCATTGTGAAGCGAAGTGTGATCGCGATCGTGTTCTTCTTTCTCGGCCGGGGATTCGCCGCTGCGGCGCGACTCGATTCGCGTGTGCGCTGGGAGGTCGCCCACTGGCCGGACGATACGGTCGTAACGATCAAGGTCGCTCCCGCCGGCCCGCAGACGTCGTGGCGCAAGACGTCCGGACTGCTTAAGCACCTCGGTAGGCGCGATGTCGAGCCAACGCTGCTCGTGACGTTCAAGAACGTCGACGGTGCGCTACCGGTCTTCCTCGGCATGAAGGGCGTGCTGCAGGCTTTTGCCGAGCACCGGTCGTCTCTTGCAGGTGACATCGGGCTGGGGATGTCGGTCGTGCGATGCCTGCACATCGTGGAGGGCTACTTGTTCCCTGACATCATGACGAACCGCATCCTGCCGAGTCCCGCCAAGCGACAGGCGCCGATGCTCTTCGCGTACTGGCTCACGCTCGTCCATTCGCACGCCGAGATTCCCGCCGAAGGGGGAGCGATATGATTCCCGGTTACTACGAGTTCCGCAACTCAACGAAGATCCTCTCGGGCAGCAAGGCTATCGAGAATATCCCGTACGAACTCGCGAACATGCGCGTCTCGAAGCCGCTCGTACTCACCAACAAGCAGCTGCGGAGCCTCGGCCTCGCCGATATCGTGCTCAAGGCGCTCGAGAAGGGCGAGGTCACGCCCGGTGCCGTCTACGACGACGTGCCCGTGGACTCCTCGGTGGAGGTCGTGAACGACGTGGCGCGCGCGTATCGCGAGGCGGGTTGCGACTCGATCGTAGCGATCGGCGGCGGTTCGGTCATCGACACCGCCAAGGGCGCGAGCATCGTCATCACGCACGACGCGAAGGACCTCAAGGACTACATGGGGTCCGAGGTGCTCCTCGGCGATCGCATGGTGCCGTTCGTGGCCGTGCCGACGACCGCGGGGACCGGCTCCGAGGTCACGCAGGCGGCGGTCATCAAGGACCATGCACGCCACGTCAAGATGGGCTTCATCTCGTTCAACTTGCTCCCGGACGTCGCTGTCCTCGACGCCCGCATGACGATCGGGCTTCCGCCCAGGATCACCGCGGCGACTGCCATGGACGCGCTCTGCCACGCGGTGGAGGCGTTCTCGTGCCGTCAGGCCAACCCGCTCTCGGACTGCTACGCGCGCGCGGCGATCGACCTCATCCGGGAGTACCTGCCGGCAGTCCTTGCTAAGCCAAAGGTCCAGAAGAACCGTCTCGCAATGGCGAATGCGGCGCTTCTGGCCGGCGTGTCGTTCAGCAATGCGATGGTCGGCATCGTGCACGCGGTCGGGCACGCATGCGGCGGCGTCGCGGGCGTGGCGCACGGCGAGGCGATGGCAATCTTGCTGCCGCATGGCATGACGTACAACCTTGATGTCGCCGGTGAGCGATACGGCGAGTTACTGCACAATCTCGCGGGAACAGACGCGCACTGCTCGGTGCACCCTGCCGATCGTGGCCTTGAGGCTGTCGAGACGGTGCGCAGGATGAACCACATGCTCCACGACACGACCGGCATGCCGCTCACTCTCGCCGAGGCCGGCGTGACCGAGGAGCAGCTCCCGGCGATCGCGCTCGCGGCCATCAACGACGGTGCTATGGCGATGAACCCGAAGGATGCCGGCTACGACGACGTGCTCGCGCTCCTCAAGCGCGCGTTTTAGGAGACTCACACATGACGACAGCACTCGGCGCGTATGCGGGGACGGTGCTCCGAATCGACCTCACCTCGCGCGAGGTGACCGAGTACCCGTGGACCGATGACGACCGCCGGAAGTTCCTCGGCGGGAAGGTCATGGCGGCGAAGATTCTCTATGACGTGCTCGAGGAGGGTACCGATCCGCTCGGGCCGGAGAACACGCTCGTCATCGCAACGGGCCCACTGAGCGGCACGGGTGCTCCTTCGACGGCGCGCTTCGATGTCTCAGCGCTCTCGCCGCTGACCGGAACGCTCGGGACGTCAAACTCCGGCGGCTCGTTCGGGACGTACCTCAAGAAGGCGGGGGTCGACGCGCTCGTCGTGACCGGTCGTTCCGCGACGCCTGTGTGGCTGGAGATCGCCGAGGACGGCGTGCACTTCCACGACGCGGACGACGTGTGGGGGATGCGAACGTCCGCGGCGCAAACAGCGCTTCGCGAAGTGATCGGCCGAAAGTGCGGGACGATCGTGGCCGGACCGGCGGGTGAGAACCTTGTACCGTATGCCGCACTTGTCAGTGACGAACGTGTCGCGGGACGCACCGGAATGGGAGCCGTCTTCGGCTCGAAGAACCTCAAGGGTATCGCCGCGCACGGCGAGCGCCGCGCGGAGCCGGCTTCGGCCGACGCGTTCAGGGCGCATGTGAAGACGTGGACGGCGTCGCTCAAGGCGCACCCGATTGCGGGCGACCGGCTGCCGAAGTACGGAACCGCGGGGTTCCTCGGGAGAATGAACGACATCGGCATCCTTGGGACGCGCAACTTCCAGGCGGGCAGCTTCGAGGGCGCTGACGAGATCTCGGGAGAAACGCTCGCTGCCGACAGGACCGTCGCGCAGACAGGCTGCCTGTCGTGTCCGATCCGCTGCGGGCGCGTCGTGGAGATCGACGGTCGTCGGGTGAAGGGCCCCGAGCTTGAGACGCTCGTGCTGCTCGGGAGCAACATCGGCGTGTCAGACCTGGACTCTATTATCAGGTGGAACCGGGAGCTCGACGAACTCGGGCTCGACACGATGACCACGGGGGTGACGCTCTCACTTGCGATGGAGCTGGCGGAGCGTGGCGCCTGGGACGCCGGCGTTCGATTCGGCAAAGCAGACGGGCTCTTCGATCTCTTTAGCGACATCGCGTACAAGCGTGGTGTCGGCGCTACGCTCGCGATGGGTTCGCGAGCGATCGCCCGCCGCTACGACGCGCTCGATATCGCGATGCAGTCCAAAGGGCTTGAACTCGCGGCGTACGAACCGCGCAACGCCATCGGCCATGGCCTCGGCTACGCGGTCTCCAACCGTGGTGCGTGCCATCTCAACGGCGGGTACGGCGTGGCGCTTGAGGGGCTCGCGCTCTCGATGCACGGCCGCTCGCAGCGCGGCAAACACGCGCTCGTCGCCATGTTCCAGGACCTCATGGAGGCCGTTTCGGCCGCAGGAGGCTGCTTGTTCACCACGCTCGGCGTGCTTCCCGGAGCGCTTGTACGCGGCGCCGACGGTCCGCTCGGCAAGGTCGTGAACGCCGTCCTCGGATCATCGTCGGGTGCGCTGCGTATGCTGCGCGCGCTGCCGCCGGCCGCACTCGATATCCCGATGCCGCTCGTGCCGCACATCAAGGCGATCGAGCTCGCCACCGGCATGAGACTCGGCTTCGGCGGATTCTGGGCGATCGGACAGCGCGGCTACACGCTCGAGCGGCTCATCGGCATGCGGTTCGGCATCACGTCCGAGGACGACGCGCTGCCGACGCGGCTGACGACCGAGCCCATCGACGCACGCGACCCATCGAGTGTGGTTCCGCTTGCGCCGATGAAGCGCCGCTACTACGCTCACCGCGGCTGGGACACCGACGGGCGGCCCACCCCGGCGCTCATCAAGCGGCTCGGTCTCAACTAGCGCGTCGTGCTTGCACTCAACAGGAGGTTCACATGCGCGGTCCGGTCACCGTTGTCGGCGGAGCGAACACCGACATCCTCGGCTTCATCGAGCGTGCGCTCGTGCCAAAAGACTCGAACCCGGGACACGTGCGAACGAGCGCCGGCGGGGTAGGGCGCAACATCGCCGAGAACCTCGCTCGTCTCGGCATCACCACGCGCTTGGTGACCGCGCTTGGCGAGGGTCCCGAGGCCGATGTTCTGGCGGCCGACTGCGCCGAACTCGGCATCGACGTGCGCCCCGTGGCCGCACAGGGCCTAGCCGGCTCGCGCTACCTCGCGATCATGGATGCGAGCGGCGATCTCGCGCTCGCGGTCTCGGACATGCGCGCGCTCGAGGCGGTGACGTCGGCCGCTCTCGATGCCAACGCCGCAGCCCTCGACGACGCGGCGGTCATCGTCCTCGACGCGAACCTGCCCGCCGACACGCTCGCTCACATCGCCGAACGCTGGTCGGATACGCCGCTGTTCCTCGACACCGTGTCGGTTGCGAAGGCGCCGAGAGCGTCGGGGCTTCTTGGCGCCCTGCACACCCTCAAGACGAACGAGCTCGAGGCTGCAGCACTCGCCGGAACGGCGCCGGGCGCGGTCGACACGGCGGTCTCAGCACTCCTGGGCGCGGGCGCCCCGCGAGTCATCGTCACCGGCGGCATCGCCGGCGCGCTCATCGCAACCGCATCGGAGCGCGTGCGCTTCGTGCCGCCGCCCGCGCATGTCGTGAGCGCGACCGGCGCGGGCGACGCCTACATGGCGGGTCTCGTGTATGCGTACCTCGTCGACTTCGACACCACACACACGGCCGCATTCTCCTCGGCGATGGCGGCTGTCGCGCTTGCGAGCGAACTCACCGTGAGCGATGCGATCGCCGAGGAAACCGTGCTTGAGATGATGGAGGGAATGTTGTCGTGAACAGTACTCTGCAGGTTTCTCCCGAGGTGCGCGCTGCGCTCGACACGGGCGCGCCCGTGGTGGCGCTCGAGTCGACCATCATCAGCCACGGCTTCCCGTATCCCGCCAACCTCGAATGCGCCCTCCTGGCCGAGGAGAACGCCCGCGATGAGGGCGCGGTGCCCGCAACGATCGCGCTCATCGGCGGCGTCATCCGGGTGGGACTCGACAGCATCGCACTCGAGCACCTTGCGACAGTGCCCGGCATCCCCAAAGCGAGCCGCCGCGACCTCGGGACGCTCGTTGCCGCGCAGAGCGACGGTGCGACGACAGTGGCCGCCACGATGATGGTCGCTGCCATGGCCGGCATCCGCGTCTTCGCGACCGGCGGCATCGGCGGCGTGCACCGCGGCGCCGAGACCAGCTTCGACATCTCCGCCGACCTCGAGGAGCTTGCTCGCACGGACGTCGCGGTCGTGTGCGCGGGCGCGAAGTCGGTTCTCGATCTCGGGCTCACGCTCGAGTATCTGGAGACGCACGGCGTGCCGGTCCTCGGCTTCGCAACCGACGAGTTCCCCGCTTTCTACACCCGCACGAGCGGCTTCGGCGTCGACGCGCGGCTTGATTCTCCCGAGGCGATCGCCGCCGTCTTGCGCGCGCGCCGCAGCCTCGGCATCGCCGGCGGGGTGGTGGTCGCGAACCCCATCCCGCCCGAGTTCGAACTTACGCACGAGCAGATCGACGGCGCAATCGAGACCGCTCTTTCCGAAGCCGCCGAGCAGGGCGTCCGCGGCAAGGCCGTGACACCGTTTCTCCTCGGCCGGATCCATGCGCTCACAGGAGGCGTGAGCGAAACGGCGAACAAGGAACTTGTGTACAACAACGTGCGGCTCGCCGCGAAGATCGCCGGCGCGCTCTCCGAAGGAGCCCGATGACCGACCCGAAGTCCCGATCGCGCGAGCGTTTCGCCGAACATGCGGCCGAGTACGTCGCCAGTGCGGCGCACGCCGGCGGCGAGGACCTCGACGCGGTCGTGCGGCTGGCCGACGCAAGCCCGCAGTGGGTCGCGCTCGATGTGGCGACCGGAGGCGGACACACGGCGATCGCGATCGCACCGCTTGTGGCCGGGATGGTTGCGCTCGACCTCACGCCCGAGATGCTGGAGGCGGCGCGAGGATTTGCCGGTGAGCGTGGCGCGGCGGGCATCGAGTTCGTCCTCGGCGATGCTGAGGCACTGCCGTTTCCCGACGAGTCGTTCGACCTCGTGACGTGCCGGATTGCCGCCCACCACTTTCCCGACATCCAGAAGTTCGCCGATGAGGTTGCGCGCGTACTGAGGCCGGGCGGTCGGTTCGTGCTGCAGGACCAGAGCGTGCCGGAGAGCGCCGCCGCCGCCGCGTTCGTGAACACGTTTGAGCGGCTCCGCGACCCGAGCCACGCACGTGCACTGACCGAGGACGCGTGGCAGGAAGTGCTCAGCCGCGCCGCCCTGCAGGTCGAGGCCGTCGAGCGCTTCGAGAAGCGCATGAACCTCGAGCGCTGGAGCGGGATGCAGGGATGTGCTCCCGAGACCGTCGCGAAGCTCCGCGAGATGCTCGCCGATGCCGGAGAAGTCGTCACGGCATGGATGGCCGCCGAGGGTGAAGGGCCGGAGACGAGCTTCACGATCCATCACGTGGTCATCGCTGCCACGAAGCCGTAGGCAGGCTCGGTTCTTGGCTAGTGTGACCGCTCGCGCAGAGTGGGTCAGGTGAATCGACCTTCCTGCCGATACATCTCCTGAAGAGCCAGGTACGGAACCGAGGACTGAACGCATGCCCGGAATCCCCGCACTTCGTCGGAAGGCAGTGACAGCGACAGCGGTACTCGCGCTGGCGTGTGTCGTGGTGTTCGCATCAGCCGTTCCCGCACTTGGCGCATCGATCCCCCTCACGGTCGACCGTATGTCCCACGACGCCCGTGCCGTGGTCGTTGGCGAGTGCGTGTCCGCGACTTCGCGCCTTGTTGACCCCGTGGCAGGCCCACGTGGCGGTATCGTCACCGACATCACGGTGCGCGTCGATGAGACGATCGCGGGGACGGTAGCCGGCACCTTCACAATCACGCAGCCTGGCGGCGAGGTCGGCGGCGTCGGCCTCTTCGTGACCGAAGTGCCGGTGTTCACGCGGGGCAGGGACTACGTCGTCTTCCTCGGCGCAAGCGGGCAGGTCGTGGGTGGCACGCAGGGAGCCCTCGGCGTAGCGGGCGACCGCATCGTGACCACGGGAGAGACGCTGTCATCGCTCAAGCGCCGCGTGCGTGCGGCGACCGGTGCGCCCATGTCGCTCGCCGAGGTGGTCGCTGACACGATCGTCGCCCGGGTTGCCGAGGCATCCGATGCGAATATCTCGCCGCTTGCCACCCCCGCAATCTCCTCGATGACCCCTTCGAACCAGAGCGCGGGCACCGGCGACACCGTGACCATCTCGGGCACTGGTTTCGCGGCGTCCCAGGGTGCGGGTCGCGTTGACTTCTACTGCGATTCAACCACCGATGTCACAGCCGTGATCACTTCGTGGTCCGACATTTCCATCGTGTGTGAGGTGCCCGAGGGCGCTGGTAGCGGCGCCGTTACCGTCAAAAACGGTTCGGGACTCACGAGCGCCAACTACACCTACGACGTCGGGTTCTCCTACGGTGGCGCGAGGTGGGCGGACGGAGTACTCACCGAGACATATCGCGTCAATGCGAACACCGCTGACACCGCAACGGAACACACCCTCGTGGATGCCGCTGCGGCGACCTGGGGTACCGTATCGAGGTTTTCTTTCGTAGACGGTGGCACGTGTACGAGTACTGCCAACCCCACGGCGAGCGACGGCCGCAACGACATTTACTGGGCGAGCACCGGGTTCACGTCCACAAGTACGCTCGCCTGGAACCGCTACTGGTACTACGAGGAAGCGTCCTACAATCGTATCGTAGAGACCGACATCATCTTCAACGACGCGTACAGCTGGGGCGACGGCACGGGCAATACATTCGACGTCCAGACCATCGCGCTCCACGAACTTGGACACTCGCTCAACCTCGGCGACCAGTACGGGGCCGGTGACGCGGCGAGCAACAAGGTCATGTACGGGATGTGCTCCGACGATTTTCGGCGCCGTTCGCTCTCGCAGGACGACATCGACGGCATCCGGTGGATCTACGGCTCCTCGGGTGACATCACCGCGCCGGTCATGGGCGCGGTCTCCTCGGCCACGCACCCGGTTGATACCACGTGGTACTCGAACAACGACGTCACGTTCTCGTGGAGCGCCACCGATGCGAACCAGGTGACGTACTCGTACGTGCTCGATCACACCTCGGGCACGATCCCGGATACGACGCCCGAGGGGACATCGACGACTCGCGCCTACACGGACCAGGCGGATGGTGAGTGGTACCTCCACGTGCGCGCCCGAGACGATGCGGGCAACTGGAGCACAACCACGAGCCAGCGCCGCGTGCGCATCGACACCGTTGCACCCAGCGGCAGTTTCGCGATTGCCGGTGGTGCATCGGAGACGGCGACGACGGCGGTCACCATTAACTCGAACGTGACCGGAGCGATCGAGATGGGCATCGCCGTCGACGGCGTCACGTTCGGCACGTGGCAGGCGTACGCGGCGGTTCGGGACATCGTGCTACCGGCTGGCGAAGGCATGAAGACGGTCGCTGTTCGCTACCGGGACGCCGCGCTCAACACCGTTACGCTGACTGATTCCATCGTGTTTGACGCGGATGCGGCCGAGCGGGTCTTCACCTGGTCCGTTATCGCCGGCAGCGACCGTTACGCTACGGCGCTCGCGGTTTCGCGCTCGGCGTTCGCAACCGGTTCGTGCGACACGGTCATCATCGCTACCGGCACCAACTTCCCGGACGCACTCGGAGCTGGAGGTCTCGCGGGCGCCGTGCGCTGCCCGATCCTGCTCGTGAAGAGCACCGGCGGACTTCCGACGGCTGTGAAGAACGAGATCAACCGCCTCACGCTGGGTCGCTCGCCGCGCAAGGTATACATCACGGGCAGCACGACCGTCGTCTCGGCCCTCACAGAGACGAACCTGAAGTCGCTCGTCGGCGCAAGCAACGTGAAGCGCCTGGGTGGCAAGGACCGCTTCGCAACCGCGAACCTCATCGCACGCGAAGTCGGCCTCGTGCTCACCGCTAAAGGAATCCCGTACACCGGCGAGGCGTTCGTGACGACCGGCTACACGTTCCCCGACGCGCTCCTCGCGTCCCCGGTCGCGTACGCCGAGCAGCGTCCGGTGCTCCTCATCGGCAGAACGGGCGTCGATAGTGCGCTCCGTGCAACCATCACCGCGCTTGGGGTCACAGACATCGATATCGTTGGCTCCACAGCGAGCGTGTCCACGTCGATACAGACCGCACTTGACGGTATCAGCGGCGTCTCCGTCGAGCGCGTCGCCTCGGCGACCAACACGTACGCCATGACCGTCGCGTTCGCCAACTACGCCTCCGCCAATGAGGGCTTCACCTTCAACAAGGTGGGCATCGCGACCGGTGACAACTTCCCGGACGCGCTTGCGGCAGGTCCCGCACTCGGCGAGACGCGCTCGGTCATGTTGCTCACGCCGACGAAGTACCTCGACTCGCGCGTGCGGACTTCGCTCGAAGACAACTACGCATTGGCCGAAAGCGTGCGGTTCCTCGGCGGGCTACCGGCTGTGAGTCAGGCGGTGCGCGACTCGGTGTGCTCAACGCTCGAGTAACGCGCGCTACCAGATCCGGTAACTGCCGTCGCGCTCCTCGAGCGCGGCCGGGAAGCCGAACATCTCCGAGAGCTTCTCAGAGGTCATGATCTCGTCTTTCGGTCCGTCGGCGAACACACGCCCTTCGCGCAGCAGGATGACTCGCGAGACCTCAGGAATGATGTCACTCACGTGGTGTGTCACAAGCACGAGCGCCCGCGCCGGGGTTGCGATCGAACGGAGTGTCCGCAAGAAGCTCCAAGTCGCCCGCGGATCGAGGCCATCGCAGGGTTCGTCGAGCACGAGTGCCGCCGGTTCGTGCACGAGCGCCCGCGCGATGAGCGCGCGACGGGCCTCACCGGTCGACAGCGTGTCCATGGTGCGGTCCGCAAACGCCGAGATGCCCAGCAGCTCCATAAGCTCCCCGGCGCGCTCGCGCATCTCGCCGGTGAGTTCGCTGTCGCGGTAGAGGCCGATCGAGCCAAAGTACCCCGAGAGTACAGCGTCGCGCACGTTAACCCGGCGGTCGTAGTCCTCCTGCAGCGCATCGGACACAACGCCGAGAAACCGCCTCGTCTCCATGAGGTCCCAGAGCACGCGGCCGCGAAGCAGCACGCCCGGGCCGTCGTCGCGGTAGAGCGGTCGCACGTCGCGCGTGAGCAGCCCAACGAGCGTCGACTTCCCCGACCCGTTCGGGCCGAGTATCGCGACGTGTTCGCCCTCGTGGAGCACGAGGTGCTCGATGTCGAGGATGGCGCGCCCGTCGCGGACGACGGTGGCGTTGCGGAGTTCGAGCAGCGGTGTGTCCATGCGTACATGGTAGGGGATGTCGCGCTTCGGCGTCTTGACCGCCGTCTTGCTGTCGACTTCGCCCCCCGGGTGGTAGTTGGCGCAGATGCGCTGACTGCCGATTGAAACGTACGCCTGGTGGAACGTACCGATCAACATCGCTTGACGGTACAACGGGCTTAGGGGCATTGTTCGCTGATACCCGTCGATCTAGGGGGGCGATGGGTCACCGTGAGAAGAGGTACTTGATGGCGCGGAAGATACTGCTTGTAGAGGACAACCCGCAGAACCGGTATCTCGTGACGTTTCTCCTTGAGAAGAGCGGCTACGTAGTCGTGGTTGCCGAGGACGGCGAAGAGGCGGTTGCGGCGGTTGCGGAGCATGTTCCCGACATCATTCTCATGGACGTGCAGCTCCCGAAACTCGACGGGTACGAGGCCACGCGGCGAATCAAGGCCGATGAGCGTTTCGCCAAGATCCCGCTCATAGCCCTCACTGCGCACTCGATGAAGGGTGACCGTGGCAAAGCTATGGCTGCCGGTTGCGATGACTACGTCACGAAACCGGTCGACGCGGACCAGCTCATCACCCGCATCGAGGAGCTCATCGCCAGGGCGGAATGATGCACGTGCGTACGGGTCGTGCGCGCTGTATACTGACGGCTCGCATCATCGATGCTTCGGGACCGGGCTCCGGGCGACGGCATGTCGCGAACCTGGTCAGGTCCGGAAGGAAGCAGCCATAAGTGGCCGCTGCCGGGTGCTCGGGGCTCGGTCCGGGAGCATCGACAGAGTCGACGGGGTCGGGCGCGTGTCAGCCCGGCCCTGTATACTTCACTGGTAGTTCGCATTCGCGCGGCTGGAGGTTCCATCGGTGGCGCATCAGTCCTGGTACCGGACGTATCGACCGCAGAGTTTCGACGCCGTCGTCGGTCAGACGCATATCGAGCGCACGCTCCGTAACGCCGTCACAGAAGACAGCGTCGCTCACGCTTACCTGTTCACCGGGCCGCGAGGCACCGGCAAGACCACCACCGCCAGAATCCTTGCCAAGGCGCTCAACTGCGAGAACGGCCCCACGGCCACTCCCGATGAGACCTGCGAGGACTGCCTCGCCATCGCAGCCGGCACCCACCCCGACGTCTACGAGCTCGATGCCGCATCGCGCACGGGTGTTGATGCCGTTCGCGAGGAGATCATCGGTCGCGTGAACTATGCGCCCACGCGCGGGCACTGGAAGGTCTACATCATCGACGAGGTCCACATGCTGTCGAACGCGGCGTTCAACGCGCTGCTCAAGACGCTCGAGGAGCCGCCGTCGCACACCGTCTTCATCCTGTGCACCACGCACCCGCACAAGGTGCCCGAAACGATTCATTCGCGCTGCCAACGTTTCGACTTTCACCGCCTGAGCGTCGAGGAGATCGTCTCCCGGCTACGGTTCATCGCCGACGCCGAGCACGTAGAGGTGTCCGACTCGGCACTCGCCCTCATCGGCAAGCACGCTCTTGGTGGGATGCGTGACGCGATCAGCACGCTCGAGCAGATGTCGTCCTTCTCAGGCGGCTCGATCACGCTCGAAGACGTCGAAGGGCTTCTCGGCGAGGTCGATGTCGAGGTGCTCTTCGAGGCGGCCGAGCTTGTCTGTGACCGTGATGTCGCCGGTGCATTCCACTTTGTGGCCGATCTTGCGGAGCGCGGCGTGGACATGGCCGAGTTCGTGAAGGGCTTCGTCCGCCATTGCCGCGACCTATTCGTGGTAGCGGCCGTTCCGGACGCAGGTGAGACCGTCGACGTGACCGCCAACGATCGCACGCGCCTCGAGCGGCAGGCCCGCGGTTTCGGGGTGGAGCGGCTCGTGAGGCTGCTCGACATTCTCGACAGGTTGTCGAGCGAACTCCGGTGGGCAGCGGATCAGCGCCTTGCGTTGGAAGTCGCCCTCACGCGCATGGCCCGTCCCGAGACCGACCTTACCCTCGAGTCCCTTGCCGAGAGGATAGCGGCGCTCGAGTCCGGGCTCGCTGTACCGCCGCCCTCGAGGGTTGCGAGTGCGCCGACTACCCCGCCCGCGCCGAAGGCGCCCACTCCCCAGACTGTTCAGGAGACCTCGTCGTCTCCAGAGTCCACTCCGGCACCGGCCCCACACTCCTCGGCGAAAGCGCTCGACAAGGAGTCCGCACCCGAGACACCGGCGGTTACGCAGCCGCTTGATGGCCCGCTCGATGCCGTGACGGCCAAACGCTCGTGGCCCGCCGTGCAGGCCGAGATTCGGCGCCTTCGTCCGTCGCGTGCCCAACTCTTCAACATGAGCGAGGTGGAGGTCGAGGGAGAGCTGCTCGTGGTGGAGTTCCCGAAGGACCAGCGCTTCGCACTCGATCTCGCGAGCGACCCCGACACGATGCAGTTACTGCGCAGGAGCATTAGCGCGGTGCTCGGCGTGACACCGCCGCTGGAGTTCCGGCTTGGCAGGGAAGGCTCCTCAAGCGCTGCCCCGGCTCCCGTACCTGCCGACGCCGACGCGCACGCAGAAATCGAACGTATGGTTATAGATGAACTTGGCGCCGAGATAGTCGCGGAGCATGAGAACGACGCAATCTAGCAGCGGTTCAAACACCCTGGAGGACAGCCGATGAAGCCCGGAAACATGCAGAACATCATGAAGCAGGCCCAGAAGATGCAGACCGAGATGGCCCGCGTTCAGGAAGAACTCAAAGACGAGCGCGTCGAAGTCTCTGTTGGTGGCGGCGCGGTGCGGGTAGTCATGACCGGCGAACTCGTGCTCGAGTCGATCACCATCGATCCGGCCGCAGTCGACCCGGACGACGTCGCCATGCTCCAGGATCTTGTGACCGCCGCCGTCAACGAGGCCGTACGCCAGGCGCAGGATGTCGCCGGTCGCAAGATGTCCGCTGTGACCGGCGGCATGGGCATCCCGGGGCTCATGTAACGATGTCTTTTTACGCTGCTCCCATTGCACGCCTGCTCGAGGAACTCGAACGGCTCCCCGGCATCGGGCCCAAGTCTGCCCAGCGGCTCGCGTTCCACATCCTACGTGCCGACGAGGCTGCCGCCGGTCGTCTCGCCGAGGCAATCGTGGAGGTGAAGCGGTCCATCCACTTCTGCGCTCGGTGCTTCAACCTCGCGGAAGCCGATCTCTGTGAGGTGTGCCGGGATCCCCGCCGGGACGAGCACATCGTGTGCGTCGTCGAGGAACCCCGCGATGTCGTCGCGATCGAGCGGACCGGCGAGTTCCACGGCCTCTACCACGTGCTCCAGGGTGCGATTTCGCCGATTGACGGCGTCGGTCCCGAACAACTGCGCGTGCGGGAGCTCATCGACCGCATCGGCGCAGGCGGCATCGAGGAGCTCATCCTCGCCACCAACCCGAACGTCGAGGGTGAGACCACCGCGCTCTACATCTCGCGCCTGGCGAAGCCGCTCGGCGTTCGTGTTACGCGGATCGCATCGGGCCTGCCGGTCGGTGGCGATCTTGAGTATGCGGACGAGGTCACACTCGGCAGAGCGCTCGAGGCTCGCCGGGAGATGTAGTTCTTCCAGTTTCTGGTCGCCGTTCACCGACGAATCGCACCGCTGACAGCCCCATCTGGCCCGCACGCGGTACGTACACTCGTATCCTAGTAGGACTCTCGGTCCCTCACTGCCGCATCGCACGCACAAGCCCCGACCGGGAGCCCGCACCAGTCCCATGGAAGGGGAGACCATGCAGCAGCTGACGGAGATCCGTTGGCATGAGCGAGCCGGTCAGGGAGCGGTCACGGCAGCCAAGCTGGTTGCCGAGACGGCACTCGAGCTCGACCAGTACATGCAGGCGATGCCTGAGTACGGTCCCGAGCGGATGGGCGCGCCCATCAAGGCCTTCACGCGCATCTCAAACGTACCCATCGAGATCCACTGCAACATCGAGAACCCGAACGCAGTCGTCGTTCTTGACGAGACGCTCCTCGCGATCGTCGATGTGGCTGAGGGTATCGAGCCTGACGGTGTCATCATCGTCAACACCTGCAAGACGCCCGATGCCCTTCGGGCCGAGCTCGGACTCCAGGACAGCCCCGTCCGTGTCGCTTCGATCGACGCCTCGGGCATCTCGCTTGAGACGCTTAAGCGCGATATGCCGAACACGCCGATGATCGGTGCGCTCGCGAAGGCGACGGGACTCTTCGAGGTCCAGCCCATCGTCGACCACCTCACCAAGACGTTCGGCAAGAAGTTCACTCAGGACATCATCGACGCGAACATCGCGTCGGTCACCCGCGCATACGAGGAGGTGACCATCGGATGAAGAAGTGGGACATCTCGCAGATCAACGAGTGGAAAACCGACGACTTCCCGCTTGGCGCCGTGATTCCGCAGTCGGGCAACTCGTGCGACTACGCGACCGGCGGATGGCGAAGCGATCGTCCGGAACGGAACGACGACAAGTGCACGCAGTGCCTCATGTGCTGGATCATGTGCCCGGACTCGGCCATCAATGTCGCCGATGAGAAGGTCACGACGTTCAACCTGAAGCACTGCAAGGGATGCGGAATCTGCGCCAAGGTGTGCCCGGTTGATGCGATCGACATGGTGCCCGAGGGCTGCGACCTGCCGGAGGTGAAGTAGATGCCGACCCAGAAGACAATCGCCGCCACCGGCAACACCGTTGTCGCCGAGGCCATGCGCCAGTGCGCCCCGGACGTTATGGCTGCGTACCCGATCACGCCTCAGACGACCATCGTCGAGGAGTTCGCTGCGTTCGTGGCCAAGGGCCGCGTCCACACCGAGTACATCACGGTCGAGTCCGAGCACTCCGCGATGAGCGCGTGCGTTGGCGCATCTGCGGCCGGCGCCCGCGTCATGACCGCGACCTCCTCGCAGGGCCTCGCGCTTATGTGGGAGGAGCTCCACATCGCGAGCGGCATGCGGCTCCCCATCGTCATGGCCAACGCGAACCGCGCCCTCTCGGCGCCGATCAACATCCACTGCGATCACAGCGACATCATGGGCGCGCGCGACACCGGCTGGGTCACGCTCTTCGCCGAGACCGCGCAGGAGGCCTACGACAACACGATCATGTCGATTCGCATCGCCGAGCATCCTGACGTGCTGCTTCCCACGATGAGCTGCCTCGACGGCTTCATCACGACGCACTCGATCGACCGAGTGCAAGTCATGGACGACGAGTCGGTCGCGGCATTCGTCGGCGAGTACACGCCCGCGAACCCGCTGCTCGACCTCGAGAACCCCGTCACGCACGGTTCGTTCGCCGGCCTCGGCGGACCGTTCTTCGAGTTCAAGAAGGCACAACGCGAGGCCATCGAGCGTTCGCGCAAAGTCATCGACGAGGTCGGCGCCGAGTTCGCGGAGCTCTCCGGCCGGCCATTCGGCAAGATCGAGACGTGGGGCATGGAAGATGCCGACGTCGCGATCGTGGTGATCGGCTCCACCGCCGGCAACGTACGCCACGTCGCCCGCGGTCTGCGCGACCAGGGCATCAAGGCCGGCGTCGTGAAGGTACGCTGCTTCCGCCCGTTCCCGTTCGCGGAGATTGTCGAAGCACTGCTCGGCGTGCAGGCTGTCGCGGTTCTCGACCGGGCCGAGTCCTTCGGCGCCGAGGGTGGTCCGCTCTTCCTCGAGGTCAGAAGTGCGCTCTATGATTCCGAGGAGCGCATGCCGGTCATCAACTACATCTACGGTCTCGGTGGCAGTGATGTGAAGCTCGAACTCATCGAGAGCGTGTACAAGGACCTGTCCGATGTCGCCGCAGGCGTGGAAGCGCCCGCCGGCCTCGTGTATCTCGGCTCCCGTTAGGAGGTGACGTAAATGGCAAACCTGAAGGAACTCACCCATCGCGAGGACCGCCTCGAAGGCGGCCATCGTCTCTGCGCCGGCTGCGGCGCCTCGATCGCCGTGCGTCAGGTGCTCCTCGGCGCCGGGCTCGAGCCTGTCGTTGTTGGCTGTGCGACCGGTTGCCTCGAGGTCTCGACGACTATCTATCCGTACTCGTCGTGGAAGACGCCGTTCATCCACAACGCCTTCGAGAACTCCGCCGCGACCGTTTCCGGTGTTGAGGCCGCGTTCCAGGGCCTCAAGCGTGCCGGCAAGATCCCGGCCGACAAAAAGGTCAAGTTCGTGGCGTTCGGCGGCGACGGCGGAACGTACGACATCGGCCTCCAGTCGCTCTCCGGTGCCATGGAGCGCGGGCACGACATGGTGTACGTGTGCTACGACAACGGCGCGTACATGAACACGGGCATCCAGCGTTCCTCGGCCACGCCGAAGGGCGCCTGGGCGACAACGGCGCAGATCGGTGCTGCCCAGCAAGGCAAGAAGCAGCGTCGCAAGGATCTCACGGCGATCATGGCCGCGCACGGCATCCCGTATGTGGCGCAGGCTTCGATCAGCCACTGGAAGGACCTCACCGACAAGGCCGAGAAGGCGTTCGCCGTTGAGGGTCCCGCGTTCCTCAACATCTTCGCGCCATGCCCCCGTGGCTGGCGCATCCCGTACGACACCACCGTTGAGATCGCCAAGTCCGCCGTGCAGACCGGCTACTGGCCGCTCTACGAGGTTGAAGACGGTGTGTGGCGGCAGACGGTCAAGGTCATCAACCGCAAGCCGCTTGAGGAGTTCCTCAAGCCGCAAGGTCGCTTCAAGCACCTCTTCAAGCCAGAGAACGCGGCGCTTCTGGCCGAGATCACGGCTGACGTCGACAAGCAGTGGGACGCGTTGCAGAAGCGATTTGCCTGCGGGTAGGCTGCGCTTCGTTACCGATGGTGAATTTCATGGGGGTCCCGGGCACGCTCCGGGACCCCCATGATGTTAGAATCCATTGTGACCACCGATGGCGGCTCGGAAGGACGGTCCATGGCAACCCGGAGGCGACGTCTTACGGTGTCACTCGCGCTCGTTTTGGCGCTCTTGCTTTCGGCGTGCAGCGGTCCGGCGGATGTTGCCGCCGAGCGCCTGGAGGGCGAACCGGTCCGAGTATCGGGTTCTGGCACCTGTATGCCGCTTCTGAGAATCCTGACCGGCGAATACGCCGATGAGTCTGTGGAGTTCGTGTACCTCCCCGGTCTGCATTCAGGCGGTGGCGTCAAGGGTGTCGTGAACGGCGACCTCGAAGTCGGCGCTGTGTCACGCGACCTGACCGATGACGAAAGTGCGCTTGGCCTTCGGTACACGCTGCTGTCGCGCGACGGCCTCGTCATCGCCACACACAACTCGGTGGACATTCCCGGTCTCAGCACCGAACAGGTTCGCGATATCTACCGCGGCAAATACTCGAACTGGAAGGAATTCGGCGGACCCGACCTGCCGATTACCATCCTGGACCGCAACGAAGATGAGTCCGCGAAGATTATCTTGCGCGAGTTCGTTCTCGGCAAAGACCTCAAAATCACTCCGAAGGCTGTGAACCTCTACTATGAACCGGACATGATCGACGGGCTGCAATCCACGGTCGGCGCGATCGGCTACTTCTCGCTGGGGTATGGCCTTTCGCAGGACGTCCCCGTTCACTACCTCAAACTCGATGGCGTTGATCCGACGGTCGAGAACATCAAGAACGGCTCGTACAAGGTGGTCAGACCCCTGGGTATCATGACAGCTACCGATGCCGACGAAGCGATTCAGAAGTTCGTTGAATGGTCATCAAGTTCGGCGGCGTCTGCGCTGATCGAGGAAAGGGGCTTCGCGCCGGCGCGCTGACCGGTGGCGAAGGTTTCATGAACCCATTCGGACGCCACCTCCACAACCAGATCATCGCGCCGCTGCTTGTTGCGTCGGTCGTTGTGGCCGTGGTCGCGATGATCATCGCGGTGACGCTCATCGGGCAGATCATCGATTCCTGGATCGACCAGACTGCGGAATCCGCGATGGTGAACGTCGTCTCGCGGCTCGAGGAGTCGAGCAGGGACATGCAGCGCGCCGCGAAACTCGCGGCCGAGGACCAGCGCCTCGTGTCCGCCGTCGCCTCGGGCGATCCGCAGGAGATCTCAGGCATTCTCGTGCTTCAGAATCAGTCGCTGAGCGCGAACAACATCATGCTGCTGGACGAGAATGGCACCGTCGTCAGCTCGACGGGGCGCCTCCAGTTGGCGCCGGGCGCACTCCCGCTTGGAACCGGCATTCGTGACTGGGTGTTGCTCTCGATGAGCCACCACCCGATTCTTGTCACCGTCAGCGGCATCTACACGCTGACTGCGCTCGAGCCGGTCAAGAAGGCCGACGGCGGAACGCTCACGCTCGCCGTCTCCTCGGTCATCGACAACGCGTTCGTGGATGGCATTTCGGAGGGCTCAGGTGCCGCCGTCTGCGTTCTCGACGCCGACAAGAAGCCGGTCGCGGCGCGTCCCACCGACGTCGTTGGCGGGGATGCCATAACCAAAGCGCTGCTTGCCCCGTCCCCGGCCGTGAGTACAGCGCTCGCCGCGGCCGAGACGAGCGCGTCGACCCCTATGACGGTTGGCGACTTGCGCTTCCGTCTCAAGGCCCGGGTCATCCGGTTTGAGAACGATCCGACTGGTAGCAAGGCATACATAGTCGCGGCTATGTCTACGACCGTTGCCGAAGAAGCCCGCCAGACGACCACCGGCCTCATAGCGATGTGGTCGGTCGTCGCGGTTATCGCGCTGCTCGGCCTCAACTGGTACGTGGCGCGGCGCGTCTCGGATCCGCTCGGTGCGCTCTCGGACAGCGTCGGCCGGGTTGCCGACGGCGACTTCTCGGCGAAGGTGTCGTTCCAGGGTGCGAACGAGGTCACGGAACTTGCCGAGAGCTTCAACACGATGACCGACTCTCTGCGCGAACGCAGTGAGAGCCTCACTAAGAAGGTGCTGGAGCTCGCCACGCTCTACGAGATGAGCCGGGCGCTTGGCTCCACGCTCGATCTCGACATCCTGCTCGACTCCGTGCTGGAATCCGCGATGCGGATCTTCAACGTGGAGCTCGGGTACGTGACGCTGCGCGACCGCGAAAGCGGGGAACTCGACGTCCGCTCCCTGCAGGGCTCATCGAGCAGGTCGGACGAGGCCGCCGTGCGGAGTTCGATGTCCGAGTGGGTCGTACGCGAGGGCCGTCCGCTCATCTTCAACCCGCCGCGTGACGGCGAGAACAACGGCACCCGCATCGACTCGGTCAGCGGCGCGCTTGCTGCCCTGTGCGTGCCGCTTGTCTCAAGTGAGGGAACGCTCGGCGCCATCACGGTTGGGAGCCGTGATCCCCGTCACCGCTTCACCAGTGATGATGTGCGTTTGCTTGCAACAATTGCAAACCACGTGACCATCGCAATCGGTAACATCGAGCTCTTCTCAAGCCTTCAGGACGCGTACCTCGCAACCGTGCGTGCTCTGGCGGCTGCCGTGGACGCGAAGGACCCGTACACACGTGGCCATTCGGACAGGGTCGCCCAGTTCGCCCTCATGATCGCCGACAGTGTAGAGCTTTCCTTCGAGCAGAAGACGGCGCTCGAGATGGCTGCCTACCTGCACGACATCGGGAAGATCGGCATCTCCGAGGATATTTTGCTCAAGCCGGGCAAGCTTTCCGATGAGGAAATGGGTCAGATGCGCCACCATCCCCTGATTGGCGCCAACATTCTGAAGCCGATTGCGTTCCCGTGGCCGATTGCCCCGGTCGTTCGGCACCACCACGAGCACTTCGACGGTCGTGGCTATCCGGCGGGCCTGAAGGGCGAGGAGATTCCCCTGCTCGCTCGCGTGCTGACCGTGGCCGACGCCTACGAGGCGATGGTCTCCGACCGACCGTACCGCCGCGGCCGCTCCGACGAGGACGCGATCCTCGAGATGCGCAGGTGCTCAGGGACGCACTTCGACCCGCGCATCGTCGACGCATTCATCCGCGCGCTCGATGAGTCAGCGACTGCCACGCAGCAACTCGTTCGTCCGCCCAATGAGGAGCTCGGTCCCGAGGAGGCACGTGCGGTCTTCGTCGCTATCCTCGACGGGATGTTTGCAAGCTTCCGTCGTCTCGGCGGGCCGCGCCTGGCGTCCAACCTCGAGCAGGATATCAACACACGCTTCGTTGCCGATGGGCTGCCGTTCGCCCTTACCGCAGGACACCTTGCTCTCATGGATGAGGGCGACCTTACCGATGAGGTCACTCTCGACCAGATGCGTCTGGCCATGGAGGCGGTGTCGGCCTTCATCGAACGCACATCCGGCGCGAGCCTTGTCGGGCATTTCTATGTAGAGGCTGTCGAGGCGCTGCCGGAGCGCATGCAACGTCACGCCGACCGCCTCGGATTGTTCCAGCCAAGTCACTGACGCGGCCTTCCGACACGCATGAATGCTGGTACACTATCTCCCAATGTCAGGTAGCCGGGGCGGTGGCTCTGCGTCCGCGGCACCCCCCGGGGAGGTGTGATGGCCCGAGTCGTTCAGAAGTACGGCGGCACGTCGGTCGGCACGCCCGACCGAATTCGGGCCGTCGCACGTCGGCTCATCGCCCGCAAAGCGCTCGGCGACGACGTCGTTGCGGTCGTCTCGGCCATGGGGCATGTGACCGACGAACTCGTCGAGCTTGCCTCGGCGATATGCACGAATCCCCCCGACCGCGAGATGGACATGCTGCTGTCTACAGGCGAGCAGGTCTCGATCGCGTTGCTCGCGATGGCCATACACGCCGAGGGACAGGACGCGGTGTCGTTCACCGGTTCGCAGGTCGGCATCGTGACCGACCCCGTGCACGGGAAAGCCAAGATCCAGGAGGTTCGGGGCGACCGAATTCTCGAGGCGCTGGCAGAGGGCATGATCGTGATCGTGGCCGGCTTCCAGGGCGCCACTCCCGACGGGCAGATCACTACGCTCGGGCGGGGCGGTTCGGACACGACCGCTGTCGCCGTTGCTGCCGGAATCGACGCCGAGGTGTGCGAGATCTACACCGACGTCGATGGCGTCTACACCGCAGACCCGCGCCTCGTTCCCGCCGCCCGTAAGCTCGACGTGATCGGCTACGAGGCGATGCTCGAGATGGCGGCGTCCGGTGCCGGTGTTCTCCAGCTCCGCAGCGTCGAATTCGCGCGCAACCACGGCGTGGTCATTCACTGCCGTTCGAGTTTCAATGACAGCCCGGGCACCATCGTTAAGGAGGCCGACGCTACCATGGAGCAGGCCATCATCTCCGGCGTCACCCACGACACCTCGGAGGCGAAGCTGACGATTCGCGACGTGCCGGACCGCCCGGGCGTTGCCGCGTTTGTGTTCACGCGCATGGCCGAGGCTCACGTCAACGTCGACATGATCATTCAGAACGTGTCCGAGGACGGGCGCACGGACATATCGTTCACGGCCCCCAAGACCGACCTGGTGCGCGCCCGCAAGGCGGCGCAGGACGTGGTCAACGAGCTCGAAGCGCGGACGTGGTCGGTGGATGAAGGAATCGCGAAGATTTCGCTCGTGGGCGCCGGTATGAAGACGAACCCCGGCGTCGCCGCACAGATGTTCAGCACGCTCGCCGATGCCGGCGTCAACATCGACATGATCTCGACGTCGTCGATTCGAATCTCATGCGTGATCGAGGGTGATAAGGTGGGGACGGCCGTTCGTGCGCTCCATACCAGCTTCGGTCTCGACAATGACGCTGTTACCGCCGAAGTCTCGCCGGGAGCGGGAGAAGGAGCCTGACGATGCCCTGGAACCGTTCCATGCCCGCCCGTCCTGTCGTCGCGGTGGCTGGCGCCACCGGTGCCGTTGGCATCGAGATGCTCAAGGTGCTCGAGCAGCGTGCTTTCCCCGCAGCTCACGTCATCGCACTCGCGTCAACGCGTTCTGCGGGCAAGCGCCTGGCGTTCGCCGGCGGCGAACTCGTCGTAGAGGAGATGACCCCGGCATCCTTTGAGGGCGTCGATATCGCACTCTTCTCGGCGGGTGCAGGCGTGAGCAAGCAGTTCCGCGAGGCGGTTATAGGCGCAGGGTGCGTCATGATCGACAACTCATCGGCGTTCCGGATGGACGAGGATGTGCCGCTCGTCGTGCCCGAGGTCAATCCGGAGGATGCCGCGCTACATTCGGGCGTGATCGCCAACCCGAACTGCTCGACCATCCAGATGGTCGTCGCACTCAAGCCGCTCATGGACCTGGCGCCCATCGAGCGCGTCGTCGTCGCCACGTATCAGGCGGCATCAGGGGCCGGGCAGGCAGCGATGGACGAACTCTACGCGCAAAGCGGCCAGTTCCTCGCTGGCGAGGAGCTTACTGTCGAGCAGTTCGCGCACAGGATCGCGTTCAACTGCATTCCGCACATCGACGTGTTCCTCGAGGAGGGCTCCACCAAAGAAGAGTGGAAGATGGTCGTCGAGACGAAGAAGATCATGCACGCGCCCGACCTCGAGGTCGCCGCAACGTGCGTGCGGGTTCCCGTCCTGCGGTGTCACTCCGAGGCGATCAGTGTCTCGCTGGCGTCCCCTGTGTCGCTCGAAGATGCACGGGCCGCGCTCGCAGGCACCGCCGGTATCACGCTCATGGATGATCCCGCCACGAAGTCGTACCCGATGCCCGGTCTGCTGGAGGGCACCGATGACGTGTACGTCGGTCGTCTCAGGGTCGATCCGACCGTCCCCCACGGATTCCAGCTGTGGTGTGTGGCGGACCAGTTGCGCAAGGGTGCGGCGCTCAACGCCGTACAGATAGCCGAGACGCTCATCCCGCGTTAATATTAAGGAAAGCGACGAGGGGCGCTTCTGGTTTGTCCGTCGTCAGGGGAGGACATCATGGCTGAGGGCACGATTCTCATCGTCGAAGACGATGCCACGATTGCTCGATTCGTTGAGCTGGAACTCCAGCATGCCGGGTTTGGAGTACTGAGGGCGGGTGACGGACCCACCGCGATCGATCTCCTCGAGTCGAACGAGGTCGTACTCGTGCTGCTCGACCTCATGCTTCCCGGCATCGACGGCATCGATGTCGCCCGGCACATCCGCAAGAAGGGGTCGACCGTCCCGATCCTGATGCTGACCGCCCGTGCCGAGACGCACGATGTCGTGTCCGGCTTCGAGGCCGGTGCCGATGACTATCTCCGCAAGCCGTTCGAGATTCCCGAGCTGCTCTCTCGCGTGCGGGCATTGCTCAAGCGCGCCAGGAACGTTGTGGCTCAAGCCCCGTACGAGGCGTCGGGGATCCGCATCGATCCCGAGAAGCGTGAGGCGAGCCGCAACGGGCGCCCGCTTGACCTTACTGCCAAGGAATTCGACCTGGTCGCGTACCTCGTCGCTAACGCCGGACGTGTCATCTCGCGGGACGAGATACTCGAGTCCGTGTGGGGTGGGCAGCACGCCACGGACAGCAACGTCATCGAGGTCTTCGTCTGCCACCTCCGCAATAAGATCGGTGACAAGGAGACGAAGGTCATCCAGACGATCCGGGGAGTCGGCTACTTCTTTGCGAGGGGATAGGTGCGCCCTGTCTCGATACGGGCGCGCGTACTCTACGTCGCGGTAGTCTTCGCGATTCTGCTCGTAGGGAGCGTGACGCTCGCGACGTACTTCTTCGTCGCCGACGGCATGGCGCGCTCCGCGCAGAACACCACGTGGCGACTCACGCAGGTCGCCTCGGACGCCGTCGCCAAGGGCACTACAAACGCCAAGATCCAGGCTGCATCCGAGGGGCTTGAAGGAGCCGACCGCGAGAAAGAGGCGTTGCGGCTTCTGCTGCGCGCCGTCCCGGACCTCTTCGCCGTGGGCGGTGTCGAGGAGGGCGCGTTCGCGTTCTACATCCAAGATGACCCCGTCGTCGTGCCACAACTGGTGTGGTTCAGCGATGAGCGTGCGGTTGTCGATGACGATGTCGGTCGCTCGGAGGCGATCTCAACCCGCCAGTCGCTGCAGACCGGGCCCAACCGGCGAGACCTGCTAACCGGCATGTTCGCGCGGGCCGACCTCGGCCAGTACGTTGTCCACGTCCCAGTGGATCTTCCGGACCAGACGACCGGCGTCGTCGACGTCGTGTATGTGCCGCTCAGGGAACAGGGGATTCTCGACTCGGCCCGTCGGCCTATGTTCATCGTGGGTGTGTTCGCCCTCCTCGTCGCCGTTCTCATGATGCAGATTATCCTGGGATGGGTGCTGTCCCTCGTTGAGAATGTGCGTACCGCCGCTGACTCGATCGACGCCGGCCAGCTCGACGTGCATCTGCCCGAGCAAGGTGAGCACGAGATCGCCGACCTTGCGCACTCCCTCAACGCGCTCATTGATCGCCTCAGACGACGCGCCGAGGCGCAGACGCGATTTGTGGCCGACGCGTCGCACGAACTCGCGACGCCGGTTGCGGGCATCCGCGGCTACGTGAACATCCTGCGTGACTGGGGCGCCGAGGATCCCGCCATGCGCGAGGAGGCCATCGCTGCGATCGACCGTGAGTCGCGGCGGATGGCGCGTCTGTGCAGCGACCTTCTCTCGATGATCCGGAGCGAGGAAGTGCTTGATTTCCGGAACGTGCGGTACGACATCAACGCCGCAAGCCGGGAGGTGCTTGCATCGGCTGCGACGCGCTATATGGACAAACAGCTCGAATTCGTCGGTCCCGACGAGGGGCCGCTGTGGCTCTACGGTGACCCGGACCGTATCGAAGAGGCGCTCGGAATACTCGTGGACAATGCATGCAAGTACACGCCCGAGCAGGGTCACGTACAGGTCACGACGCGCAGACACAGGGATCGGGTGGTCGTCGAGGTCACGGATACAGGGATGGGTATTCCCGAGAACGACATCCCGAGCATCTTCGAACGCTTCTACCGCAGCGATGAGTCCAGGTCCAAGGAGACCGGCGGTTTCGGCCTTGGGCTGCCTATCGCGAAGCACATCATCGACACGAGTGGCGGTATGATATGGGTTCGCAGCAAGGTTGGGGCGGGGACCACGTTCACGATCTCACTCGCCCGCAACCGCACGAAAGAGCCCAAGGAGTAGCGTGAAACGAACGACGTACGTGGCCCAGGCGGGCGTCATTGCCGCTATCTACGCCGTGTTTACCCTCGTGATGATCCAGTCCCCACTCGGGTTCGGCCCGGTGCAGCTTCGTCTCAGCGAGGTCGCCACCGTACTTGCGGTGCTCACCCCGGCGGCGGTACCGGGGCTCGTGATCGGGTCGGTCGTTGCGAACTCGTTCATGGTCGCGCAGTTCGGCGCCGTCGCGCTGCTCGATGTCGTCTTCGGCTCGCTCGGTACGCTTCTCGGCGCGGTGTGGACGTGGCGGTTCAGGAAGCGTCCGGTATTCGCACTCCTCGGTCCGGTGATCACCAACGCACTCATCGTGCCGGCCTACCTGCCGATAGTCCTTGCGGCGACCGGATTCTACAACGTGAACATCCTGGGCGTGGACATCGCATCGTCGTGGCCAACGATGTACGCTTTCGGGGTACTCACCGTTGCGGCCGGACAGGCGATCGTTGTCTACGGCATCGGGCTGCCGCTGCTGTTGCTTCTGAAGCGTACCAAAGTGGGGGAAGGATTCGACGGTACCGGAGAGTAGGGGAACGCGGATGGAAGTCGCCCAGCATGCACGGGCCGATGAGAGTATTCCTCACACGGGCGCGCTTCGCGAGCCGCTCATCACGCATCGCAAGGATTCTTGTCGCGAGTGCTGGGGGTGCGTCCGCTACTGCCCCGTAAGGGCGATCCGCGTCATCGACGGTA
>JBBQIR010000018.1:0-32564 GCA_038325105.1 Coriobacteriia bacterium
CGACATCGACTGGAAAGCGACTGCCCGCCGAGGCACGCCGATCATCCGCCGCTTCGAGGCCGAGCGCAGCCAGACGATCGTGATCGCGGTCGACACCGGCCGCCTCATGACGCCGCTCGTCGGCGCGCTCTCAAAGCTCGACCGCGCGATCAACGCCGCGCTCTTGCTTTCGTATCTCGCTATCGAGAGCGGCGATCTTGTCGGGTTGCTCGTGTTCGGCCGAGACGTCGTGCGCTATCTCCCGCCGAAGAAGGGCCACCGCCAGTTCCTGGCGATCCTCGAGGCGCTCTACTCGGTGGAGGGTGTCGTTGAAGAGCCCGATTACGGTCGGGCGATGTCGTACCTGGGCGCGAAGCTCTCCAAGCGGGCGCTCGTGGTGCTCTTCACCGACCTCGTCGGCACCGAGCCGTCGAAGCGGCTGCTCGCCGTGCTGGCCGGCCTCGCGCCGCGGCATCTCCCGCTCGTGCTCACGCAACGCAACCACGCGATCGAGATGCGTGCGCGCGCCGCGGTTGTGACCGAGTCCGAGGTGTTCGCATCGGCCGTTGCCGAGGGCGTGCTGCGCGACAAGGCCGAGGCCCTTCGGATGCTCACGGCGCGCGGTGCGATGGCGCTCGACGTGAACCCGGAGCAGCTCTCGGTCACCGCAGTGAACCATTACCTCGACATCAAGGCGCGAGGACGGCTTTAGACGTCGGCGTCGACACCTCGGCCCGGCACCGTGATGTAGACGCACAGCAGGAAGAACGCCAACGCGCCAAACCCCAGCTTGAGCAACGGGTCGATATCGCGCGGCGTGAGGAAGCCCTCGATGAGGCCGGCGACAAGTAGCAGCGGGACTGCGCCGAGCACGAGGCGCACCGCGTCACCAGAGGCGGCCCGCAGTGCGGTCGCGCGTGGGAGGTCGCCGGGGAACCACAGCGCGCGCGCGAGTAGAAGCCCCGACGCGCCTGCGAGCATGATCGCCGGCAACTCGAGCGCTCCGTGCGGCACGATGAGCGCCCAGAAGGCGATCGCACCACCTGCCTTAGTGAAGGCGCCAGCAAGCACGCCGAGCAGCAAGCCGTTCATCACCATCGCGTAGGCGGTGAGCAAGCCGAAGAGCACGCCTCCGGCAAACGCTAGAAGCGAGACCTGGATGTTGTTGGCGGTGATGTACGCCGAGAGAACCGGCGCCACGCTCGTCATAGCCGCGTTGCCGTTCTCGCCGCGCGCCATCGAGTCGCTCACGCTGTCGCGGTAGTTCTGCGGTAGCAGCAAGCGCGCGACCGGGTAATTGACGTAGACGAGGAGGAAGCCGAGGGCGACCGCCGCGAGAAAGATGCCGGTCGCTACCGCAAGCGTCTTCCAGTTCGCGCGCACGAGTCGCGGGTACCCCACGGTCACGAATCGCCACATCACGGAGAGCCGCTTCGGAGGTGCGCCGTAGAGTTCACCGTGGGCGAATGCCACGAGCCGGTTGAGATACGTCACCGTCTCGCCGCCCCGGAAGTGCGTCTGCGCGTACGCGAGGTCGGCTGCGGCGTGACGGTAGTCCTCGTGCATCCGCTTGATCGACGGCGCGCCGAGCTTGCTGATGCCCCGCGCGCGCGCGTCCTGAACCGCCAAGGCCAGCCGCTCCCACACAGCCTTCGAACTCGCGACGAACTCCCGTTCCTCCACGCGCTTCCTTCCGCCAAGGTCGCTCCTCGCTTATGCTAGCACCCGCAGGCGTGTCCGTAGCCCAGCCGAGGAGGAATGCCGGTGGTTCCCGAGAACCGCCCCGACCTGATGTCGATCGAGACGCCCGAGTCGGTGGCGTTCGCGTACGAGCTCGCGGGTGCGGGGTCGCGCGGCGCGGCGCTCATCGTCGACACCATCCTCGTGTCGCTCATCATCGTCGCCGAGGCCGGCCTGGGCTTGCTCATCGCGACGATCCTCGATTCTCTCGGTGTCGCCGTGGCGGGCCTGTGGATTGCCGGCACCGTCATCGCGCTTGCCTTCGTCACCTACTGGGGCTACTACATCTGGGGTGAAGCGTTCGCCAACGGGCGCACTCCGGGCAAGCGCTGGCTCGGCATTCGCGTTGTCCGCGACGATGGCTCCCGCGTCGGTGCGGTTGACTCGGCGATCAGGACGGCGCTGCGCCTTGTCGACATGCTTCCCGGCTACTACGGTGTCGGTCTCGTGGCGATGCTTGTCTCCGAGCGGAGTAAGCGCCTCGGCGATATGGTGGCAGGCACTATCGTCGTCCGCGACAGCGGCGACCTCGCACTCCACTTTGACGGCGGCGCGCAGACGCGGCGCGATGCGCTTGCGGCCGAGTACCTCGACCGCCGAGCGTCGCTTCGGCCCGCCGCCCGATATCAGGTCGCTATCGAGGTGCTCGCTACGTATGGCGAAGAGCCTGGCGACTGGGATGAGCCTACCATCGCCGGTCGAATCGCCGACCTCGCGGACCTGCGCGGACGCATTGACGGGCCAGTCGAAGCCGTCTAGGGTTGACCGAACCGCCCGGGCACTCCGGGCGCCTGAAGCCGCTTCTCCGAGGAGGAACCACCATGCCAGCAGTCTCCGGTGACACCGTCACCGTCCACTACACGGGTACGCTTGCCGACGGTACAACCTTCGATTCGAGCGAGGGTCGCGAGCCGCTGCTCTTCACTCTCGGCGCCGGCGACGTCATCCCGGGATTCGAGTCCGCCGTGCTTGGCCTCGAGCCGGGCGACACGGCATCGATCACTATCGCGCCCGAGGATGCATACGGCCCGCGCTACGACGAGGCCGTTCAGGAAGTCCCGATCGAGGCATTCGGCGAGGGTGCCCCGGATGTTGGCGCGGTCATCACGGTCATCGCCGATGACGACTCCCGCATGGCTGCCACGGTGGTCGCCGTCAGCGATGATCTTATGACCGTCACCGTCGACTTCAACCACCCGCTCGCAGGCAAGGAGTTGCAGTTCGAGGTAGAGCTCGTCGCGATTGTTCCCGCAAGCGAGTAGGGCCCGTTGCCGTCGCGTTGACATGCCGCGACGGCAACACCTATTGTGTGGGCAAGGTCACGTGACTCTCGGCACAAGCGGCGCCGTCCGGTAGTGGCGTCGATTGTCCGAGTAGGGTGCCGGTACACCCGCTAACGCGAAGTTCGTTCAAGCGCGTGATTGAAGAGGTCGGTTGAATCTGGGGGCAGGCGCTAGCGCGTCCGGCCTCCGCACAAGGGTAGGGGGTGTCAGCGATTCTTCTAGCTAACGTGAACGTCTGGCTCGATATCATTTTTGTAACACTCGAAATCCTGGTCGTCATCGTGTTCTTCGTGGTGCACGTGGGTGTCAGTATCCCCACCGGGCGTTTCCGGAAGTTGTGGATCGAGAAGCAGTGGCCAAAGCACGACTGGGCCCCGCCGGCGCTTCCTAAGTTCATCCACTTCCAGCACCTCGCGATGATGCTTCTTCTTGGCTTGTCCGGCATGTACATCCGCTTCCCGTTCTTCGAAGGCGGGCGTGAGGCGATGCGCTACGTGCACTACGTGGCGATGGTCATCGTCGGCCTCAACTTCTTCTGGCGACTCTGGTACGCGTTCTTCTCCAAGGAGCGCGACTGGAAGGAGTTCGCCGTCGGCAAGAAGGACATGGCGAGCCTGCTCGGCGTCGCCGCGTACTACACATACTTCAGCAACAACAAGCCGCACGTTGCCAAGTACAACGTCATGCAGAAGCTGGCATACGACCTCTTCGGCGTGCTCATGATCGTGCAGGGCTTAACGGGTATGGCCCTTCTCACGCAGCCGTTCATCTTCGGCACAAGTCCGCGTGAGCTCCTTATCGGTTGGTGGCTCGGACCGCTCGTTGGCGGAACGGCAATGGCGGGCGCGTGGGTGCGCATCGTCCACTACTCGGTCAACTGGCTGTTCATCATCGTCACCACTGTCCATATCTACCTGGCGGCCGGTATCGACCTGCCGTGCACGCTCGACTTCTTCGGGATCAAGAAGCTCGACGTCGACCCGAACGCGTACCATCACGCACATGACGACGAGCACGCGGATGCTCCGTCCCTATCGTCGGCTGCTGCCGAAGTAGACTGAGGCCAGAGTGAAGCGCACATCAGGGATAGGGCTTCTCGCAGCTGCCCTTGTCGTTGCGGTGTCTCTTGCCGTACCGGCTGTGGCCAGCGCGGCGACAGCGACGACGACTGCGACCACGATGACGACTTCGGTCGCAACGCGCTCGGTGTCGCCGACTGCCCCATACGCGCTCGACTTCACCATTCCGACAGAGAGCAAGTCCGGTTGTATGGTCTGCCACGGCGACAAGAATCTTACTCGTCTCAAAGCGGGCGCGACCGTTAGCTACTTCATCGACTCCGAGTCGATTGAGAAGTCGACTCACGCGAAGCAGTTCTGCGTGAGTTGCCACCTCGACTTCGCATACAAGGCTCCTCATGACAAGACCGGGTGGCAGGACACAGCGAAGCTCGCCTGCAAGAACTGCCACAACGATCAGTTCCTCGCGTTCGGCAAGAGCTCTCATCGTCGCGCGATCGATGCGACGGGGACTGCGGCCACTCTCGAGGCGTCGAAGCCGCTGTGCGGTGACTGCCACGGCAGTCACGACATCATGCGAATCTCCGAGAGTACAGAGGGCGTCGCACCACAGGGCAGGCAGCAACTTCGCGACCAGGGCTACGAGGTGTGCGGTCGCTGCCACCAGGACAACTGGGACAGCTACAACGACTACTACCATGGCGCCGCCTACAAGGCCGGCGCGAAAGACGCCCCCGCGTGTTGGGACTGCCATGGGTGGCACGACATCTACCCGTCCACGGATACGCGCTCCAAGGTCAATGCGGCTCACCTTGTCGAGACGTGTTCCACCGGAGACGGCTGCCATGAGCAGCACGGCACCGCCTCGGATGAGTTCATAGAAGCCGCAGCGTCGATGATTCATGGCAAGCAGCAGGTGCGAGCGGACAACCCGCTCCTGGTATTCCTGAAGCGCATAACGGATGCGATCGGGGGACTGTTCGACACATCGTCGTAGTGAACCGTCCGCGAGGACACGAGAGACGAGAAAGTAAGGGGATATGAGGTTGAAGAGGGAGACAGGCTCCGGCAAGCGTGTCTCGCGGCTCTTGCTCATCGTGGTGGCGCTCGCAGCACTTGCCATCGCACCGGCCGCATCATCGGCCATAACGATCGAGCTCGGCGGCGAGGTGTTCAAAGACAAGTGCACGCCATGTCACGCTGATATATCGAAGATCAAAAATACCGCCATCATCTTTACTCACGGTAGCCACATCAGCTATGCATGCAGCAGCTGCCACACTGAATTGCCACATCGCCCGCAGGGAACCTTGCGCGTCGTCATGAAGGACTGCTTCAACTGCCATGCGCTCAACCACGGACCGCAGGGTCTGATGGCCACGGGCACGTGCGCCGATTGCCACAAGCCGGGTCCGATCAAGCTGCGCCCGGTGTCGCATATCGATGACTGGAAGAACAAGCCTCACGTGGCGCCGTCACTCGCCAAGCTGCAGACCGAGTGCGCGATGTGTCATACGAAGGCCGAATGCGATAAGTGCCACCTTCGGGAGGGCGTCCAGTGGACTCCCGCGGTCCCGTTCGCCTATGACCCGGGTAACGGTTGCCAGGCGTGCCACGGCAATCCCAACCTCACGAAGCTTTCTGGTGGCCTCATCAAGTCGTATCAGGTTGTTGGCGTTGATGAATCGGCTCACCGGGACGTCACGTGCAGTAAGTGTCACCCCGACTTCAGCTACGGCAAAGACGCTCCTGCGCCCAAAACCAACCTCTGGAACATCAACGCGGGTATCGCGTGCGCGGATTGCCATGATCACGACAAGCAGACGGCGGAGTACAACAAGTCCATTCATGCCGAGGCGATCGCCAAGGGCAACCTCAAGTCCGCCACGTGCGGGTCGTGCCACGGCGGTCACGACATCGTTCTCACGAAGGACAACCAGGCTGCAAAGGACGCTGTGCACGCCTCATCGGAGAAGATGTGCGGCGGTTGCCACAAGGACTACTATGATTCGTACGCGGACTACTACCACGGTGCACCGTACAAAGCAGGTGCGAAGGATGCTCCCGCGTGCTGGCAATGTCACGGTGCGCACAACACCCAGCCGTCCGCTGACAAGGAATCACTCACATACCCGACCAAGCTCGCGACCACATGTGGTGCCGGAGATTGTCACGACCAGCACGGCGACGCGTCTGAGAAGTTCGTAAGAAGCGCGGCCGCGATGATCCATGGCAAGCAGGAAGTACGTGCGTCTAATCCGGTCCTGAAGCTCGTCGGCAAGGTATTCGGAGGCGGCTCGTAGTCGAATGGCACCCAACAAGGTAGCAAGGACTCTTGTGCTGGCGGCGGTCGACGCCCCTCCGATGGATGTGACGGCACCGATCACGGCGAGCAACTGTACGCCGTGCCACGCGGTCATCGGCGCGTCACGTAATGCCGACGTCATCTTCAACCACGCAGCGCACCTCACGGCCGACTGCTCCGCATGCCACTTTACTAACCCACACGAAGGCGGTACTACATCCGTCCCGCCGATGTCGTCGTGCTTCACATGTCACGGACTCACGCACGGTCCCACGGGTGCCATCGCCGGCGGAGAATGCATCGACTGTCATCCGAAAGACTACAAGCTGCGTCCCAAGACCCATGTGAAGGACTGGAAGGCTAAGCCGCACGCGACTGCCGGTAAGGCCGGCGTGAACGGGTGCCTCCTCTGCCACGATCCGGTGGCGGACTGCGACGTGTGCCACGAGCAAGAGGGGCTCAACATCGGCCCGATGCCGTCGATGTACCTGCGTACCATCCCGATCAAGGCCGAGGAGCCGTCTATCCTCGTCGATCCGGACGCGCCGGTCACATTCGGACAGTGCGGCTTCTGTCATCCCGACATCGACAAGTTCGAGCCGGGACGCATCTTCTTCAAACACGAGGATCACCTCAAGCGCGATTACCAGTGCACTGCGTGTCATCCGGCGTTCCCGCACCAGCCCGGAAGCGTCGACCGAAACTCGATGCGCGCGTGCTACCGGTGTCATAGCCTTGAGCACAGCGTGAATGGATTGGTCGCCACCGAGAAGTGCGAAGACTGCCACCCCAAGGAGTTCGAGCTCAAGCCGGCAGACCACACCGTGAAGTTCCTGAGCGAGGAGCACAAGAAGCGTGCGCTGTCCGACGGTGGGTACTGCACTATGTGCCACAAGGCCTCCACTTGCGTGAAGTGTCACAAGGGTGGCACGAAGCTTGCGAGCGGTAAGGTGGGCCTGAAGGTCATCCCTGCCGATCACCGAAAGCCGCAGTGGGCGTCGGAGCACGGGCCGCTCTTCCTCGCACAGAAGGGGCAGTGCGGCATTTGCCACGACTCGGCGTCGTGCCAGGTGTGTCATCAGACCACGATGCCCCACCCGACCGACTGGCTTGCCGCGCACGCCAAGAGCAAGACGCTTTCCGGATCCGACTGCAAGGTGTGCCACAAGGAACGCGAAGCGTGCCAGGACTGTCATCACGCGACCGTGCGATCCACCGAGTTGATCGCTGCCAACTGCGTGAAGTGTCACCCGGAGATGAAGACCGAGCCTGCGACCAAGATCAAGGTTGCGGGCCTCGCGGAACACGCGGTCCACTTCAATGTGGCCAAGAAGAAGGGCACGCCCTACGTGTGTGATGATTGCCACATCGGCTTCGGCAGCACGGGTGTCATGGTGGACAACCCGCTCACCGGGCCCCACGATATGCGTGGCTGCTACGATTGCCACGGTGAGCTCGGCATCAACAACGTGCTCATCGCGCCGTGGCCGGGCTCAGAACTCTGCCGCCGCTGCCACACCGACCTTAATCTGTGACCCGAATTTTGGAGTGACTGCCGAGTGAAGCTCAACCTGTCTACGCGTTGGCTCGATGTTGCCGTGAAGGTCGTCGCCGTGCTCGTTGTGGTGGCACTCATCTATCTCGGCTACACGATCTGGTCCAACGAGCGCGCCAAGACGCAGAACAGCGTCACCGGTCGCGCAATCGAGAACCTCATCCAGGTCGTGAAGGACAAGCCGAGAGACCCGGGTGCGCGCATCTTGCTCGCGCAGGCCTTCGCATCCGCCGGCCGGCTTGATGAGGCTGTCGAGCAGTTCCAGAACGCACTCAAGCTCGACGAGAAGAGCTCCTCGGCGCTCGAGGGGCTCGGGCTCATCTCCATGAAGCGCGAGGAGTGGCGGACAGCCGAGGGCTACTGGCGGCGCATCATAGAGAACCTCAAGAGCGGTCAGTACGCGAGCCAGGACCAGCGCCTCGAGCGCGCCTACTACTACCTCGGACTCACACTCATTGAGCTCAAGGACTACGAGAACTCCGTGCTCTTCCTCAAAGAGGCGATTCGCATGAAGCGCGACGCCGCAGACACGCACTACGCGATCTCTGTCGCGTACCGGGAGCTTGGCTCCGTCTCAAATCAGCGCAAATCACTGGAGACCGCACTCGCGTTCATCCCGACACTTCCCGAGGCGAACTACGACATGGGACTCCTGCTGCTTGCCGATGAGGACTACGCCGGGGCGGCCGAACTGTTCCGCCGGTCGGTCGACAACGCGCCCGGCCGAGCGGAGCCCATGGAGGAGCTCGCGAAGCTCGGTCCGTTCGCCGACCGGTTTGCGAAAGCCAAGGAGCTGGAGAAAACCGATGCGAAGGCCGCCCTCATCGAGGCCCGAATCGCCATCGCGCTCGAACCTACGAATCTTGAGGCTGCCCGCCTTGTTGCGAGGCTCCTTGACGGGCTGGGAAACAAGACCGACGCGATTGCGGCGTACGAACGAGTGCTTTCAATGGTGCCAAGCGACACCGTTTCCGCTGAGGCCATCAAGCGCCTCAATAAGTAGCGAACGACACGAAGATGGAGCGTGAAGCGTGACCGAATCCACACGTCAACTGTCCAGCTATCTCGCAGATCGCGAGCGACGTGGGCGCACCAAGAAGTACATCATGTTGGCGCTCCTCGCGCTCCTGCTCCTTCTGGTCGTCTGGCTGACGCTCAGCTATCTGCAAAACGGGCGCGTGACCATTCCGTTCATCACAACCACGACTGCCGAGGTTATGCCCCCTGAGTATCTGTACTCTATCGCCGGCCCTGAGGGTGCCGATGCCCTGACGCAGCCGATCGGCGTTGCCGTCACCCAGAGTGACCGGGTGTATGTCGTCGATAACAAGAACGAGACGATTCGCTGCTATGACGTGGACGGTCGCTACCGGTTCTCCTTCAATGCGATCGAGAGCGACGAGGCGTCATCGCTCGCGCAGCCGGGCCGTGTTGCCGAGGGACCCGGGGGAGAAATCTGGGTCACAGACCGCATGCTTCGCGGTATCTTCGTCTTCGACAGCGAAGGCGGATTCCTGCGCGAGTTCACGCCCGAGGGTGACGCTGCGCAAGACTGGGCGCCTATCTGGGTCTCGTTCGATGCAGCAGGCAATACCTACGTCTGCGATGTCGCCATGAACAAGCAACACCAGGTGCTTGTATACGACACGAGCGGTGCGGAGATAGCGCGCTGGGGCAAGACGGTCCAGGCAAAAAGCATGCTCGAGGCACCGGGCGACTTCTACTACCCGAACGGTATTGCCGTTGCCAAGAACGGCGAGGTGTTCGTTTCGGACAGCAACAACCGCCGTGTCCAGGTCTTTGACAGTACCGGCGCGTTCAAGCGCATCATATCGACGTCGGGTACCCCCCGGGGTCTCATCATCGACAAAGAGCAGAGGCTCTATGTCGTTGACGCATTCGCACACGCCGTCGACATCTACTCGCTCGACGGAAAGCGAATCACGGGTTTTGGCGGCAACGGTGTTGGCATCGGTCAGTTCCAGTATCCGAGCGATGTCGGTCTCGACAAGCGGGGACGGATCTTCGTCTCCGACCGTGAGAATAACCAGGTTCAGGTATGGGGCTGGCCCACAACCGAACTGATTCCGCCGATCGAGATCCCCAAGACCCCGATGCAGTGGCTCATCTGTCTGTCGCCGTTGCTGCTGTTCCTGATCCCGCTGCTTCGACGCAGGCGTGAGTTCGTAGTGACCGGCGACTTCATCGAAGGCATGGCCCTTGCTGAGAAGATGGACATCATGACTGATCGTCGGTTTAAGTGGCTGGTGCCCGTGGCGGAGATGGAGTCGTACCAGGGTCGCGTCCTGCAGGGCGTCAAACTGGATGACCTGCTGGTACCTTCGCCGCATTCGGAGTCCGACGTTGTGGAACTGATCGAGAAGACCGGTATAGACCGCTCGACTGCGATACTGCTTACGATGTCACAGCGCACGGGCAGACTTGCCACAGAAGAAGCTGATCTTCGTCGGTCGGCTCAATCGATGGGTGTCGACGTGTACGATCGCAAGACCTTCCTCGAGGCGTTCGGCGGAAGTTCGCCGAGTGCCAAGGACGAAGGATAATTGCGTGATTGACACAAGTCCGTAACCTCGTTACGCTTGTACGGCACGCGATTGTAACTACAGTTACAAACTCCAGGAAAGTATCCCGGCAGGTCTTCCTGGAGCGAATAGAATAGGCCGTTCGTCTCCGAGCCTCAGAACCTACAGCAAGAGCCACGGTTCTCGGGCCGATAGGGTGCCACTGGAAACGGTGACGCCTCCCCACTTGGAAAGGAGACTGCGCCTCAGCCCCCGATCGCGGGGGTTGTGACGCGTCAGCCCTGGGTAAGGGAGGCGATCGACAGACAGAATTCCGGTCACACACGCAGTATGTCCGCGCGTGCGTGAACCGGTTTCTTGTTTTCCCCCCAGACGGCCATCGCATAGGGAAGGAGGTGGCGCCAGCAAGGTCGGTTTGGACCGGAGTAGTGCTTCGGACCCTACGTGGTATCTCGAAGGATCCACGGAACAGAGAGGGAAAGGTATGGCTAAAGATAAGGAAACAGAAGGGAAGTTCGAGCTTTCACGGCGAGACTTCCTGAAGGCAGGCGCTACGGCTGCTGTGGTTGGGGCTACCGGTGCCGACATGGTATTCACCGCGTCCCGCGCAGTAGCCGCTGACGTCGCCGCTACGTATACGACAACGTGTCCGTACTGCTCTGCGCAGTGTGGCCAGAAGGTCGACGTAGACGCGAGCGGCAACGTTCTCGACATCTACGGCGATCCGAACAACCCGACTAGCCGAGGCGGTCTGTGCTCCAAGGGCGCAGGCGCCTATCAGCTGGTCAACAACGTTCGTCGTCTCGGCGTGCCGGAGCACACTGCAGCCGTCGACGGTTTCGACTTCACGGGCACCGCATGGAAGCGCGTCGGCAACGAAGCGTGGAGCGCGATCACTCTTGACACGGCGATGAGCGAGATCGTCGGTGGCGACGCAGCTACTGACAACAAGCACATCGGCCTCAAGGCCATTCGTGACTCGCTTGGCGCGGTCACTCCCGGATCCACCGCAGCTTCGAACGCCAAGACGGTCATGTTCTTCGGCTCGTCGCACATGAACAATGAGCCGAACTACCTGTACCGCAAGGTAATCGCCGAGTTCGGCACCAGCCTGGTCGAACACCAGGCCCGCATATGACACTCGTCCACAGTGGCCGGTCTTGGCCGCACATTTGGACGAGGCGCCATGACGAACAACTGGGTGGACCTCGATAACTCCACCATGTTCTTCGTTTGCGGAGCCAACCCGGCAGAGAATCACCCCGCATCGATCGGTCACGTGAACACCGCTCGCTTTGACGTCAACGGTCGCGGCCGGAACGCCGCCCTCGTCGTCGTCGACCCGCGGCAGACTCGTACCGCCCGCATGATCAACAGCGGATACGATGCGACGAACGTGAACGACATGCGCAAGTACGACCGGTTCGTCCGCATCCGCCCTGGAACCAACATCGCCTTCATCAACGGCGTGTTGAACTCCATCATCACGTGGATGTACGCGAATCCGATGGATCAGAAGTCGATCAACTTCTTCGCATGGCACAACAGCACCTTGGCGAGCCATCGCTCTGCAGGTCGTGCGTTCATCGATGATGCAGGCACGCAGATCACGCTTGACGCAGCGCAGCTTGCAGGTGCGATGTACTCGTTCGACAGTGGTGCAACCTGGTCCGTCGCGCCGATCACGACCGGTTGGCCGAAGTACTGCGACTCGCGCATCAAGGTCAATACGGGCACTGGCGACTATCAGCGCGCAATCCTTAAGACGGCGGGCAACACAGGCACGACGGCCTATCAGTGGTCGAACATGCCGGTCTTCGCGGCGAACGTGAACGATGCAGACTGCGTCTTCCAGAAGCTCCGCAACCACGTGGCCAAGTACACCGCCACCGCGGTCGCCGAGATTTGCGGTTGCACCGAGGCCGACATCGCCGCCGTTCGCGATGCGTTTATCGCTAACAGCCGCTGCTCCACGGGTACGTTCGACTCGGCGTCGGAGAACATCTCGGCTCCCGGCTACCGTGCTGCGTGCATCATGTACGCCATGGGCGCCACGCAGTTCACGAGCGGTTCGCAGGGCGTTCGTTCCTACGCCGTCATCCAGACCCTCATGGGCAACATGGGTCGTGCGGGCGGCGGCATCAACGCCCTCCGCGGTATCCATAACGTCCAGGGCTCGACTGACATGGGCACGCTCTTCGACCTCATCCCTGGTTACTCAGGCAACCCGGGCGTTGGCCAGTCGTACGCGGACTATTCGAACAAACTCTTCGGCAACAGGGTCGTCGGGACTACGACGAAAAGCGCCTACACCGAGGGTGATATAGCCTGGCAGCAGCGCGGTTTCTACAACATGACGCGTGAGTGGTTCGGTTCTCGTGCTGTGGGCGCTGCACCAGTACCCACCCCGGTCGTTGACGAGTCCGTCGTTCTTACCGGCACAACTGCCATGGCATTGTCCGGCAACCCCGTGTTGGCCGGCACTGTGACCGTCACGGATGATGCAGGTTCCATCACTTATGTCGACGGTACGGACTACACCATCGATCTTGCGAATGGGAAGATTGTTCGCAAGGGGACCGGGATTCTGAGTGGGTCGACAGTCCTCGTCGACTTCACCTACAAGAACGACAGCGCTTTCGACAAGCTCTGGGCCTGCTGGCCCAAGGGCAACGGTGTACCGCACATCGAGTCGTTCCGCCGCATGGATCCGACGTGGGCCACGGCCAATTTCGTGCCGAACATCAAGGCCTCAGTTGTTTGGGGTCAGAACCCCGCCGTCACGGAGCCGAACCAGAGCGCCGTGCGCACCGGCCTTGAGGCACTTGACCTCCTTGTCTGCGTCGACATGTTTGCCAACGAGACTGCACAGTGCAAGCGCAAGGCGAATGGCGTGACCTACCTGCTCCCGGCGTGCTCTCACGTTGAGGAAGCCGGCTCGGTCACCAGCTCGGGTCGCTGGATTCAGTGGCGCGACCGCAAGATGAATGGCCCGAAGGGCAACAGTAAGTCCGATCTTGAGTTGCTGCACCGCTTCGCGAAGGCCCTCAACACCGCGGGTGCATTCAGCCACATCACGGGCCAGTGGGCGGGTACGCCCATCGCAGGGCTAGACGCCTACGATGTGCTCTGGGGCAAGTACGGTTGGGATGGGACGGGTAGCTTCGAGGCTGTCTCTGGAGTCGCCTATGAGGGCAACACCCTCACCGGCAGCGAGTATGTTGCCGAGCAGGTCTTCAAGGAGATGTGTGCTCCGCTCGCTGGCTACAGCACAGCTGGCGGTGCGGTCGCGGGGCAGGAATTCCCTGCAGCAGCGGCCGGCTTTGTCGGCGGCCACAAGGGTACGATGTGGATCTACTCCACAGGCAACAACAACAACCAGGGTGGCGCTTACAACCCCGAGTACATCCAGAACCACACGCCGGCAGCCGTCGAGCGTAACGCAGCCGGTGAGCTTACCACTACGGCTATCACCTGGGGTATCGCCAACAAGGCGAAGTCCCGCAAGGGTGCGCCGGAGTACTCTGGCCAGCACTACCAGTACCCGCGTTACGGCTGGGCATGGCTGCTCAACCGCCGCATCTTCTACAACAACGGCGAGCTCCCCGGTGACGTGACGGATGTCTTCGTCGCACCTGGCTATCTCGCGCGTCTGTGGACGATCGGTAGCACGAACACGCTGGCCGACTGGTCGTGGCTGTACCGTACGTACAACCAGCTCTCTGACGTTCCGGACGTCGTTTCGACGAATCACGTGCACCCAGGGCGCTTCCCGGCGTTCACCGAACCATACGAGACTCCATACGACGGTACGGGCACCAAGCCCAACCTCGTTGCGGCATGGGGTCGCAACACCAAGGGCACCGTCAGTGGTGTCGTCGGCACGACTGGCAACCTGGTCTTCTCGGATACTCTGAGAGGCACGGCTGCGAACTTCCCGCTGGTGTTGACCACCATCCGGTGCGTCGAGCACTTCCAGGGTGGCCCGATCACCCGTAACAATCCGTGGAACGTCGAGCTGGAGCCGGAGCCGTGGGTCGAGATCAACTCGGTCGACGCCCTGGCCAAGGGCATCAAGGATGGCGACTACGTCAACATCACGACCGCCCGCGGCGACAGCATCACGGATCAGGAGGCTCGGACGATCATGACCGGTGCGCTCGCGGCTGGATCATTCAGCAAGGGCTTCAAGGCTCGCGTGGGTGTCGGTACGCTTGCGAATCAGCGCGTCGCTCCTGGAACCGTCGCGATCCCGTGGCACTGGGGCGACCGTGGCCTCGGCGTGGGTGCTCGTGCGAACGACCTGTGCATCGACGCATGGGATGCGAACACCACGATTCCTGAGTTCAAAGCCTGCCTGTGCAAAATCGACAAGGTCCTCTAGAAAGGGGGTGGTGAGTGATGAGTACTATGATGGCGATTCTTCAAGACGTCGATAAGTGCATGCGCTGCAACGGTTGTGTCGTGAGCTGCAAGCGGACGTGGAAGATGAAGGCGCTGAACCCGGGCATCCACAAGACTGCTCCGGACCAGAGGGTCATCATCAAGTCGCAGAAGCGCGTCGACATGGGCCCGTTCATGCGCTACAGCTGCTGGCATTGCAGCAACCCGCCGTGCGTGAAGCGCTGCCCCTTCAAGGCGATTGTGAAGCAGGCAAGCGGCGCCGTGGCGATTGACCACGAGTTGTGCCAGCCTGGAGGAACGAACTCCGCCGGAGTCGTGTGCACATACCAGTGCCAGGTCGACTGTGGCCGCGGTGGCTACCCGAAGATCGGTGTTGGCACGGACAGCTATTCCACCCCCAAGGCGCAGAAGTGCACACTCTGCTTCGGCCGTTCGGGAGCTGACGCTGACATCAACACAACGCTCTACGGTGTCGGTAGCGGTCTTCCCACCAAGGCAACGGCTGCCGAGATTGCTGCTGTGCCCGAGAAGACCCACCAGCCTTCGTGCGTGTACACATGCCCGGCCAAGGCGATGTCATGGGACACGAGGGTCAACATCCTTGCGTACATGGGCACGCAGGGCTACATCTCGGCGCAGGGCGACGGGTCCATGTTCTGGGCCAGCCGCAAGTACCTTCTCATCGCGCCGAAGGCAGACCCGTTCGTGGAGGACCACGTGACCCCGCTCATGTCGAGTCTCGTCTCAGGACCTTTCGCGAAAGCGGTGCTCGTGCCTACACTGCTTGCAGGCGGCCTTGTGGCTGTTATCGCACGGCGTCAGCGTTTGGCCGACCAAAGCGTAGGTGAGGTGTGATGTCTTTGAAGAATAGGTTCCTTCTCGTTGCAGTGTTCGCAGTTGCCGCAGCGGTCTTTATGGCCCCTGGTGTCGCGCTCGCGAACTATTCCGTCCACGGAAGTTACACGATGAGCACCGATGCGTGCGCCGGTTGCCACCGTGCTCACACAGCGGCAAGCAGCATCACGTGGACCAAGAGTGACACCACGCAGGGCAGCGCTCTGCTGCTCGGCACCTCGACGAGCATCGATGAGTTTTGCTACACGTGCCATGGCACGGCGATGCTCGGCGCCGACACCAACGTCTTTGACGGCATCTATGAGGCCGACGACGGCGTGGGTGCTGACGATACGCTCAACGCATTTGGCGAGCCGCTCAACGGCGGTGGCTTCGACCCCGCGATGTTTCCGACTCAGCACTACCCGAACGACACGACGTGGGTTGCATACGGTGGCGGCACAGACGGCCGCGACGGCATCATCAGCACCGGTGGTGAGCAGGTCGTAATCGGTTGTGGCGTCTGCCATGACGTACACGGCTCTTCGAACTACCGCCTGCTGAAGGACGTCGTCAACGGCGTGGCCGTCGGTGGCTATGACGGTTCTGTGAACCCGATCAACCCGACCCCGACTCCGTTCGTCATATCGGCTGAGCCCGGTTACCCGACCGGTGGCTGGCTCCTCCATGAGATGGGCAACGTCCAGGTCGGCGCCTACACGCCGGACTACACCGATGCGCGCTACGCCAAGGCGCCCGGTTCCGACGTCACGAAGGGCATCAGCGGTTGGTGCGCGTCCTGCCACACGCAGTACAACACGGGTGCGGTCGGCAACACCGGCACCGGCGTGTATGACGCCAACGACGGCTTCGGCCTCGTTACCCGTCACCGCCACTCCGTGAACGTCGAGCTCACGAACTACCTCGGACCGAGGCCGCTTATCATCGCGGCCAACCCACTGCCGCTCGCTCACTCGAGTGCGGCAGACTACGGTACCCAGGACGCGACCGACTGGATCGATTGCTTGACCTGCCATGTCGGCCACGGTTCTTCGGTTCTCATGACCGGCTATGCAGCGGTCTCCGACTCCAGCGACCCGCTTCCCGACTCCAGCTATGGCGTTACGCCTGGCGACGGTCTCGGTAGCGTTCCGCCGGGCGACGGCAACGCACTGCTCCGCATGAACAACCGCGGCGTGTGCGAGAATTGCCACAACAAGTAAGCGAGCAGATGACGTCGAATGCCAACGTCAGACGCGACGGGAAGGGTCGGGACATCCCCGGCCCTTCCCCTTCGCGCCGGGGCAGTACCGTCGCGGTCGCCGTGACGGTGTTCGTCCTGGCCTCTGCCGCGCAGTTCGCGGTCGGCATCGAGGCCCGCAGAACGCTCTCGGCCGAGGTTCTTGCGGCAGCCGCTGCGGTGTTCGGGGCTTTCGGGATGCTTCTGGTCAGCGGATCGGTCCGCAACAGGCGTGCCGGCAATCTTCGTGCGATGCTCACCTGGCTTGCGCTAGGCGCTGTTGGTCTTTTCGGGGCGCCGTACCTGGTGTTTCTCCACCGCTACTCCGACGCTCCTCCGGGAAGCGAGATCCTCTTCCTCACAACCGCCGGCTGGTCCGCCATCCTCGTGTTGCTCACGCTGCGTAAACGGCCGTCCGACATTGTTGTCTTCGCGGGCGCGATTCTCATTCTGGGCGGCGTTGCCGGAATCGTCGGCAACTGGGAAAGGCCGAGTTCGTTCTCGCCCTTCATCCGCTATGCTGCCGAGGAACGCTGGATGCTCCTCGCTGGCGTGGCCTGGGCGCTTCTTTGGCAACAGCTCGGTCGGGCGAACGAGCGCCGCGATCTCGACGGGGCGGCAGTACCTGCCGCAGTCGGCGGCGTGCTGGCTGCTGTTCTCACGCTCTTCGCCCGCTCTGGCGACGCGAACGTATCGGCCGTGTTCTCGCATGGCGGCTTCTGGCTGTATGCGGTTGCGGCCACGGTCGCCGGCGCAGCGCTTCTCCTGGCACTCCGCTCTGGTGGTGTCCGTACGGTCGCCGGCGCAGTTGCTTTGCCAGCCGTGGCGCTCACTACACTGACTCTGATCGAACAGGCGACGGGCGCGTTCGGCCCGCAGCCGATTCTGCTTGTGCCCGCCATCGCCGGCGCCGTCGTTGCGATCGCCGGTGCTTCACTCGTCTGGTCGCCCGACCCGGAGATCGTTCAGGAATCGGGACGTCTCGCATGTCGTTGCATCAGGCCGCTGGGCGCCCTTGCGGTGGTGTCGGCGCTTGTTGGCCTCGCGCTGCCTGCCCTCGAAGGCCATGCGACCGGACTGCTTACAAGTGGTTCGTCGTTCGACGCCACGTTCGTGCTTCCGGGGGTCGAGGTCGTCGGAGTGTGGGTCGCCCTCGGGATCGCCGTCGCTGCCCAGGGCCTCTCCATCGCCCGCATACCGGTTCGGACCCGCGCTCTTGCGCTCGCGGCTGCGCTTCTGGCATGGCCGTTCGTGTGGGCGACGCCTCTTCGCACGTTGACGCGCTTCGTGCCATCGGAAGTGCAGGTCGACTTCGGAAGCGAATTCGCCGCGATCTCGTTCGCCCGGCTACCGGTTCCCGCCACATTCGTGGCCCTCGGTGGCGCGACGGTCGTGCTCGCGTTACTGTTGGTCTGTCGAAACAACCTCCGACCGGGTACCGGGTCGGCGCGTCCTACCGAGAGGTGATCACCGTGAAAAGACTCCTGAGCGTCCTGCTCACCCTGGCACTGCTGTCCTCGGCCATGCTGCTCGGTGGATGTAAACAGCGCACGGTGACGGTCAGGACCGGCGAGATCGTGATCTGCACCGCAGGTGAGGTCCTTGAGGACAACACCAAGGAGCTCCAGGTCCCCGAGAAGGACGTGGCCAAGTACTCAGTGACCACGCGTGTCACGACCTGTCCAGACCACGGGCAGATCGCGTCGCTCTACGACGAAGCTCAGAAGGCGATTGCGGCCGGTGACCTGAGGGTCGCGGCGGCCAAGCTCGCGGAGGTTCTCGCACTCAACCCCGCATACAAGAACGCCGCGCGTCAGCTCAAGGACGTCGAGGCCGGCACCACACCCAAGCCCGATGACACGGCTAGCGGGACAACAACCTCGACACCGAACCCCGATGACACGACGGACGCGGTTTCGAACCTGGTGAAGTACGTCCCGGACATCATCGAAGGCTACTCGGCGCAGGGTATCATCGCGGACCCGGCGTCCATCACGCGAAACTACATCCCGACGTCGGGCAACGCGGACCAGCTCGTGATCATGGCCGAGCAGACCGTGGACGATAAGTCCGCTGCAGCGATGCTCGCATCGTTCAAGGCAACGTACGCATTGTCGGCTGAGGCAGTGACCGTCGGCACCAAAAAGGGGTACTTCGGCGTGCGAGACGCGTTCGCGTTCGTCGCGTTCACCGACGGTCCCGTTGTGGTCTCCGTTGAGCTGCATGCCAAGTCGGGCAAGGCGGTGGACCTCAAGGCGGCCGCGCTGAAAGTCGCTACGCTGCTCGCCAAGTAGATGATGCTTGCGGCATCTGATGGGGGAGGCGAGGGTCGCCGGCAGCGCTCGCAGCCGGCGTACCGCTATCGACGCCGCAGATACGCCCTAGCGGTCGGTATGCTCGCACTTGTCGCCCTCGCCGTGCTTGCCATTACGCTGATGCCCCCCGTTACCGCCGACGTTCCCGTTGTGGGCGGCATCTCGGAGAGCCTGCGAGTGCGACCGCAGTACTCGTTCTCGTTCCCGGTGGTCGGCGCCGAGCCGTTGCAGCGCCCCATCAGTCTGGTAGCGACCACTGACAGCGTGTATGTCGTCGACTCCGAGGCCGGGCACGTGCGTGTTTTCAACAATCGCGGGGAAGACCGCGCGATCATCGGAAGCGGGACGCTCGATGTTCCCGTGTACGCCGCGCGCGATGCCGCGCGAGGCATCCTCTACGTTACCGACCGCAAGCTCACTTCCGTGTTCAAGTTCGATGACTCCAACGGGGGTCTCCTCGGCACGCTCGTTCCGAAGGCCTCCCGTGAGAGTTCTCGCGGCGCCGAGGAGACCAGGAGCGCCGAATCCACCGCCTGGGCGCCGCTCGGCATCGACGTGGCCGATGACGGGACGGTCTGGGTGACCGACGTGCTGGAGCGGCACCGCGTGCTCGTGCTCGAGCCCGACGGAACCATCGTGCGCGAAATTGGCGGCGCGACAGCAGCGGTGGAGACGACCGGCGTTGCGGTCGTGCTCGACTACCCGAACGGCGTGAGCGTTGGCGCCGATGAGGTCTGGGTCTCCGACAGCAACAACCAGCGAGTCGTGGTCTTCGGGCGCGACGGGGCGTTTCGCCGCGTGCTCAATACCGACGGGCTCGCCCGGGGTGTGGACTTTGTACCTGTGTCGGGCGCCGACGAAAGTGACGCCACCACGCTCGTTGTCGTGGCCGATGCGCTCGCGCAGGATATCGCCGTATGGGACGCGTCGGGGGAGGTGCTCGGGAGGTTCGGCGGGCCGGGGGCCGCTGCAGGGCAGCTCGCATTCCCGAACGATGTCGATTCGGACCCCGCGGGCGAGCGTCTCTTTGTCGCCGATACCGGCAACCGGCGCATACAGGCATGGGTCTGGACCGATGTGGAGCAGGCCGGGGGTCTTGGTGCGCTCCTCGGCGGCACCGACGCCACGGGGCGGGTTCCCTACATCCTGGTCGCCATTGTTCTCGTGCTTGCAGCCGTCGGATTGACGGTCGTCGCGCTGGCACCGCTGACGTTCGTGGTGACCGCTGACTTCCTGGATGTGATGACGGTGACGGGCCGCTCCGCGAGACTGTCGGGTCGAGGTCATCGCTTCGTCACGACCCCGGATATCGCGGGTTCGGTGACGCTGCCTGAGGGTATAGTCGTGGAAGACCGGGGAGTCGAGGATCCCGACGCGGCGCTCCGCGAGCTCGTGCAGCGCCACCGGCTTTTGCTTACCGAGAGCCACGAACTCGCTCGCACTGCGCGTGCGATGGGTGCGGACGTCTTCGACGTTGATGTCTTTACCGAGGAGTTCCCGGCCCGAAACTGACGGGTGGCACGGCGCCTGCTAGTATGTAACTGCAGTTACAACCTATTCCTGCGTGCCTTGATGGCGACCGGCAAAGCGCCCTAAGGACGAGGTGTTTATGAGGATTCCGATTCGCCGCCTTGCGGCGATACTCTCCGTGACGCTCACACTGGCACTCGTGCCTCTGCCCACGTTTGCGGCTCCCGCATCCCCGGCTCTCGCTGCCGTCATCGCTCCGGCTGGCGTGACGACAGCAGACCTCACGTGTGTCACCTTCGTGACCGCTTCTCTCGGCTTCGCTGCCGGTGCCAGCGGAACGATCATCAAGACCACAGACGGCGGAGAGACGTGGGTCAAGCTCACGAGCGGTACGACGATCGCCGACTTCCGCGGTATCGCATTCTGGAGCGCCGACGTCGGCGTTGCCGTCACACATGACCGTGCCATCTACAAGACCACGAACGGTGGTACGTCGTGGGCCGTTGTCAACGCCGACATGACCGCGAACGTGTTCGGGGCGCCGCCCATCGGTGTCAACGGTGCCACGAGTATTCCCGGAACCACCGACAGCGCGATGCTCTTTGGCGGCACGAACCCGAATGACGGTATATTCCTTTCGGAGCAGGCGTGGCTGACCGCGTTCAACGGTGGCGTCCACTGGGGGAACACGCCGCGCCTTGAGCCGCAGATCCACCTCACGGATGACGGCCTCGGCAACACGTGGCCCGTCGGCGAGGGCGAAGTGCTCGGAATGGACTTCTCGGACGGCCTTCACGGCTGGGCCGTCGGCGATGACATGTTCCCGCTCGAGGACACCTCGACCGTGTACGCTTCCGCCGATGGAGGCTACACCTGGGCCAGGCAGACGTTCCCGGTCGCGCTTCGACTCACCGGCGTGGCGTTCGCGAACAACAGCGTGGGTGTCATCGTCAGCAACGAGGGGCGTATCTTCCGCACAGGCAACGGTGGCACGGTGTGGACCGAGGCATCCACCGTGCCCGCACCGCTCACGGCTCTCACCGGCGTCGGCATGATCGACGCGTCGAACGCCTGGGCCGTCGGCGCGGGCGGCAAGCTCCTGCGCACCACCGACGGCGGCAGTGTGTGGTCGGCGGGTACGAGCCCCGTCGGTTCCGATCTCGCCGCAATCACGTTCGTGGGCAGCCACGGCGTTGCCATCGGCAAGGGCGGCGCGATCGTCGTCACTGACGACGGTGTCAGCTGGCACCTACCAGGCAGCGGGGCAGACATCACGGCCCCGACGATGACGACGCTCACCTCGAGCTCGCACCTCGTCGAAGCGACGTGGTATTCGGTGCCGAACGCAGGATTCACGTGGACCGCGAGCGATGCGGTTGGCGTCACCGGCTACTCGTACGTGCTCGATAGCTCCGCGAGCACGCTGCCCGACACCACGTCCGAGGGAAGCGCGACCACCACGTCAGTCGTGGCGCCTGAAGGCGTGCGCTACTTCCACGTGCGGGCAGTGGATGCTGCCGGCAACTGGAGCACACCGCTCCACATCGCGATCCGCACGGATCGCACGAAGCCGACCACGACCGACAACCACGTCGCGTCGTACTCGAACTCAGCGAACATCACCCTCACGCCGACCGACGCGCTCTCGGGCATCCAGAAGACCGAGTGGTCGATCAACGGTGGTGCGCTGCAGACGGGCATGAGCGTCGCGGTGATCACCGCCGGCGACTTCACGCTCACGTACGCCTCGACTGACAACGCGGGCAACCGCGAGACGACCAAGACGGCCACGTTCTCCGTGGTGCCGTCCCCGGTCGACACCACACCGCCCACGATGACGTTGCTCTCCTCGAGCTCCCACTCCGTCGAGGCGACCTGGTATTCGGTGCCGAACGCGAGCTTCACCTGGGCTGCCGTTGACGCCTCGGGTGTCGTGGGCTACTCGTACGTGCTCGACGACGCTTCGGTTACCGAGCCGGTCCGAACGACCATGGGAAGCGCGACCGGAACGACCGTGGTAGCGCCTGAGGGTCTACGCTACATGCACGTGATCGCAGTCGACCCGAGCGGCAACTGGAGCACACCGCTCCACATCGCGATCCGCACGGATCGCACGAAGCCGACCACGACCGACAACCACGTCGCGTCGTACGCCGGATCCGCCAGCATCACCCTCACGCCGTCGGACGCTCTCTCGGGCATCCAGAAGACCGAGTGGTCGATCAACGGTGGTGCGCTGCAGACGGGCATGAGCGTCGCGGTGAGCACCGCCGGCAACTACACGCTCACGTATGCATCGACTGACAAGGCAGGCAACCGTGAGACCACGAAGACGGTCACGTTCACCATCTCAACCACGCCGACCGACGTCCCCGCAATCCCCGTCGAGGGCACGAGCCGCTACCTGACCGCAATCGCGGCGTCGAAGTTGGCGTTCCCGGTCGCTGGCACCACACCCGCTGTCGTCATCGCAACCGGCACGAACTGGCCTGACGCTCTCGGGGGCGCTGCGCTCGCCGGTGAGGTCGGCGGACCGATTCTCCTGACCGACCCAAAGACGCTGCCCTCGGCCGTCCGTGCTGAGATCACACGTCTCGGCGCGACGACCGCATACGTCCTCGGCAGCGAGGCCGCTGTGTCCAAAGCAGTCGCGGACGCCGTTGAGGGGATGTCCGGCGTGACCGTCGTAAGGCTGGCGGGAAGCAACCGCTACTCGACTGCCCGTGCAATCGCCGAGAGGGTCGTCACCCTGCAGGGCGGCGGCACGAACCGCACGTTCTTTGTGGCCACTGGCACGAACTTCCCGGACGCGCTTGCGGCGTCCCCGCTCGCTGCCTCCAAGGGCTGGCCGCTCTTCTTGGTCGGGGCCGCAGGTCTCAGTTCGTCTGACCTTGCGTACATGAAGGCGAACGGCAACAGCGCGCTTATCCTCGGCAGCACATCCGCTGTTGCGGCCTCCGTGGAGACACAGCTCAATACCACCTTCGGCAGCACGAACGTTGAGCGCCTGTGGGGCAGCGACCGCTATTCGACTGGGTTGGATATCGTGCGGTACGCAACCAGCCCCGCAGGTGGACTGACCTGGGCAACCCCTGCCGTCGCGACCGGCACCAACTTCCCGGATGCGCTCTCCGGCGGCGTGCTGCAGGGCCTCGACGGCTCGATCCTACTGCTGACAAACGGTACGACGCTGACGCCCTCCGTCGGTGACGCCATTACGGCCCACAAGGCCGAAATCACGGAGGTTCGGTACCTCGGCAGCACGAGTGTCGTGTCGGTCGCTGTCCGGACCGCGATACAGGCGATCGTCAACTAGGCAGGGAATACCGGCGAACGTGCAGAAACGTGCAGAAACCACACCCCATAAGGGTGCGAATGTCCGTGCCTCGTCGTATACTTCGCACAGAGGCTTCGCGGCAGGCTTCCGGCAGAGGCTTTCCCGCCGCATAGCGACAGTCCGGGATGGTGTAATGGTCTGGGGACCGGGGTATCTTCGCCGCAGCATGTTTGCGGTTGTGGCGCTCGCATTCGCGTGCGTCTTCCTTGCGTTTCCCGCAGCGTCCCTCGCCACCACGGCACCGCACGTTGCCGACTCCACCACGCCGGATACCTGCGCACTCTGCCATCGCGGTCACACGGCGCCCGGCTCCTTCGGGCGAGTGTCCCCTGACAGCTGGGAAATGACCTCGAGCGCACTCGCGGTCGCCACGCCATCGGACACCGGTGACACGCAGCTGTGCTACGTCTGCCACGGCTTCGAGGCCCTCGGCTCCGGTACCGATGTGCAGTCGTCGTTCAACGCCACGTCGGCACACTCACTTGCGCCGTCCTCGACCGCGTATGGCCCCTCGGTCAAGTACTGCAGCAGCTGTCACGACTCGCACGGCACCGATGAGATCACGACCGGGACGCCGTATCCCAAACTGCTGCGCTCCCGCACCTCGACCGGTACCCAGTTCTTCCAGGCCGAGGAGTACTGTGCCACCTGTCACCTCGATCGCCCGCTCGACACCTTCGACGGGCTCGCCATCTACCGGCAGACCGGCCACTACGGCCAGCTTCCGGATCCCGCGAACGGCACCGAGATCCGCTGTTCGAACTGCCACGTGGCACACGGCTCCGCAATCGCCCCGCTCATCGTTAGCGAGATCACCTCGCCGGCACTCGTAGCGACGTTCACCGTTCCCGCCAACGACCGGCGCCTGTGCTTCGGCTGCCACCCCACCTCGACCGGAACCTATCCCGGCCAGGTCACGTATGCACTCTCGGCGCACGCGGTATCCTCGGCGGTCACGACGGTTACGGGTGATTGGCCCGAGGCGGGCGCAACGCGCCTCGTGGGCGAGTGCCAGGTCTGTCATGCGCCCATGGGTCGCGACGACGGCTCCGGCACCGCGATTCCTAAGCTCGCCGACGCCGCAGGGCGCGCGCTCTGCGACCGCTGCCATGACGCTGACGGTCCGGCTGCCACCAACAACGTGGCGCTTGCGTATCCGGCTGCCGCCGCGACCAACCTCGAGCTGCTTGCCGCGATCACGCCGACATCCACGACCGCCGCACAGGGGCGCCTCGCGGTGTATGGCACCGAGGCGACCACGACCGCACCTCGCGACCTCATCGGCCCGCGCGAGTACCGCACGAGCGGCCTCACGGGCGACATGGCGGTTGGCGACATCAACGATGACGGTGTGATGGAGACGGTTGTCGCACACAGCGACGAAGCAGTCCTCACGGTATTCCAGCCGGACGTGCTCAAGGGCATCACCTCGGCGAAGGGTCCCGGCGAACAGGCGATAGCCGCCTCGGCCGAGTTTGTGCTGGTAGCCGACGTTCTCGACGATGTGAGCGGGTTCGCCGAAGTCCTTGCGCTCGACGCGACACTCGGCGATCTGCGCGTCTACCGGTGGAACACCGGACTGGGAGCGCTCGCGCTCGTAGGCTCCGCGATCGACGTCGGCACGACGCCAACGGGGATCGCCGCTGGCGACCTTGATGCCGACGGGTTCGGCGAGGTCGTTGTGACCAACAGCGCGACCCCCGAGTTCAGCATCCTTACGGACACCGCCGGTGTGCTCACCGCGACGACCATCACGACCGATGTGAAGGCCGGACCGCGCGGACCGAGCATCGGCAACGTGTGGGACGCTGCCGGAGTGGAGATCGCGATAGCGAACAGTGACGAAACGAGCGACACCGTCTCGGTCTTCTCGGCCGACGGCACGTTGCTCGGCCACGTGAAAGTCGATGCCGAGGCAGGCGCGCAGGCGTGGGATACGCTCGCGGCTGACGTTCTCACCACCGCAGGGACCGAGTTGTCGGTTGCGGTCTACGGCGCTGACGGCACGAGCACGGTGAACGTCTTCGAGCAGACCGCCGGCGGACTCGACGCCCCGCAGCGCTACGATACCGGCAACGGCTACGGGACCGGTTCGCTCGCCGCAGGCGACATCGACGGTGACGGTCGCACGGAACTCATCGCCGGCAACGGCGGCTGGTGGGACCGCGATGCAGCCCGGGCTCAGGCGCCGGGCATCACGGTACTGAACCAGAGCTTCGCGGGTGACGCGTTCGACGACCCGGCCGCTACGATCATCCTCTGGAGCGGCGGCGTGGAGCTCGCCGGTACCGCTCCTGCGCTCGCCGTCGCCGACCTCGGCGCGGTCGGACCGTCCCGGCACCCCGTGGGCGCTGTCGCGGACGCGCACAACTCCACCGAGACCGCATCGATGCCGCGTCACGTCGAATGCGTCGATTGCCACGATCCGCATGAGGCGACCTCGACTGCCGGCGTTGCGCCGCTTGTGTACGGGCGGCTCAAGGGCGTCTTCGGCGTCACGATCGCCAACACGGGCAGCGGTTCCGCGATCACCTACGGCGCAGCGCAGCCAGTTCTTCGCGAGTACGAAGTCTGCCTGAAGTGCCACTCCGGGTACGCCGACCTCGAGGGCGGGCGCAACATAGCGAGCGAGGTCAACACGCAGAACGCCTCGGTGCATGCGATCGAGGGTGTGTTCGCGTCCGACGCGCCTGCCTCCACCTTCGAGACCGGCTGGAACGCGGGCCGGGCCGTGTACTGCCTCGACTGCCACGACAGCGCCGATACCTCGGTCGGGTCCGTTCGCGGTTCGCACGTTTCCACAGCGGCGCCGATCCTCGCGCGGCCGTATCTGGGTGTGCTGCCGGAAGAGCCGAACCTGCTCTGCTACAAGTGCCACAAGCGCACGGTCTACGCGACTGGCGTGGCCGATACCGGCGCCGAGAGCCTCTTCTACGACGCGGATCTCGTCGCCAATCCGGCGCTCCACAGCCTGCATGTGGGTACGCACGGCTTCAGCTGCGCCACATGCCACGTGAGCCACGGTTCGCCCACGGAGGACCGCATCATGCGCGTTGACGTCGGCTACACGCTGAATGCGGGCACCGGCGGCACGTGTGACAACGCGTGTCACCCGTCACCGACGACGCAGACCTACACGCGCTAATTCGCATCGCGCCGCCCGCGAAGCCTCAGACATCGCCCCCTCGCCAGTTGACGCACACTGACCGCAGGTCTACCGTAAACCATACTGATAATCGCGTTGACTACCGCCGAGGAGCCCGATGCGACAGTCGAGAACACGCACGATGGTCACTGCGGCGCTCATCGCATCGCTGATTGCTGTCGGAGCGTTCGTGCACCTGCCGCTGGGGACCGTGCCGGTCACCCTTCAGACGCTCGCGGTCGTGCTGGCCGCCATCCTCCTGCCGCCCGGCGGCGCATTCGCTGCGACCGGGGTGTATGTGCTGCTCGGCGCGGTGGGCGTGCCGGTATTCGCTGGCGGAAAGGCGGGTCTCGCGGTCCTTGTGGGTCCGACCGGCGGGTTCATCCTCGGCTTCGTTGCGGGGGCGACCCTGGGCGCGCTCGTTCGCAAGATGCTCACGGACCGAGTGCCGTCACTCGTCGCCGACGGAGTCGCCGCAGCCGTCGTGCTTGTCGCGGTCTATCTGCTCGGCTGGGCGCAGTTGTCGCTTGTGGCGGACATGTCGCCTGCGGTAGCCTTCGCAGCCGGAGTCGCGCCATTCGTCATCTTCGACGTCATCAAAGCCGCAGCCGCCATCGCATTCGCCGAAGGAATTCGGCGCGCACGCGGGATACCTTCCCGCTGAGCCTTTCTTGTGTCAGACCCTCCCGATAGGATAGAGGCGGATCGAGACCGTATCTGCCCTGGAGGATCACTATGACGCGACCCGTCCGCTTCATACATGCAGCGGACCTTCACCTCGACGCGCCGTTCGGCGGTGTCGACGCGCAGGACGCTCGCGTGCGTGACGCGCTCGCCTCGTCTACCTACCGTGCGCTCGAAGCGCTCGTCGACGCGTGCATCGAGGGTGAGGTCGATTTCCTGGTGATAGCCGGCGACGTCTACAACGAGGCGGAGCGTCGTGTCCGCTCGCAGCTCGCGTTCGCGAAAGCTGCCGCAACTCTGGAGCGTGCGGGCATCGCGGTGTACGTCACCCATGGCAACCACGACCCGTCGTCAGGCTGGTCGGCAGGGATTACCATGCCCGGCAACGTGCATGTGTTCGCCGACGATCGCATTGAGCGCCTCGTCGTCGAGCGCGATGGAGAGCCGGTGTGCGCGCTCTACGGTCGCAGCTACCGGCGTTCAGGCGAAACGGCCAACTTCGCCAAGGAGTTCCGGCGCGAGAGCGCAGACGCCGTCGCCATCGGCGTGCTACACACGAACGTCGGCGGGCGTCCGGGATACGACAACTATGCCCCCTGCACGCTCGACGATCTGCGCACGGGCGGCATGGACTACTGGGCACTCGGGCACATCCACAAGCCTGAGATCCTCTCGGAATCACCGTTTGCCGTGTACGCCGGCTGTCCTCAAGGGCTCGACCCCACGCAGTCGGGGGCACGCGGCTGCTACATCGTCAGCATCGATGACGGGGTGGTCTCCACTGAGTTCATTGCGCTTGCCGCGGTCCAGTGGCACCAGGCCGAGGTGGATATCTCAGATGCGCAGCGTCTCGACGACGTACGCGACGCCATTGCCAACGCTGTTGATGCGGCACTCGCTTCGGCAAGCGCGCCTGTGGTCGTTCGGCTGGATCTGATCGGACGCTCGGAAGCGCACGGTGCACTTCAAGTCGTCGGGGCACTGCAGGCGCTTGTCGAGGACGCGCGAGAGGAAGCGCTCGGATTCGAGCCGTGGGCGTGGGTCGACCGCGTGCGCGATCGCACCCGACCCGCCATCGATCTCGAGGGACTCCGCGATGCCGGGGACTTCACCGGCGACGTCGTGCGCCTCGCCGATGACCTGCTTGCCAACAAGGCAGCAGCAGCTTCACTTGTCGATGAAATCGCGGCATCGCTGCTCGAGCGTCTCGGCGACGCGTCGCTGGCACCGGATGCCGCAGACATCATCGCCCGGGCGCGGGATCTCGCGCTCGACCGACTCCTGGAGGGCGATGCCCGATGAGGCTACGCCGAATCGAAGCAGAATCCTTCGGAGCGATGTCGCAACGCTCGCTCGGCGATCTTGGCGACGGCCTGACCGTTGTTCTCGGTCCGAACGAGGCCGGTAAGAGCACGTTCACCGCGCTGACCCGGTACGTGCTTTACGGCTTCCCCACGGCACGCGAGAAGGAGCCGCAGTACGCGTCTGCCAGTGGCCGCCGATCAGGCCGCCTCGTGTTCGAGGAAGGCGAGGGACGTTGGGTGGTCGAGCGTGTCGAGGGGACGCATGGTGGTCCCGTCTCGGTACGCACGCTTCTCGGCGCGCCGAGGCCCGCGCTGCACTCCGAGATCACCGCGGGTGTCAGCGTGCTCGCGTACAAGATCGTCTTCGGCTTCGGACTCGATGAGATGGCCGCCATCGAGGCCCAGCGTGGCTCCGGTGACGACATCATCGCCAAGCTCTACGCGGCAAGCGCCGGCCTACGGACAAGCCCTCAAGATGTTCGTGCGCGCCTGGACAAAGAGGCCGAGGAGTACTTCGCCCCCCGCGGCCGTTCGAAACGCGTGAACGAGCTCGTTTCCCAGATGCGCGACGTGCGTGCAGAGATACGTGCGGAGCGCGACCAGGGTGCGGCGTTCGGTGAGGCGCGTGAGCGGCTTGCCGCGCTCGAGGCACGCCTGTCTGCTGCCGCCGATACCCGTGCCGAGAAGCGCGCGGTCTACGCTGCGCGCGCAAGTGCCGTTTCCAGCTACGAGGAACGGATCGCACAGATCGACGAGCGTGACCGGGAACTCATGAATCTCCGTCGCCAACTGAAAGCCGCCGAGGAAACGCTTACACGCGTGGTCCCGGACAAGCGTGTTCTCTCCATCGCCAACGAGGTCGATATGCTGGCGGGAGACGCCTCCGCGTTCACGCAGAATCTGGCTGACTACCGCGAAGCGCAGGCTGAAGTGACACAGGTGCAGCGCCGTCTCGATGAGGCGCTGGCCGAGACCGGCCTGTCGCCCGAAGCCGCGCTCACCCTCACCCTCGGCCCCGACCTGCTCGCCTCGGTTGACGAGGCGCGAGACGACCTTCGTCGACTCGAGGCCGATCGCGACGCGCGCTCCCGAGAGGCCGAGCGGCTCGCGTTGGTGGCCGCTCGAGTCCAGGGCAGCCTTGCTACGGTTTTCGAGCCGCTCGGTATCGACCCTGGGCCGGGCGCCGGCCCGGCGATCGACGCGCTCGCTGCTGACCTCGACGCGGCGGAATCCGACGGCGCGGCAGGAGCGTCCGCTCGCCTCGACGTTCCGGCGATCGTGATGCTCGTCGCCGGACTCGCGGCACTCGTTGCGGGACTTCTGCTTCGGGAGACACTCGCCTCGATGCTCGGCGGGCTCCTGGTCGTGGCGGGCGCGTTCTTCGTCGCGCGCGGGTACCTGCAGGGCACGACCCGCCGGGGAACCGGAGCGGTTCGCACAGATACGTTCCGGGGCCGGCGGGCGCTTGACGCCGCTCGCACCGCCTGGCTGAATGCCGAGGATGCCAGGTACGCTGCCGAGACGGCACAGGCCGACGCGGCTCTGGCTGTCGGTACGTACGCAACGAGGGAGGACCTGTTCGCGAAGCGGATGGCGGAGGTCGGTCTTGCTGCGGGTACGTCGCCCACAGCCGCCGCACAAACGATTGCACTCGTCCGAGAGGCGCGACGGGTTGCATCCGACCTCCAGGCCAAGCAGGATGCCACAGCCGCCCTTCAGGCGCGCGTGGAAACGTTCGCCGGTCGCGTCGCAACGGCTGCCGAGATCGCATTCCCGGCGGTGCAGGCAGGGACCGTTGAGTCCGATGCCGTTCCGGGTCTCATCGGCAGGCTCAAAGACGCGCTTGCTGCTGCGCGGGAAGTCGTTTTTGGACGGGCTCAGCAAGAGGATGTCGTGAGCGACCTGAATGCACGCATCGCCGCCGACGACGAGCGGCTGGTCCGCGCCAAGGACGAAGCACGCGCCATCCTCGCCGAGCGCGGTCTCGAAGAAGGCGGTTCGCTCGATGCACTTCGCGAGCAACTCGCCTGTGCTGAGGCCGAAGCCCGCGATGCCGATGGGGCATATGACGAGATCGCGGCGGAGCGTTCGCGGCTCCAGGGGACACTCGACATGCTCATCGGCGAAGACCGCGGCGCGCAGCTCAGGCTCTCCGAGGCGTCGATACACGAACGGCTTGCAACTGCAGTTGATCGCTACCTCGTGACGTCGACAGCCGCACGCATGGTCGGCAAGGCGCAGGACCGCTTCGAGCGCGAACGGCAGCCCGAAGTGGTCAAGCGCGCCGAGGAGATATTCCGCACGATCACCGGTGATCGCTACGTGGGTCTGAGCGTTGCGCTCGGCAGCAACCGTCTCGAAGTGTTCGACAGCCGTTCGGCGTCCAAGGCGACTGACCGCCTGTCTCGCGGCACAGCAGAGGCGCTCTATCTGTCGCTTCGGCTCGGCCTGATCTCACAGCTCGATGAGGTCGGTCCCGGGTTGCCGCTGCTCATGGATGACGTGCTCGTGAATCTCGACCCGGAACGCCGCCGCGGTGCCGCGATGGCGGTTGCAGATCTTGCGCGTCAGCGCCAGATCGTGCTGTTCACCTGCCACCCCGACACCGCGGAACTCCTCGGCGAAATCGCTCCGGATCACGCCCGGATTACGCTGGACCGCTGCTGAAAGGCTCGGCAATCGGGAGACCCTTCGGCTTGCTGAAGGCGGTCTCCCAGTCGACGCGGGCCGTCTTGATCATGAAGTAGCCCAGCGTTGCGACCGAGCCGATGGTGATCGCGAGACCCGTGAGCCCCTCAAAGAAGAAGCTGTAGCTGAAGAGCACCAGGAACACGAACTGGCTCACAGCAATCTCGGTGAGCGCTTTGCCCGCTCCAAGCACGAGCCAGAGATAGCCGACGCAGAGTGCCACCGACGTGGTCGCTGCAATGAGGAACGACACGTTGATGTCGACGCGGTCCACCAGGTAGGCGAAGAGCAGGTGGAAGGCGAAGAATCCGGCGGCAAGGAACCCGTAGTTCACCGGGTGGAGCCGGATGCCCTGGGTGGCGGTGAGCAAAACGAGTCCCGCGAAGAAGAACAGCAGCGAGATCGGTGCAAAGACAGAGATGCGGGCCGCGAGCGGACCCGGGTTCATCGGCTTTGGCATCGTGAGCGTGATGGGGCGACCGCTCACAAGGTTGGTGTACTTCCAGGTCATCGTCGAACCGGTACCGGAGTGTGCGATCTTGGTAGGCGAGACGGCCCCGTCCGGGAAGTCGACTTTCTCGAAGTCGGTCGTCATCGTGAGCGAGAAGTCCCTCACGACCCCGACGCCATCGCGGGTCGGCACGTAGCTCCAGCTGTCCAGGCCTTTGGTGCGATAGCCGGTCTTCACGAGCGCCGTGGCGCCAGCCGCCATCGGGAAC